>NZ_OY762653.1:2607536-2925055 GCF_963666195.1 Trichococcus shcherbakoviae
GTCAACCAAAATCGACTTTATTTTTTATCCGATCGGCACCTTCATCTCGACGATCTTCACGCCGGTGCTTGTGGCGGGGTTTCTGTATTATATTTTCACTCCGTTCATCGAAATGCTCGAGAACAGGCTGAACATCAAACGGCCGATAGGCATCCTCATTGTCATGGTTCTGCTGATCGGCATCGTCATCTTCTCTTTTTTGGGGCTTATTCCGAATCTCGTAAGCCAAATCGGAGAACTGTTGACTAATTTGCCTAGCGTGGTCCGTTCCTTGAATAAACTCTATCAACAAGTGATTGAACAGGAATGGGTTCAGCGACTGGATATCCCAACCCAATTGTCTCAGTTGAGCGGAAATGTCCAAAGCAGCATCAGCGCCTTCCTGAACGGCTTGACGGGCAGCATCGGTTCCGTGCTCTCAGCTGTAGCCAACATCGCGTTGCTTGTCATCATCATTCCATTGATTTTTTTCTACATGCTGAAGGATGGACATAAGTTTCCTGAAGCGGTCGCTCAATTGCTGCCGCATGAATATTCCTCCGATGTACTAGCGTTGTTCAAGGAAATCAATAAAACCATCGCCAAATACATCAGCGGGCAGGCACTTGTATGTCTGTTCGTCGGGACATTCACCTTTATCGGGTATCTGCTGATCGGACTTCCGTACGCCTTCCTGCTGGGGGTCACGGCAGCCATCACGAACATCATTCCATACCTGGGGCCATACATCGGCTTGATTCCGGCAGCGATAATCGGATTGACAGTCTCCCCGACAAAAGCGCTGTTGGTCTGTGTCGTTGTGTTGGTGGTACAGCAAGTTGAATCGAACATCATTTCACCGAACGTCTTGGGGAAAACGTTGGATATGCATCCGCTGACGATTCTGTTTCTGCTGTTGGCTGTAGGCAAAATATCCGGCGTTCTGGGAATGATATTGGCGATTCCCGCGTATGCAGTCGTGAAAACCATCGTCCAATATGTCCACCGTTACGTCAAAAACAGAAAGAAAAAAGTGTTATATAAAGAATAATAAAAATTAATGTGGATTCCAAGGGTTATTGATTGCTTTTTACCTTTGGAATCCTTTATTATGTAAAAAGTGTTAAGGGCATAACGAGTCAATTTGTGCAGTTTTTATTATGAATTATGAGAACGGCGGCAATTGGTTTGTGCAAAATATATTAATACGGAAATTTTAGGAGGAAGTACAATGAAAGTAATCGTAGTGGGATGTACACATGCCGGAACGTCAGCAGTGAAGACAATTTTGAAGGAGAATCCAGGTACTGAATTAACAGTATACGAAAGAAACGACAACGTTTCATTCTTGTCATGCGGGATTGCGCTCTACGTCGGCGGTGTCGTGAAAGATCCACAAGGATTATTCTACTCTAACCCTGAGGAGCTTGCTTCACTAGGCGCAAACGTAAACATGCAACATGATGTAACAAACATTGATACAGCAGCTAAAACTGTTTCTGTGAAAAACTTAGTTACCGGCGAAGAATTTCAAGACACATATGACAAGTTAGTTTTAACGATCGGCTCATGGCCAATCATCCCGCCAATCGAAGGAATCCAGAGCAAAAATGTTTTGCTTTGCAAAAACTATAACCAAGCAAAAGAAATCATCGCACGCAAAGACGATAAAAAGAAAATCGTCGTTGTCGGCGGCGGCTACATCGGTATCGAGTTAGTTGAAGCTTTTGCTAACGACGGTAAAGAAGTGACGTTGGTCGATGGTTTGGATCGCATTTTAAATAAATATTTGGATTCTGAATTTACGGACATCCTTGAAGATGACTTGCGCGCACATGGCGTAAAAGTACAATTGAATGAAATGGTTAAAGGCTTCAAAGATAACGAAGCTGGAGACATCACAACTGTTGTAACGACAGGCGGAGAATACGAAGCTGAAATGGTCATCTTATGCGTAGGCTTCAGACCGAACACTGACCTTGTCAAAGGCCAAGTGGACATGATGAAGAACGGTGCCATCATCGTGAATGACTACATGCAAACAAGCTTGCCTGACGTTTATGCAGCAGGCGACAGCTGTGCGGTAAACTACAATCCGAACGGCGGACATGCATATATTCCATTGGCAACAAACGCTGTGCGCATGGGATTGTTGGTTGGTAAAAATATCAACGGACCTAAAATGAAATACCGCGGAACCCAATCCACTTCCGGATTGTACCTGAATGGCTTCACTATCGGTTCTACCGGTGTGAACGATGCAAGTGCTGAAGCTTTCGGACTTGAAACACGCTCCGTAGTTCTGGAAGACTTCTACCGTCCGGAATTCATGCCATCAAATGAAAAAGTGTTGATGAAACTTGTCTACGAAGTAGGTACGAACCGCATCGTCGGCGGACAGTTGATGTCCAAGTACGACATCACACAATCAGCCAATACCTTATCATTGGCTATCCAAAACAAAATGACGATTGAAGATTTGGCTCTTGTGGACTTCTTCTTCCAACCTCATTTTGACCGTCCTTGGAACTACTTGAACTTGTTGGCTCAAAAAGCATTGGAACAAGAAGCAGAATTAGCTGCTAAATAATTCAATTCCTTAAATTTGGAACCCCTCCGTTAATCGCTCAGGTGATTAACGGAGGGGTTCTTTATGGGATGGACGGTGTTTCCGGATAAAACACTTGTTTTTTTTGCCGGGTCATTAGATAATGAAAGGTAACAATGAACTTTCAAAGAGATATTAAAACGAAGGAGAAACAATCTATGACCACAGACCCCAGTAATCAGACCTTGCTTTGGCAACTGCTGCTGATTGCGGTATTGACATTGGTGAACGCATTTTTTGCGGCATCCGAAATCGCATTTGTTTCATTGAACAAAAATAGGGTGGCGAACCAGGCCATCAAAGGGGATGAAAAAGCGCGAAAAATTTTGGCGCTTTTGGACCATTCCGATGATTTTTTGGCGACTATCCAAGTTGCCATTACTTTCGCGGGCTTCCTTTCCAGTGCTTCAGCTGCCAATACTTTCGCAGCCAGACTCGACCCCTATTTGAGTAATATACCCGGAGCTGAACAGGCTGCCATTCTGATTGTCACGCTAGCACTCTCCTATATTTCCTTGGTATTCGGTGAACTGTATCCGAAACAACTGGGGTTGCAGCGCCCGGAAGAAGTGGCGCGGGCAGGTGCAGGCTTCATCACTGTCGTTCAAAAGCTGATGAAACCCTTCGTTTGGTTCCTATCCTTTTCCACCAGTGTGTTGGAAAAAATGACGCCGATCACGTTCACGAGCGGCAACGATATGTTTTCGCGCGAAGAAGTGCGCGAGCTGCTGGAGAAGAGCAGTGATGAAGGGACCATCGAAAGGATGGAATTCAATATGCTGAAAGGGGTGCTTTCCATGGACAACAAAATGGCCCGGGAGGTTATGGTGCCGCGGACGGATACCTTCATGCTGAATGTGAACGATGATGTCGAGGAGAACATAGAAGCCGCATTGGATTCCCCGTATACCCGCATACCGATTTATGAAGATGACAAGGACAATATCATTGGTGTGTTGCATCTGAAGAATTTGTTGAAGGAATCCAAGGATACCCCTATAAATCAGATTGATCTGCGAAAAATCATGAATGAGCCTCTTTTTGTTCCGGAAACAATCCTTACGGATGAATTGATGTCCTATCTGAAGAAAAGCCATAACCAATTGGCGTTGCTACATGACGAATATGGCGGCATGGTGGGGATTGTGACCTTGGAGGACATTCTCGAAGAAATCGTTGGCGATATCGAGGATGAATACGATGAAAGTTATGTGCTGATCGCGCGGATCGGTGATAATGTATACGAAGCCGATGGGGCTACGCCTTTGCATCGTTTCAATGACTATTTTGGCACGCAATTTGAATCGGCGGATGTCGATACGATCGCCGGTTATTTGTTGACGGAGTTGGGTGAGTTTCCAGAAGAAAATGAGGAAGCATCCATCGAAGAGAACGGATTGGTCATCAAAACGTTGGAGTTCGACAATCGCCGCCTGTTGAAAGTCGGGGTGTCTTATATGAACGAAAATGATCGCCCCGCAAAAGAACGTTTCAAAGAGGACAAGGCAGCGGCAGAGGCTGAAGAAGCCGCTGATTTAACAGAAGAAACAAAATGAATACTGAGCAGTCTTGCCCGGATCGATAAAAGTCGGTCAGGGCGAGGCTGTTTTTTGCAATAGGGCTCCTTGGCATGCACACAGATAGCAACACGTAACTGCGGGCTGCATGCTGATGCAACGACAATCTTGTGGAATGCTCGGATTTCTTGTATAATAACAAAGGTATTATCGTGGGTTAGCGTGTGCATATTGCTCATGCTATCTTTTTGTGTAGATAGCGTTCACGATGGAGATATTTGGAAAAAGGGGAACAATATGACTCAAACATTAGCAGATAAAGTAAAAGCAAGAAGAACTTTTGCCATCATTTCCCATCCGGATGCCGGTAAAACGACCATCACGGAGCAGTTGTTGTTGTTCGGGGGCGCAATCCGCCAAGCAGGGACGGTAAAAGGGAAAAAATCAGGCAGATTCGCCAAATCGGATTGGATGGATATCGAAAAACAAAGGGGTATTTCGGTAACCAGTTCGGTCATGCAGGTTGATTATGACGGAAAACAGATCAATATTTTGGATACGCCCGGGCACGAGGATTTCTCGGAAGATACGTACCGTACGCTGATGGCTGTGGATAGCGCAGTGATGGTCATCGACAGCGGGAAGGGTATTGAGCCCCAGACAAAGAAATTATTCAAAGTCTGCAGCATGAGAGGGATTCCGATCTTTACCTTCATCAATAAAATGGACCGTGATGGCCGCGAGCCGATGGATCTGATTGCGGAATTGGAAGAAGTTTTGGGGATCGAGGCCTATCCGATGAACTGGCCGATGGGCATGGGGAAAAATTTGTTGGGTCTGTATGACATCTACAATAATCGCGTGGAATTGACTCATCCTGAAGAAAATGAAGACAACGATTTCCTGCCGCTGAATGAAGATGGCGAAATCGAAGGCGATTACCAAGTGACGCAATCAACCATCTATACCCAAGCAGTTGAAGATGTTCAATTGTTGAAAGAGGCGGGCAACGACTTTTCGGAAGAAGCGATCGCAGCCGGGAAATTGACGCCTGTCTTCTTTGGATCAGCTTTGACTGGATTCGGCGTCCAGACATTCTTAGATGCCTTTGTGGATTTTGCTCCAAGCCCAAGTGAGCATGTGACCGTAGCGGAAGAGATTGTGGAACCTACGGACGAAAACTTTACCGGCTTCATCTTCAAGATCCAAGCAAATATGAATCCCGCTCACCGAGACAGGATTGCCTTCGTGCGGGTCTGCTCCGGTGAATTCAAGCCCGGAATGGACGTTTTTGTTCACCGCACCGGCAAAAAGATCAAACTGGCGCATACGACGCAGTTCATGGCCGATTCCCGTGAGCAAGTCCAAACGGCTGTAGCGGGCGACATCATCGGACTGTACGACACCGGTAACTTCCAAATCGGCGATACAATCTATGAAGGCAAAAAAGGCCTTCAGTTCGAAGCGTTGCCGCAATTTACACCGGAATTGTTCATGAAAGTCACTCCGAAAAATGTCATGAAGCAGAAATCTTTCCATAAAGGTGTGCAACAGTTGGTTCAAGAAGGAGCCATCCAATTGTACAAAACCTACCATACAGAAGATTACATTCTGGGTGCGGTCGGCCAATTGCAGTTTGAAGTGTTCCAGTACCGTTTGCTGCATGAATACAACGCGGAGGTCGAAATGACGCCGATGGGCTCCAAAATTGCCCGCTGGATCGATTCGGATGATCTGGATCCGAACATGTCCTCAAGCCGTAACTTATTGTGCCGCGACCGTTTCGGCAACCCCGTATTCCTTTTCGAAAACCAATTTGCTATGCGCTGGTTCGAGGATAAATATCCGGAAGTCAAATTGACAGCTTTGCTTTGATTTGAACAAAACAAAAAACAAAACAAAAAACGCACATTGCCGAAAAAGCAGTGTGCGTTTTGCGTTAAGAAGAGTTTTTTTCGAGTGCAGAAAATGTCAATCATTTCAGATGAGATAGCTCCACGAAGTTATGACCAGGCATAACTTCCACATCGTCAACGGTAAGGTGCAACAATTTCGTCAGCACAAAGTCGATTTCGCTTTGTTTTACGCGACGATTTTTGTTGAGGATGATGACATCCTCATGTGTTGCGGCACCGGTAAAGATGACTGTAGTTTGTCCCAAAGAATACACTTTGACAAATTGAGCATCGGTGTTGGCCAATTGCTCACGTACAAGATCAGCGTGGCTATTTGTAACATCGATCAATTTCATGGACGAACACCCCTAACTTAGGTTGGCTGTTTATAGAATAATTATATAACAACTGTTGATTTATTTAAAGGGTAAAGAAATAAATGAATAATTTTCATTGCCTTTCAAAAGAAAAAGGCAAGAGTCCATTCATGAACTCTTGCCTTTGCGAAAGCGTATCTTATTCAGATACCGTTGTTTCTGTGCGTTCGACTTTGCTGACGACCATCAGATTGCCTTCTTCATCTGCGTCGACAAATAAATCTTTGATTTTAGGATTATCCAAGTAGAATTCGGCTACCTGGTCCTCAATCTGATCCTGGATGACACGGCGCAGTGGACGTGCACCCATGCTTGGGTCATAGCCCAGATCGATGAGGCGGTTTTTTGCTTTCTGTGAGACAGTAACGCTGATTTCTTTATCCTTAAGCAATTCGTTGACGTCATCCAACATAAGCGTGACGATGCTGCTCAAATTCTCTTTGGACAATTGGTTGAACTCGACGATCGCATCGAAGCGGTTGATGAATTCAGGTTTGAAGTAATCGCTCAAGCGATTCAGGATGGAATGCGTCTTGCCTTTCATGGCTGCGCCGAAACCTACACTTGCTTCCTGGACGCCTGTGCCGGCGTTGCTGGTCATGATGATGATGGTGTCCTTGAAGCTGACGGTTCTGCCTTGGGAGTCCGTCAGGCGGCCGTCATCAAGGATCTGCAGGAAGAGATGCATCACGTCCGGGTGGGCTTTTTCGACTTCATCGAGAAGCAGAATGCTGTAGGGACTGCGGCGGACACGCTCGGTCAATTGGCCGGCTTCGTCGTAGCCGATGTACCCAGGAGGCGAACCGATCAATTTGGAGACGGCGTGTTTTTCCATGTATTCGCTCATATCGAAGCGGATAATCGCATCCTCGGTCCCGAACATTTCGATCGCCAACTGTTTGGCCAATTCGGTCTTGCCGACACCGGTAGGTCCCACAAACAAGAAGGAGCCGATCGGGCGGTTTTTGCGGCTTAATCCGATCCGGTTTCTGCGGATCGCTTTGGATACTTTGTCGATGGCTTCGTCCTGGCCGATGACATTTTTCTTCAGATCGCTATCAAGATTCCTCAATTGCGTTTGTTCTTTTTCAAGTAACTCACCTACCGGAATATTTGTTTTGATCTCAATAATCTTTTGGATATCCTGTTCCGTGACGACGGGATCGCCATCGGCCGGCGTCGGATTCTGTTTCATCTTGTTCAGATTGGTGATCTGATCGCGATAATAGGCAGCTTTTTCGTAATCTTCCGCATGCAGGGCTGCTTGTTTTTCCTGTTCCGCCGCTTCGATGCGTTCCTCGATCTGTTGCGGATCGATGGGCTTAATGGTCAGGTTCTTTTTGGATCCGGACTCATCGAGCAAGTCGATGGCTTTGTCCGGAAGGAAGCGATCCTGGATATAGCGGTGCGATAATTTGACAGCCGCTTCCAGTGCTTTATCCGAATATTTGACGTGATGATAATCTTCGTATTTCGGACGGATGCCTTGGAGAATGATCAAAGTCTGTTCAGGTGTCGGTTCATTCACCCGGACGGGCTGGAATCGGCGTTCCAAAGCAGCGTCTTTTTCGATTCTGCGGTACTCATTCAGCGTCGTGGCGCCGACCAATTGCAGTTCGCCTCTCGCAAGGGCGGGCTTCAGGATATTGCCTGCATCCATGCTTCCCTCAGCGTTTCCTGCCCCGACGATTTCATGGATTTCATCGATGAAGAGGATGATTTGTTTGTTTGCACGGATTTCATCCATCAATTTCTGCATCCGTTCCTCGAATTGGCCGCGGATGCCGGTTCCTTGGACGAGTGAGACGACATCCAAGCGGATCACTTCTTTGTCCAGCAATTTCTGAGGAACATCACCGTCCACGATTTTTTGGGCAAGGCCTTCCACCACAGCTGTTTTGCCGACTCCAGCCTCGCCTGTGAGTACCGGATTGTTTTTCGTGCGGCGATTCAGGATTTCGATGACGCGTGCGATTTCACTGTCTCTTCCGATGACAGGATCGATGCCGCCATCGCGGGCCAATTGCGTCAGGTTGATGCCGTATTCGTCCAGCAAGCCGCCTTTGCCGCCGCCTTTTCCTCCACGGGCAGATTCAGGGGCAGGAGGCTGTTGGAAATTCTGTTCTTGGTTTTGCTGCATTTTCTTGAAGAAGGAATCCAGATTACCGAAAGAAAAAGGGTCTACAGGGCCTTGGGATCTTGGATTCGGATTGTTTTGTTGCGATTGAGCGGCTTTGAATTCTTGATAGCAACTCTGGCATAAGTCGATTTGGCGTCTTTGTCCATTCACGCTGGCATACAGATGAATGGAAGCTTGGTTTTTTTCGCAATTTTGACAAAGCATGGCAATCTTCCTTTCTATGTGGATCATAGCTACATGTATATTATAGTAGTAACGGCTAAGGAATTCTCGTGAGAAGGTATCCTGACCAACTCTGACCTTATGATCCCATTATACATTGACCTATTTTGACTTTCAAGTAGTTTGCCTTGAAACGAAACGAAAATTTTATAGCGGGACGCCATTCAGCCTAACGGAATGGTTGTATTAAATTAGTGGCATTTCGGCAATTATGACAAAAATTTGAACGAATCTGGTTAAAACAGTTGTAGTATAAAGCGAAAGATGGTAATCTTATTCAATGAAAGGGTTATTTTTAGTCCGTGTTTCCATTTTTCTGTTATAATGGAAACGTATTAAAAATACCTTAAATAAATACATCTCAAAAGGGGTTTATGACATGGAAAGAAAAGAATATCACGTAATCGCAGAAACAGGGATTCACGCACGTCCAGCAACTTTATTGGTGCAAACTGCAAGCAAATTTAATTCAGATATCAATTTAGAATACAAAGGTAAATCAGTTAACTTAAAATCCATCATGGGTGTAATGTCATTAGGCGTAGGCCAAGGCGCTGATGTTGTCATCACTGCAGAAGGTCCGGACGAAGCAGACGCTATGGCTGGAATCACTGAAACAATGGTAAAAGAAGGGCTAGCAGAGTAATATGAAAAACCACTTACAAGGAATAGCAGCTAGTGACGGTATTGCAATCGCGAAAGCGTATTTGCTTACTGAACCGGATCTATCCTTTGAGAAGCGTAAAGTGGAAGATTCAGAAGGCGAAATTGCTCGCCTTTTGCAAAGCTTTGAAACCGCTAAATCAGAGGTAAGTGCAATCAGAGACAAAGCGGCAGTGTCACTTGGCGAAGAAGAAGCACAAGTTTTTGATGCACATTTAATGGTATTATCCGATCCAGAAATGATTGGATCAATGAACTCCAACATCCGCGACAACGGTGTGAATGCTGAATCAGCACTTTCTGATGTTGCCGGCATGTTCATCGGTATGTTCGAAGCGATGGAAGACAATCCATACATGCAAGAACGTGCTGCGGATATCCGCGACGTTACGGAGCGTGTATTGAGCCACTTGTTGGGCGTCAAAATCCCTAACCCATCGTCAATCACTGAAGAAGTGATCGTCGTTGCAAAAGATTTGACTCCTAGTGATACTGCTCAATTGAACCGTGATTATGTAAAAGGATTCGTTACCGACATCGGTGGACGCACATCCCACAGCGCAATCATGGCCCGTTCTTTGGAGATTCCTGCAATCGTAGGTTCAAAAGAAATCACACAAATCGTCAAAGATGGCGATATCATCATTTTGGATGGTTTGGACGGCGACGTCTTCATCAATCCTGATGAAGAAACATTAGCTGCATACAAGAAGAAAGCTGAAGAGTTCTCTGCGATGCAAGCTGAATGGCACAAACTGAAGAATGCAGATACAGTGACAGCAGACGGTAAACACATCGAATTGGCAGCCAATATCGGAACGCCTAAAGATTTGGAAGGCGTTATCGCCAACGGCGCTGAAGCAGTAGGTCTATATCGTACTGAATTCCTGTACATGGATTCTTCGGACTTCCCGACAGAAGATGAGCAATTCGATGCTTATAAAACTGTTTTGGAAGGCATGGAAGGCAAACCTGTCGTAGTTCGTACAATGGACATCGGTGGGGACAAAGAATTGCCTTATTTGGAATTGCCGAAAGAAATGAATCCATTCTTGGGTTACCGTGCAATCCGTATTTGTTTGGCTGAGCCAGAAATGTTCCGTACACAATTGCGTGCATTGTTGCGTGCTTCCGTTTACGGTAAATTGCGCATCATGTTCCCGATGATTTCGACTCTGAACGAATTCAGAGCTGCAAAAGCGATGTTGGATGAAGAAAAAGCGAATCTATTAGCCGATGGCGTAGAAGTCGCTGATGATATCCAAGTAGGTATCATGATCGAAATCCCAGCAGCAGCTGTTTTAGCTCATCAATTCGCTAAAGAAGTAGATTTCTTCAGTATCGGAACAAATGACTTGATCCAATACACAATGGCGGCAGACCGCATGAACCAACAAGTTTCGTACTTGTATCAACCATACAACCCAGCTATCCTTACGCTGATCAAGCATGTTATCGATGCTTCTCATGCTGAAGGCAAATGGACTGGTATGTGTGGCGAGATGGCCGGCGATCAAACAGCGGTTCCGTTGTTGGTAGGTCTTGGTTTGGATGAGTTCTCCATGAGCGCATCCAGCGTCCTGAAAACACGCAGCTTGATGAAACGCTTGGATTCCAAAGAAATGGAAAAACTAGCGGACAAAGCGATCAATGAATGTACGACTGTTGAAGAAGTCATTGCATTGGTTGAAGAAATGAAAGCTAAATTAGTAGACTAAGCCGATTCAGGTTAAAAAGGCCGGGCATGCTTGCATGCCTGGCCTTTTTGTGTGCCTGCGATTTCAAACCGATCATGGATATACAGTCCGTTATATGCTCATCCCGTTTCGGGCGGATATATTTTGAAAAGTAGGTCTGCGGGATGAGTGACAAATATCAGAATGTTCTATATACTGAATATATTGAGCAATTATAAATTTGATGGGATTTTTTCGAGGTGAAATCATGAGAATAGGCATGTTTACAGATTCGTATTTTCCTCAAGTGAGCGGGGTATCCACTTCAATCCGCACCTTGAAAGAGGAATTGGAGGCAGAAGGTCATGAGGTCATCATTTTTACCACAACCGACCCGAAAGCTGACGAAGCTGAAGAAAATATAATCCGTTTGACCAGTATCCCGTTCTTGTCTTTCAAAGATCGTCGGGTTGCGGTGAAAGGGATGAACAAAGCGTTGAAGGAAGCGAAGAAACAGAATATCGATATCGTGCATACGCATACGGAGTTCAGTTTGGGATTGACGGGCAAATTTGTTGGCTATATGCTGCAGATTCCGACAGTGCATACCTACCACACCATGTACGAAAAATATCTGCACTACATCGCTAAAGGGAAAGTTGTGAAGCCCCGGGCTGTTAAGATAGCCTCCCGTTATTTCTGCAACAGTACGATGGGCATCATTGCTCCAAGCGAGCAAATGAAGGAGAAATTGGCATCTTACAACATCTACAAGGAAATCCGCGTCATCCCAACGGGTGTCAAGATACCAGAACGGATTGCCGGCATCAAAACCAGCAAGCGCAAAGAGTTGGGCATTTCGGATTCCGAATTGGTGCTGCTCTCCCTCAGCAGGTTGTCCTCAGAAAAAAATCTGGACAAGCTTGTTCATGCCTTTCCTGAGGTTGTCGAAGCCTACCCGTCCGCGAAGCTTGTGTTTGTCGGGGATGGGCCGATGCGCCATGAATTGGAAGCGCTGGTGTCGGAAATGGATTTGACCCGAAACGTGATTTTCGTCGGCGAAGTGAGAAATGAAGATGTGAGCGAATATTACCAGATGGCGGATATTTATATCAATGCTTCAGAATCTGAGACGCAAGGCTTGACCTACTTGGAATCAATCGTGAACGGGTGTCCGGTCATCGCGAAACGGAATGACTATTTATCCGGTCTGATAACAGAGGATAGCTTAGGGATGTTGTTCGAAGAGGATGACAAAATCGGCAAGACAATCATCGCCTATGCGGACTTTTTTCATAGTTCCGATGTTGCGATCAACCAAGAAGTATGGGATGAACTGATGCAGGAAATTTCTTCAAAAGCATTTGCGGGTGCCGTATTGAGCTATTATCAAACAAGTATCGACATTTATGAATCGCAGCCGCGCGAAGAATTGAAATTGAGAGTGAATCTCCTGGAAAAAATCAAACGTTGAGCCTGAACGCCGGGAAGCAGATTGCTTGGATAATCTGTTTCCCGGCGCTTTTTTGTTTTTATCTGCGCTAGGCGTAAGGTATACTGTTAACATAGCGTTTAGAAGGGACGGTTGTACAAATGGAAAAAATTGGTTTTATAGGAACGGGTGTCATGGGCTCATCCATGATCAGACATCTTTTGAATGCGGGCTATCCTGTCCATGTCTATAATCGAACGAAGAGCAGGGCTGATGCGGTCATCGCAGAGGGGGCAAAATGGTGCGATACGCCGGCCGATGTGACGGCGCAAGCAGATATCATCATCACGATAGTAGGCTATCCGACAGACGTTGAAGAGACCTATTTTGGTGATGCCGGAATCTTCTCGCAAGCGGATGACCACCATATTCTCATTGATATGACGACGAGTACGCCGACATTGGCGGAAAAAATATATGCTTTTGGGAAAGAAAAAGGGATTCGGACTCTGGATGCCCCGGTATCAGGCGGAGACAAGGGTGCGCAGAACGGAACGCTCACAACGATGGTAGGCGGAGATGAAGAAACATTTGATGCCGCAAAAGATGTCTTGTCGGTTTTTTCGAGCAAAGTAATGCTGCAAGGACCAGCCGGCAGTGGCCAACACACTAAAATGGCCAACCAGATCATGGTTGCAGGCACGATGACCGGTATGACCGAGTTGCTTGTTTATTCTAAAGCTGCCGGATTGGATCTGGAACGCGTAATCGAGCAAGTCGGTTCCGGCAGCGCCGCGAACTGGTCTTTGACGAACTATGGTCCTCGAATCCTGAAGGAAGATTACACAGCAGGGTTCTTCGTCAAACATTTTGTCAAAGACCTTAAAATTGCGCTGGATGAAGCGGAGAAGATGGGCATCGATTTGCCGGCTACAAGACAGGCGTCGCTCCTTTACGAACAATTAGCGGACAAAGGTTTCGCTGATGATGGTACGCAAGCGTTGGTGAAGCTTTGGTGGGGCGAATAAGGCGCACTGCTCAAATATTGATTTTCTTGGGTAAATTACAGTAAATTGATGCGCACTCAGAAAAAAAATGCTAGAATAAATAAGAAGTTAGTCTTGAAAGGGGAAATATCATGAAACCTTCACAGCTCTCAGCGATCCTTCGTCGCCTAGAAGTAATGATGGAAGACAATGGTGATGTCGAAATCCGTCGTTTTGAAAAAGCAGGCGTAGAACGTTGCGTCGTTAAATACAACCGCGATACGGAAAGTTTTGAATTGGAAGAACACGATTCAAACCAAACTTATCAATTTGATGATCTTGATTTAGTTGCCATCGAAATTTACGAATTATTACAAGATTAATTCATCCATCCTTGCATGAACTAAGGCAGCGGGAAAATGAGTCGGCTCATTTTCCCGCTGCCTTTTTTTGTCTTTTCCATTTTCATGGGAATAAAGTGGCAATCATTAAAATTTTTTAATTTTTATGTAGAGTAATTCCGCAACATTCAGTATACTGTGTAATAAGGAAATAATTGAAGAGGTGGAATAATGGCAAACAAGATTTACGTAGGTTTATTAGGACTAGGAACGATAGGGACTGGCGTTGCCCGCATCATCGGCGGCCACCAAAATAAAATCAATCAAGTCGTCGGACAGGAAGTAGTCATCAAAACGGTTCTGGACCGCGATATCGAAAAATGCAAAACGTTCTTTGGCGATGCTGTTCATTGCACAGATAATTTTGATGAGATTTTGAATGACGAAGAAATTTCGATCATAGTAGAATTGATCGGATATGTTCCGGCAGCAAAAGACTACATCTCCAAAGCTTTTGCTGCTGGAAAGCATGTCGTTTCAGCGAATAAAGATCTTGTGGCTTTGCATGGAAAAGAATTGGTCACTCTGGCGAAAGCGAACAAATGCGATTTCTTGTATGAAGCAGCTGTTGCTGGCGGTGTGCCGATCTTGCGTGCGATCACGGAAAGTTTCGCTTCCGACAACATCCAAAAAGTCATGGGAATCGTGAACGGTACGACCAACTTCATGATGACGAAAATGGACAAAGAAGGCTACTCTTACGATGAAGCCTTGGCATTGGCACAGGAATTAGGCTTTGCTGAAAAAAATCCGACAAGCGATGTCGATGGGTTGGATGCAGCGCGCAAAATGGTCATTTTGGCTCGTCTTGCCTTCGGAACGAATGATGTGACTTTGGATGATGTAGCAGTGACGGGTATCCGCAACGTTTCCATCAACGACATCAAATTGGCGAATCGTTTAGGCTACAAAATCAAGCTGATCGGTACTGCCGAAAAAATCGACGACAGCGTCAATGTGGAAGTCGGACCGGTATTTGTTCCGGAATCACATCCTTTGGCCAGCGTCAACAATGAAATGAATGCTGTCTTTGTGGCTGGGGAAGCCCTTGGGGAGACGATGTTCTACGGTGCTGGAGCTGGCGAGTTGCCTACCGCAACAGCCGTCGTCAGTGATGTGATGAATATCGCTAAAAATATCCTTATGGGAACCACCGGGAACATCTTTAACGAATATGAGGTAGAGACCCGAATCGCGAAGCCTGAGCAGGTTATCAATCCTGTATTCATGCGTTTGGAAGTTACCGATCGTGCTGGACAGTTTTTGGAATTGGCGAAAATCTTCGCCACTGCGGAAGTCAGCTTCGATAAAATCATCCAAGAGCCATTGGCAAACGGCAAAGCGATCATTGTCATCGTTACGCATCCGATGTCGAAAGCGCAAGAAAATGAAATCATCCAGGCGATGGAAGATAATGATGATATGAAATTGAAAGTCCATTTCAAAGTGTTGGAACACTGATCGGATTTCTTTCGTATTTCGAACACACTAAAGAGTAAGAAATGATGAACCATCGTTCTTTTGGAAAGGATTGATTAGTAGGATGTTTGATATCCGTGTACCGGCAACTTCCGCCAATTTGGGGCCAGGGTTCGATTCCCTTGGATTGGCTGTATCATTATATTTGACCTTGACTGTAAAAGAAGAGGCCGACGAGTGGGAAATCCTCCATGATTTGGGAGCAGGGATTCCGACTGATAAAACGAATCTGATTATTGAAACCGCATTGTCTTTGGCGCCGGACATGGCGCCAAGGAAAATCACGATGACGAGTGAAGTGCCTGCTGCCAGAGGTTTGGGCAGCAGTTCGGCTGCTATCGTTGCAGGGATTGAGTTGGCCAATCAATGCGCAGATCTGCAATTGAGCATTGATGATAAAATTCAAATCGCAACACGCATTGAAGGCCATCCTGACAATGTGACACCTGCCATCACCGGAGATTTTACGGTCGGAGCCGTTTTGGATTCCAAAGTATACTGGACGAAAGCGAGTTTCCCTGAAACTGCTTTGGTAGTGACGATTCCGGAAAAGGAATTGTTGACGAAAGAGAGCAGGGCTGTTTTGCCGGATGCGCTTCCGTTCAAGGAAGCTATCAAAGGCAGCAGCATCTCGAATATGTTGGTGGCGGCTGTTTTCTCGGGTGACATCGAAAAAGCGGGCGCATTGATGGAGCAGGATGTCTTCCATGAGCCTTATCGCGGCGCCTTGGTTCCGGAATTGAGTCAAGTTCGGGAATTGGGGCATGAGATGGGCGCGTACGGTACTTACCTGAGTGGTGCCGGCACGACGATACTCACGATGATCCATCCTGAAAAGGCAGCAGCATTCGTAGCTGCGGCAAAAGCAGCTGTCAAAGACAGTGAAGTCAAGTTGCTGCATGTTGAAAAAAATGGCGTGCAAGTAATCAAATAATAGTGGGCCCGAGGAGTAAAATCCTCGGGTTTTTTGTATTTTTGGGGGGGGCGCCCGCAAGATTAGGGGCGAAAGCGAGCAGAAAAGATGAATAACAGAAAGTTATCCATGTATTTAGGCCGAATGCGGGAAGAAAAGATGGATATCGGAAAGTTATCCATGTCTTTGGGCCGGATGCGAGCAGAAAAGATGAATAACGGAAAGTTATCCATCTTTCCAGGCCCGAGCGCAAGCGTCCGGATGTCTAACCGTGTTCTGAATCCCAGAAATCTGTGCCTAAGCTGACTACCACACACGGACAAAAAGCGTCCGTTTAGTGTTAGTCCTCTTAGTGCTCGATTTCTACCCGGGATTTGTCATGGCTCTTGCGATTTCAATCGCATAGAGACATGATACACTTGGGCGCTTGCGACCACAGTGCTACCCGACACTCTCCCGCATAGCATCGCGCTCCTCTTAGACGCGCTCTGCTATGCAGGGGGTTCCGCCTAATCTGATTAGCCTACATGGGCAAAAAGCAGCCCATTGCGGCTAATCCGTTTAGTGCTCGCCCCCTACCGCATAGCATCGCGCTCTTGTATTTTTTGGTTTATGCTTTATAATGTTACTGGAATGGGGTTATAATATACAATTGGATAGTAGTGAGGCTGGGTCAAAACTTTTTTGCGGGGTACAGGATGTTTTTTTCGGATTGTGTGCCGTGCAGTTTTTCGGTTTTGGGGCGCGACTTGGGGGAGTTCTCTCGGGTTCTGCTTGAAAAGTGACGTTGTTGCTTTTTCCCGTCCTCTTATTTTTTTGATGAGGAGACATTATGTTAAATAAATTCAAACCGACATGGATGGTGGAGTCCATCTATCACATCACTCCGGAACAACTTGAAAAGAACAACATCAAAGGTGTACTGACCGATCTGGACAATACCTTGATCGCCTGGAATAATCCGGAAGGGACACAGGAATTGAAGGATTGGATCGCTTTGATGAAAGAAAATGCGATACCTGTCGTCATCATCTCCAACAACAGCGATAAGCGCATCAAGATAATCGCGGACAAGCTGCAATTGACTTATGTGCCAAGGTCCATGAAGCCTTCCCGCCGTGGGTACATCAAGGCAGCTGAACAGCTGCAGCTTCCGTTGGACCAGTGCCTGATGGTTGGGGACCAATTGCTTACGGATGTTTTTGGTGCAAATCGAGCGGGAGTCAAGAGTGTGTGGGTAATGCCGATCATCAATTCGGACGGATGGAATACGCGCATAAATCGATTCTTTGAAAGAAAACTGCTGAAACGTTTGTTGAAAAATGATCCAGGAATGATATGGAGGAAATCACTTGACTAAAGAAGAATTAACAGAAGATCTCTATTGCATCGGCTGTGGGGCGAAAATCCAGACCGATGATCCGACCGAACGAGGGTATACCCCGGCGGCCGCTCTGCAAAAGGGATTGGATTCCGGGCAATTATACTGCCAACGCTGTTTCAGATTGCGCCACTACAATCAGATGGAAAAAGTATCCGTCACGGATGATGAGTTTTTGGCTATGCTGAATACCATCTCGATGGAAGATGCCTTGATCGTCAACGTCATCGATCTGTTTGATGTGTACGGCAGCATGATCCCCGGCTTGCATCGCTTTGCGGGCAAAAATAAAGTGTTGGTTGTCGGAAATAAAGTGGATGTTTTGCCGAAATCGGTCAAACTGTCCCGTGTGAAGCAATGGTTGACGGAACAGGTGCAGTCAGTAGGCTTGCGCCCGGTTGATGTCATGCTGGTAAGCGGCAAGAAAGCGACGTCCATCGATGATCTGTTGGAAACCATCGAAGAACACCGGGATGGCAGAGATGTTTATGTCGTGGGCGTTACGAACGTAGGTAAATCCACTGTCATGAACCAGATCATCCGTGCGGCGACAGGCAACAAGGAAGATGTCATCACGACTTCCCAATTCCCTGGCACAACGTTGGATCAGATCCGTATTCCTTTGGACGATGGGCATTTCCTCATCGATACGCCGGGGATCATCCATCATCATCAGATGGCGCATGTGCTGAGCCCGAAAGAATTGAAGCTCGTAGCGCCGCAACACGAAATCAAACCGATCACTTATCAATTGAACCCGGAACAGACACTGTTCTTGGGCGGCGCATCGCGCTTTGATTTCATCAGTGGAGAAAAATCATCCTTCACTTGCTATTTCTCGAATGACTTGAACATTCACCGCACCAAATTGGAAAAAGCGGATGAATTCTATGCAAAACATCTGGGGACCCTTCTTCAGCCGCCGTCTGCGGAAGACGCTGGAAATTTCCCGCCGTTGGTCAGACGTGAATTCAATGTCAAAGTACCGTCCGATATCGTATTTTCCGGATTGGGATGGATTACTGTCCGCAAACCAGGTAAAGTCGCAGCATGGGTCCCGCAAGGCGTGGACGCTGTCATGCGCAAACCGATCATTTAATTAGAAAAGCGGTACAAGCCCGCTCTGCCTCGAAAGAAATTTAGGAAATCTGCCCCTGAATGAGCATCGTAGAGCGCAATGGGTCAGATTTATCTAATTTCCGAGAGGCAGGCTTGGAGCGCTAGCCATCATATGAGGTGCAGAATTACTTTGGGAATAAATAAAACACCAACGGTGATGCACTTTTGAAAAAAATATATTTTCTTAGAATAAAAAGACTGAGGTGTCAAATGGAATTAAGAGGCAAACAAAAACAATATCTGAAAAAAGAAGCGCACCATATGAATCCGCTCTTCCAAGTGGGTAAAGGTGGATTGAACGAAGAGATGCTTTACCAAATCGGGGAAGCATTGGAGAAAAGGGAATTGCTGAAAATCGCTCTTCTGCAGAACACGGATGAAGAAACGGAAGATGTCGCTGCAGTGATCGAAGAAAAACTGCAAGCGAAAGTCGTCCAACAGATCGGACGCACGCTTGTGTTGTTCAAACCCTCAACCAAAGAAAAGAATCGTCGTTATTCGACTGTCGTTGAAAAAATCTAAAGGCAGGCCAATCCCTATTTTATTGAGGTGAGAAAAAATTGATCACAACTTTAAATTTGATCGGACAAACGGATTATATGATCATCGAAGAAACCGAGGTCGAGACGCAGATCGCTTTCCAGGACCGGAAACGCATCGGCATCATGGGAGGGACCTTCAGTCCGCCCCATTTAGGCCATCTGATCGTCGCGCAGCAGGTTGGGGAACAACTCGGCTTGGATAAGATCTATTTCATGCCCGATGCCGAACCCCCTCATGTCGACGAAAAAGAATCGATCCCGGCGAAACATCGCGAGTCGATGGTGCGGTTGTCCATTGCGGGCAATCCGCTGTTCGATATCGAAACGATCGAGTTGGAGCGGGGCGGCAAGAGTTTCACGATCGAGACGATGAAATTATTGACTGCCATGCATCCGGACACCGATTATTATTTCATCATCGGCGGGGACATGGTGGAATACTTGCCGAAGTGGGAACGCATCGATGAATTGGTGCAACTTGTGCAGTTCGTCGGCGTCGCCAGGCCAGGATACGGAAGGGAAAGCATCTATCCGATCATTTGGGTTGATGCGCCGTTGATCGACATCAGTTCGACGGAAATCCGCAAGATGGTCAAAACCGGCCGCTCGATCCGTTATTTGGTGAAAGAGGACGTCAAAGATTACATTTTGAAAGAAGGACTCTATCTCGATGACGAAGACTGAGCTTGCATACACAGGGATCTATACGGATTGGACGCGGGAAGCCATTTTGGCGGAAGTGGAAAAACAGATGAAGCCATCGCGTTTTCAGCATGTGCTGCGGGTCGAAGCCTGTTCCATCCAATTGGCGGAAAAATACGGCGCAGCTGTGGAAGCCTGTTCTTTGGCCGCTCTCCTGCACGACTTTTCCAAAGAGCATGACCCGGAAAGCATGAAGGCAATCGTCCTGTCCGAAGGGATGGACAGCGAAATGACCGGTTACGGCAGCGAAATCATGCATGGCCCTGTCGGCGCTTATTATGCCAAAACGCTATTCGGAATCACGGACGAGGCTATCCTTGGCGCAATCCGCCAGCATACAATCGGTGGCGAGACGATGACCCTGATCGGGAAAGTCCTCTTCATCGCCGATTACATCGAATCAGGACGCGCCTTCAAGGGTGTGGACGAAGCCAGAAGACTGGCTGCGGACAGCCTGGATGAGGCAGCATATTTTAAAATAGAAAAAACAATCATCCACCTGGTGAAGAAAGAACTGCCGATTTATCCCGGCACAATCTATGTCTACAACAGTTGGATCCAAAGAAAAGTGGGGAAATCAGAATGAAATTAACAAGTGAAGAATTATTGGAAGTAGTGGTTAAAGCAGCAGATGACAAATTGGCTCAGGATATCATGGCATTGGATGTACGCGGTTTGACATCTATCGGTGATTACTTTGTCGTCATGAACGGCCGTAATGAAAAGCAAGTCGCTGCAATCGTGGAAGCGATCGTAGAGAACGTGCACAAAAACAAAGGCGAAGTCAAAAATGTTGAAGGCAAAGATTCAGGTAAATGGACATTGATCGATTTGAACGACGTCATCGTGCATGTATTCAACCATGAGGAACGTGGCTATTACAACATCGAAAAATTATGGAGTGATGCGCCAATGGTCGACATCTCGGGGATGGTCACTGAGCAATGAGTTACGACATCTTTGCCCATTACTATGATGAAATAATGGACCAGTCTGTCTACGACAGCTGGCTTCTTTATGTTGAAAAATATACAGCCGGGAAATCCGGTCTGGACATCATGGAATTGGCATGCGGAACAGGAAAGATTGCAGTGGAACTGGCGAAAAAAGGCCATCGAGTAACAGGAGTAGATCTCTCCGACGAAATGCTTTCACTTGCATACAATCGGATGCAGGAAGAAGGCGTTACGCTTTCGTTGGCTGTGGGGGACATGCGTTCTTTGGAGCCGATGGGGGATTTTGACGTCGTGACGTGCTTCTCTGATTCGCTTTGCTACATGACTGATGAAGCTGAAGTGGCGGAAGTCTTTCAAAGCGTCATGCGGAATCTCGCTCCTGATGGTGTTCTTTTGTTCGACGTCCATTCGATGCATCAAGTCAATGACGTTTTTCCGGGATATCAATACATCTATCAGGATGAAGCGGGAGCCTTCCTATGGGAAAGTTTTGCCGGCGATGCTCCGAACAGTGTCGAGCATGATTTGACTTTCTTCGTGGGATCCCAGAGTAATCCGAAATTGTTCGAACGCCATTCGGAATATCATCGCGAACGCACGTATCCGCTGGAAGTCTATAAACGGCTCCTTGAAGAAGCCGGCTTCACCGATGTGACGGCTACAGCCGAATTTGGTGAAGCTGACGTGCACGCTGACAGTCCGCGCTGGTTTTTTGCCTGCAAAAAAGCTTAAGCAAACCAAGGCAAAAAACCGCGCAACCATAAATGAAACCAAAGGGGCGCTTCGATGAAAGCTTGTGGTGTAATCGCAGAATACAATCCTTTCCATAACGGTCACCGCTATCAACTGTCGGAAGCCAGACGGATGACCAAAAGTGATGTCATGGTTGTCGCAATGAGCGGCAATTTTGTCCAAAGGGGCGCTCCAGCTTTATTGGATAAATGGACGCGTGCGGAAATCGCATTGCGGAATGGCGCGGATATTGTCGTGGAGATGCCCGTGTTGGGAAGTGTGCAGGCCGCTGATCTGTTCGCAAAAGCAGGCATCCGCTTATTGCAGGCGATGCAGTGCGATGCCTTTGCATTCGGGGCTGAAGAAGGAACAGCAGAAGATTTCGTTTCTCACAGCCGCTTCTTGCGCGAACACGAAGCGGAAATCGATCGGATTTTTCAGACTTACCGAAATGATGGCAGAACCTATGCTGCGCAACTGGAAACGGCCATTGCCGACGTCTTGCGCCCACAAGGTTCTGCTATTTCCTTTTCAACGCCCAATAATCAGCTCGGATTGGCGTATGTCAAAGAAAATGAACAATTCCCCGAACCTATGGAAACGGCCATCGTGCTTAGGCGAGGTGCCGGGCACAACGACAGTGAAGCTTTTGGACAAGAATTTGCAAGTGGCACCGCCATTCGCGAATGGTCCCTCCACCACGGGAAAGAAACCGAAAGGGAGGACATGGGCAGGTTTGTGCCGCAAGAGACCTTAGAGGCGCTGGAGAGGCGCCCTCTGCTTGATTGGGCCTCTTACTGGGCGATGCTGCAATATCAGCTCATGCTGCTTTCACATACGGAACTCCGGAACATCTATCAGGTGGAAGAAGGCCTGGAGTACAGACTGAAAAAGGAGGCCGAGGATGCAGCTGATTTTATGGCCTTCATTCGGCGCATGAAGAACAAGCGTTGGACGTGGGCTCGGCTGCAGCGGGTTTGTTCCTATATTTTGTTGGGGATAACCAAGGACGAAGCGGATTCTTTCCAGAAAAAAGCGGACACAATCCGCTTGCTCGGGTTTACAGAGGCCGGAAGACGCTATCTGAACAGCTTGAAAAAAAACACGGATACTCCGATCGTCACGAAATTGCGTGAGCCCCATACAGCGGACTTGCAACTGGAAATCAGGAGCGACCGCATCTATCGTTTGGGGGGCCTTCCGGTTTTGGAGGAGCAGAATTTCACCCGGTCGCCCATTTACATCCGCAATGAGCCGAGGAATCCGTTCTAATTTTTTTGATAAAATTAATGAAAACTTTAATGAAAAATCGCAAGAAGCGTTTGACTGACTACAACCAAAGAAATATAATGGATAGGTTAATAGATGCTAGAACCGTTAATGTTCGGTTTTAGGCACTAAGGAGGACAATCAAATGAGCGAAGAAGCCAACTCCGTCAGTTTCGTTCCCGTAATCGTAGGGGGAAACAGAGGAGCCTATAGTTTGGCCAGAGCTTTCTATGAAGCGTACCAAGTTAAAACGAATCTCATCAGCCCGATGATCATAGGCCCTATCGGCAATTCCCGTATCATCAAGCATTACATCCAACCGGGAATCGATGACCTGGATCATTTTTTTGAGACCATTCAACAAATCGGCCGTGACTATCCGAATATGAAAAAAATCATCTTCGGGGCAGACGATCGCTATGCAGAACTGTTGATCCGAACGAAGGACCGCTTCAGTGATGATTGGATCATTCCGTATGTGGATGAAGATGTATTCCTGCGGGCGACCAATAAAGAAAGTTTCTACGCCATCTGTGAAAAAGCAGGTGTTCCTTATCCGAAGACTGTAGTCATGGATGAATTTTCACTGGAATTGCCGTTTGAATTTCCGATCATCATCAAGCCATCGAATGCCATCCTGTATCAGGGGCTGCATTTTGAAGGCAAAGAAAAAGTCTTCATCGGCCGCGATGAAAAAGATCTTGAACGCATCTATCATTTAGTGCGCGACAACGGCTATACAGACAACCTGATCCTGCAGGAGTACGTGTCCGGTGATGACACTTACCTTGGTGTCGTAACGGTCTACACATCTCCAAGGGACAAGGAAATCAAGCTGATTGCGTTCGGCCACATCCTTTTGGAAGACCATACACCATCCGCCATCGGAAACCATCTGACGATCTGGGCAAGGGAAGAGCAGAAAATCGTTGCTTCCGTCCAAAAACTGATTGCGGAAACCGAGTTTTATGGTTTCTCCAATTTTGACGTGAAGTACGATGAGCGCAAAGATGACTATGTTTTCTTTGAACTGAACGGGCGTCTGGGCGTCAGCAACTATTATGTCACCGCCAGCGGGAATAATGTAGCGAAATACTATATTGAAGATTACATAGCCAAGAAAAAACTTGGGGTCACGATCAACACGAATGAAGCCTTGTTCACTATGACACCAAAGAATCTTTTGCTGAAGTATGTCAAGTCCGATGTGTTGCGGAAAAAAGTAAAAGAGCTGTACAAAGATGGGAAAGTAGTGCACCCTTTGGATGCGCCTTTTGAAGTCAGCCCGAAAAGAAAATTCTATGTGCTGGCTTCTAAATTCAACTATTACAAAAAATTCAGAGAGCATCCGCCAGAGGAATGATCTGAATAAAGAAACAAACGGGAAACGAGGGATGAGAAAGTATGAAAAAATTTTTTGGTATTCTTGGAGGAATGGGAACGCTGGCGACGACCAATTTTCTCGTTGAAATGAACAAGCGTCATTTCCCTGAAAACGACCAAGATTATTTCAATTACATTCTGATGAATCACGCAGATATTCCCGATCGTACGGAATATATTTTGGATCCGACCAAACCGAATCCGGTGGAAGCAGTGATAGAAGATGTTCATATGTTGAATATTCTTCAGCCAGAATTCATCATCATGCCCTGCAATACTATCCATTATTTCTTCGATGATATTCAAAAGGAGACGGATATTCCGATTCTGAATATGATCGATCTTACGGTCGACTATATTGCGGAACATTATGAGGGCGCAAAAAAAGTCGGATTATTTGCCACAGAGGGAACGCATCAGAGCCGCATTTACGAAAATCGGCTTGTTGAGAAAGGGTACCAAGTGGTATTGCCGGACAGAGAATTACAAGACAAGATCAATAAAATGATTTATTATTACATCAAAGAGAGATCTCATTTATTTTTCCCTTTGTATTACGAAATTTTGGAAGATTTCAAAAATTGCGGTGCGGACATTGTGCTGCTGGGTTGCACGGAAGTTTCCTTGATGAACAGTGAAGATGAAGAACAACGCTATCCGATCGTCGACGCGGAAAAGGTGCTTTTGGACAAAACAATCGCGTTGGCCAAAGAATTAAAAGCATAAAAAAACGTTTTCCTTTTTTGATGTAAAGGAAAATACATTGACAAAGTTTTTTTTCACTAGTATAATTCAATTTGTTATTTTAGGGGTGATGGAAATGAAGTGGCCATTAAAAGAATTACAAGAACATCGTGGTGAACCGTACTATTTCTCTCGGATGATAGACCGGGAAAGTTCATTGATGCAAAGAAATAATGAAATCAAAGCAGTGTCGCCGATTAAGGCGGAAGGTTTCTTATTATACGAAAATCATTCTGTGCTTGCCAATTTCCGAATCGATTTAACGATTACCCTGCCTTCGTCAAGGTCGTTGGAATTAGTTGATGTACCCTTGCAATTAGCAATCGAAGAAGTGTACACTGAAAGTGAATCACTCTATCTCGAGCAGGACAAGCCTGCGGAAGTCGTGTTGCCGCTTGAAGGTGATGAAGTGAATCTGGTCCCCGCTATCGAGGACAACATTCTGCTGAATCTGCCTCTACAAGTGTTCACGCCGGAAGAGATGGTGTCCGATGAAATGCCTAGTGGCGCTGAATGGGAAGTTGTTTCCGAAGAATCTTTCGCAAGAAAGAGACAAGAGGAAAAAACCGATCAGATCGATCCGCGATTAGCTGGTCTGAAGGCCCTGTTAGAAGACGAAGAAAAAACAGAGTGAAATTTTTGACGCTGATTTTTAACTAAATACAGCGATTAGTACAGGGAGGTGTAAGGAAATGGCAGTACCTAAAAGAAGAACATCTAAAGCAAGAAAAGCAAAAAGACGTACGCACTTCAAGTTATCAATTCCAGGCTTGAACGCATGCCCTAACTGTGGCGAATTGAAAAAGAGCCACCACGTTTGTGCATCATGCGGTCACTATGACGGAGAAGTAGTTATCGAAAAACAAAGCTAATCCTGAAATGCCATCCGCAATTCCAGTCAGCAGAATGAATTTTCTGCTGGCTTTTTTTGTTCTCATTTTTCAAGGAGGCATAATTTTCCGGAATGATGTAAAATGTATGTATGCGGGCATATACGCCATATTTTTGTTAAGGAGCGTTGGGATGCAAAACTTCCACTATTTTGAAATTCTGTTGTATGTTTTTCCGATTTTAGAAATCATTCTGATCAATAAATTTTTTAGGCCGTATCTCAGGTATAAACAAATTATCCAATTGACGGTTGCGGACGTCGTGTTGCCGTTTTTGTTCGTAGGCATCCATCTGCTGAGTGTCTACAGTTTGACTTATTCACTCTTGCCGCACTTTCTGCTGGCGGCTTGCGTCGTCGGTCTGCTGCAGACGTTGTATTTTGACAAACGTAAAAAGATCCATCGGCCGAAGCGGTTCTATCGTTATTTCATAAAAATACTGTTTTTGATGGCACTGCTTTTTTATTATCTGTTGGTGCTGTTGCGCATTTATTTCCTTGTAAGGGGATAGTCCGAAAATTGAAGAATGAGGTGGCACGAAAACATGAAAGTATTATTGTACTCTGAAGGCATGAAATACATCGGGAAATCCGGTTTAGGCAGAGCCATCGAGCACCAGAAAAAAGCTCTCACACTGGAAGGGATATCTTTTACGACAGATTACAGAGATGATTTTGATCTGATGCACATCAATACCTACTTCGGGCAATCGTATCGTCTGCTGCATAAAGTCAAAAAGCAGGGGAAACCGATCGTTTATCATGCCCACTCCACAAAGGAGGACTTCCAGAATTCTTTTATCTTCTCCAACGCGGCTGCGCCGCTTTTCAGCAAGTGGATTCTGCACTGCTACAGCCACGGGGATGTGGTCTTGACGCCGACCCCTTATTCAAAACAATTGCTGCAGCAGGCGGGGCTGCAACAACCGATCATACCGATTTCGAACGGAATCGATTTGTCGTTTTACCAAGCGACTGCGGAAATGGGTGCGTCCTTCCGGCAGAAATATGGATATAATGCAACAGACAAGGTCGTCATGTCTGTCGGGCTTTACATCAAACGGAAAGGGATCCTTGATTTTGTCGCCTTAGCCAAAGCGATGCCCGCTTACCAGTTCATCTGGTTCGGGTACTTGAACCTCCATCAAGTTCCGCGGGAAATCCGTGAAGCGGTGGAGACAAAATTGCCCAATCTGCAATTTGCCGGTTATGTGGTTCCTGGTGAGCTACGGAATGCATACTGCGGTGCTGATTTGTTTTTCTTCCCAACCTACGAAGAAACGGAAGGAATCGTCCTTCTGGAGGCTCTTGCCATGGGACAGGAGATCCTGATCCGGGATATACCGATCTATGAAGATGATCTGGTCGATGGCAAGCACGTCTACAAAGGCAAGACGAATGACGATTTCCGAAGGTTGATCAGCGGCATTCTGGAAGGTGACCTGCCTTCTTTGAAGGCTGCCGGCCAGGATCGCATACGCCAGAAGGACCTCAGCTACATCGGTTCGGAATTGAGGAGTGCTTACGAAACTGCCATCCAGTTGCATAAGTCCGACAAAAGCCAAATCTCGGTCCCACAAACAAAATGATTTTTTGTGGGAGAAATCCCCACTTTCGATAAATTTACCGAAAACGACTGGTCCTAAGCGAGCTTTATCCGCGTGACGCTTGTGATGTCCCATCCTTGCGTCGGGCAAAAAGATAGATGATAACTGAAAACAAATTGATTTCGATTATTTAGCGAAATCAATTTGTTTTTTTTATGAATTGTTCGGGAAAATGTGGTAGAAAGTGGGGGGATGTGGTAGACTGAAAACATATTTGAAGGTGGGGGCGAGTGTCTTTATGTTGATGGGCGAATTCAAACACAATATAGATGCTAAAGGCAGATTGATCATGCCCGCAAAATTCCGCGAGGAATTAGGCGAAACTTTCATCATCACCCGTGGATTGGACGGCTGTTTGTTCGGCTATCCGTTAAGCCAATGGGAGCTGCTCCAAGAAAAATTGAAACAGCTGCCCCTTGCCAAAAAAGATGCGCGTGCTTTTACCCGTTTCTTCTATTCAGCCGCTATGGAAGCCGAATTGGATAAACAAGGGCGCATCAACATCCCTCAAACATTATTGGATTATGCGAAAATTGAAAAAGAATGTCGTATTGTCGGAGTAGCCGACCGTATTGAAATATGGAGCAACGAGAAGTGGGAAGAATTTGCTGATGAGGCTGCCGAAAACTTCGAAGATATTGCCGAAACGATGATCGACTTTGGATTGTAGGTGTAAAAATGGAAAAATTTGAACATTATAGCGTGTTGTTAAAAGAGTCCATCGATGGTTTGAACATCAAACCAGATGGCATCTATGTCGATTGCACTTTAGGTGGTGCCGGACACAGCAGCGTGATTTTATCAAAATTAAATGAAAATGGGCATCTGTATGCCTTTGACCAAGACCGTATCGCTATCGAAAATGCTGAGGCAACGTTGGCGACTTATATCGAAAAAGGCATGGTGACACTCATCAAGGCTAATTTTCGGAATATCAAAGAAGAACTGGAAGACCGTGATGTGTTTGGCGTAGACGGCATCCTGTACGATTTGGGAGTGTCTTCCCCACAATTGGACCAAGCAGAACGAGGGTTCAGTTACCGCTATGATGCACCACTCGACATGCGCATGGACCAAGAACAGGAATTGACGGCCCGAGTTATTGTGAATGAGTGGCCTTTTGGTGAATTAGTGAAGATTTTTTATCGTTATGGCGAGGAAAAATTCTCAAAACAGATTGCCCGCAAAATCGAAAAAATCAGGGAAACCCAACCGATCGAGACGACCGGCGAACTGGTCGAAATCATCAAGGACTGCATCCCTGCACCTGCCAGAAGAAAAGGCGGACACCCGGCTAAGCGCATTTTCCAAGCTTTGCGTATCGCCGTCAACGATGAATTATCCGCTATTGAAGATTCGATAGAAGATGGCTTGAAGATGCTGAACGTAGGAGGGCGGATGAGCGTCATTTCCTTCCAATCCTTGGAGGATCGGATCGTTAAAGTTCTTTTCAAAGAAGCCAGTTCGAAAGAGGACACCTTGCCGCTGTTGCCTATTCTTCCCGAGGAATATGAGGCGGACTACAAGTTGATCAGCCGAAAACCAATCATGCCCAACGAGGCGGAATTAAGTGAAAATTCGCGTTCTCAAAGTGCAAAATTGCGTGTCATCGAAAGAGTCAAGATATAACAGGAGCACAACAGCTCTGTAACTAAAGATCATCAGCCGGAAACGATAAATTGTGCCTGAGTTGCACAATTTATTGCGGGGGAGGAGAGGATTAAGTGGCATTACCTGAATACAGGGCGGCGATAGCAGAACCGACGCTGCCGAAAAAACTGGCAGAACCTAAAAAAGGCCAGCCTGAACCGATAGGCTACAAGGTCGTTAGAGATAAATATGTAAAACTTGAAAAATTTGCCATCACCATCACGCTGTTCAGCGCATTAGTCGTATTGCTGTTATCACTGGCTACACAAGTGACCCTCTCCAATCAGAACAGAGCGTTGCAGGACTTACAAAACGATAGCGTTGCGATCGGTTTAGAAAATCAAAACTTGGAGCAGGAAGTCCAAGAACTTTCAAGATACGACCGCATCATCGAGATAGCAAAAGAACTTGGTCTGGAAATGAATGAAGCAAACGTTAGGAATGTTACGCGATGAAAAAAACAGCTAATCCTCAAAAAAACCGAAAAAAAATGACTCGTATCATGGTTGGGTTGACAGGTTTACTATTTCTTGTATTTATTTTTCGTTTTTCTATGATCATGATCACCAAGAAGGTAAATGGCGAGAATCTAAGCGAGCATGTTAATAACTTATATACCAGAAGTAGTATCCTTGCCGCAAAAAGAGGTACCATCTATGACATAGGTGGTAGTCCCATTGCCTTGGATGCTACTTCTTATTCGTTGGTGGCCGTTTTGACCGATGAATGGAGTGAGGATACAGAAAATCCGAAACATATCGTCGACAAGGAAAAAACAGCCGAAGCACTGGCACAATACATCAGCATGAGCAAAGAAGAGATTCTGACCATCCTGAATCAAGAGGATTTGAAGCAGGTAGAATTCGGAAGCGCAGGAACGAACCTGAATTATGCGACCAAATCCAGCATTGAAGCGGAAGAACTTCCAGGGATCACATTCGAAGAAACGCCATCCAGGCTTTATCCGAACGGGATTTTTGCTTCCCATCTAGTTGGCTTTGCGCAAAGTTCAGCCAGCGAACAGGAAGCAGACACGAACGAAGAAAAGAAATTGGTCGGCATGATGGGGATAGAATCCCTGTACGATGATGAGTTGGATGGCAGCGATGGTGAAGTCACCTATCAAGAAGATTCCAATGGCTACCGGATTCCAGGAACGCAGATTCAGGAAAAGGAACCTGTCGAAGGGGACGATCTTTATCTGACGCTCGACAGTCGCCTTCAGATTTATATGGAAAGCCTGATGTCGCAAGTGTATGCGGAAGCCGAACCGGAATCGATGACTGCAATGTTGGTCGATCCGGAGACCGGCGCGATCCTGGCGGCTTCCCAACGGCCTACATTCAACGCCACGACCAAAGATGGCATTGATTCGCAATGGCAAAATCTGTTGGTTGAAGATACCTATGAACCGGGCTCCACTTTCAAGATTTTGACTTTGGCGGCAGCCGTGAACGAGGGAGTATTCAGCCCGTTTGCGACATACACTTCCGGCAGTGTGGAAGTGGAAGGCGGAACCATCCGTGACTACAATAAGGATGGTTGGGGCAATATAACCTATCTTGAGGGATTGGCCCGCTCAAGCAATGTGGCCTTCGTGAAACTGGTGCAAGCGATGGGTTACGACGTTTGGGAGTCCTACATGAAAGCTTTCGGCATCGGCCAATCAACCGATTCGGGACTGGAAAATGAAGCAACTGGGAATTACAGCTATACGTATCCGCTGGAAAAGGCGAACACGGCATTCGGACAAGGGGTAACCGTTACGCCTTTCCAATTGATGCAAGCATTTACGGCAATCGCAAATGAAGGCACCATGATGAAGCTGAACTATCTGGATCGCACAGAAAATCCGAATACGGGCGAAATCACCGTTAGCGAGCCGAAAGAAGCAGGATCACCTATCACAGCGGAAACCGCACAGACGGTCCTGACCTACCTGAAGGAAGTCGTCTACAATGAGAATGGGTCCGGTAAGGCGTACCAGATCGAAGGGACAGAGATTGCTGCAAAAACGGGTACGGCGGAAGTGGTCAATTCCTCAACAGGCGGATATTACACTGGCTATTCCAATTATCTTTACTCGGTAGTCGGGTTCGCGCCAGCGGATGATCCAAGCTATATCCTGTATTTGACAATGAAACGGCCCGCAAACCTGGACAGTCTGAATGGTTCCAAGTATCTGTCGGAAATATTCAATCCATTCATGACAAGGGCAATCGAGTATGACAATCTGAACACGGAAGTGACCGGGGACGTCAACCAGGCCTCGATGCCTGAAGTGACAACTTTATCCAAGGATGAGGCATTGGCGGCACTGACTGCTGTCGGCTATAATGATACAGCAATCATCGGCAGCGGCAGCCGAATCGTCCAACAATACCCATATGCGGGAACACAGACGATCACGAATCAGAAGGCGATCCTCATGACGGAAGGTGCGATGACGATGCCTGATGTTTACGGTTGGTCAAAAGACGATGTCCTGAAAGTATCAGAAATCGCAGGGATAAACTTCACTTTTGAAGGGGAAGGCTATGTAGTTTTCCAGAGTCTGGAGACAGGATCCATCCTGAACGCTGCTACGGAAGTCAAGATCATTTTGGAGTAAGCATCCAGCAGCACCCTTCATGCAATCTATCAATAAAAAAATGTAAAACACCTATTAGGAGGAAATCATATGCATTGGACAGAAATGCTGTTGCCTTTATCGATCAGCTTTGCCATTACAATCAGCATGATGCCAATTTTCATCGGCTATTTTAAAGTGAAACAATTTGGACAGATCACAAGGGAAGAAGGACCGAAATGGCATCAAGTCAAAAGCGGCACACCGACGATGGGCGGAGTCGTCTTCATCATCGCTGCGATCCTTACCGTTATCGGGACAGCGATCTGGAAGGATGTCCTCACCGTAAAACTGGCTATGTTGCTGTTCGTGCTGTTGTTTTTTGCTGCAATCGGCTTTTTGGATGATTTCCTGAAAATATTCAAAAAACAGAATGAAGGGCTGACTTCCAAGCAAAAGTTCCTTTCGCAATTGGTCGGGTCTTTCGTATTTGTCGCATTGTTCTTCTTGTCGGGTTCGGATCCTTTGATCACGATCCCCTTCTTTGGACAGATCCACAATTGGTTGCTGTTCGCTGTATTTACGATCATCTGGATCACAGGTTTTTCGAATGCTGTGAATCTGACCGATGGCTTGGACGGATTGGTTGCCGGAACGGCAGGCATCGCCTATACTGCTTACGGCATATTGGCGTACCGTCAAGGACAATTGGAAGTATTGCTGTTTTGTATCGCAATCGTCGGAGGCCTGATCGGTTTTTTCTTTTTCAACAAAAAGCCGGCTAAGATCTTTATGGGCGACGTCGGCTCGTTGGCATTGGGAGCAGGACTCGCCGTTGTTTCGTTGGCCTTACATCTGGAATGGTCCTTGCTGCTGATTGGCCTTGTTTTCGTCATCGAAACGGCCAGCGTCATGTTGCAGGTAGGGTCCTTCAAATTGCGCGGCAAACGCATCTTCAAGATGTCTCCGATCCATCATCATTTTGAAATGAGTGGGTGGAGCGAATGGCGCGTCGTCCTGACTTTCTGGGCTGTCGGTCTGGTTTCTGCAATCTTAGCCTTGTGGCTGCTTGTCTAAGCGAAAGGAGAAAAAGACATGAAAACAAATAATCGATTCGAAAATAAAAAAGTATTGGTGCTGGGCTTGGCGCTCAGCGGTATGAATGCGGCCAAACTACTCCTGGAACTCGGCGCAATGGTCACGGTCAATGACGCAAAGGAATTGAAAGACAATCCGGATGCGAAGGAGTTGATTTCATCCGGCATCAAAGTGATCGCTGGATCCCATCCGATCGAACTGCTGGATGAATCTTTCTCGTTCATGGTGAAGAATCCGGGTATTCCTTACAACAACCCGATGGTCAAACGTGCCCTTGAATTGGGAATCCCAGTATTGACAGAGGTAGAGTTGGCGGCAGAGATTCTTGAAGGTCGCCTGATCGGTGTGACAGGCACGAACGGAAAGACCACGACCACGACGATGATCACTGACCTGTTGAATGCGGGCAGAAAAATAGGGAAAGCCTATAAAGCAGGCAACATTGGTGTGCCTGCATCGGCAGTGGCACGTGTGGCGACAGAGGATGATGATGTCGTAATGGAGTTGTCCAGCTTTCAATTGATGGGTATCGAAGCGATGCGGCCTGCCATCGCTGTCATCACGAACATTACGGAAGCCCATCTGGATTATCATGGAGACCGCAAGGAATACGTCAAAGCGAAATGGCGCATAACCGAGAATCAAACCGCGGATGATTATCTTGTTTTGAATTGGGATCAAACCGAATTGCGTGAAATGTCGCAGCTCTCAAAAGCACAAATCATTCCTTTTTCACGCACACAGGTTCTGGAAGATGGCGCCTATGCATCAGAAGGTTCGCTGTATTTCAAGGGCGAAAAAGTGATGGCTATTTCCGATTTGAGGGTTCCTGGCGAACACAACATCGAAAATGCACTGGCTGCAATCGCTGTGGCGAAACTGTCCGGTGTAGCCAATGAGGCTATCGCATCAGCTTTCCATCTCTTTTATGGCGTTGAGCACCGGATCCAATTCGTAGCCGAACTCAACGGAAGAAAATTCTACAATGACTCGAAAGCAACGAATATTCTCGCAACCAAAACAGCCCTTAGCAGCTTCCGGACGCCGATCATCCTGTTGGCGGGAGGATTGGACCGTGGCAATACCTTCGAAGAGCTCGTTCCCTTTCTTGGAAATGTGAAGACGTTGATCGTCTTCGGGGAAACTGCCGAGAAACTGAAGGATGCAGGCGAGCAAGCCGGCATCAAAGAAATCGTCGTGACGGATGATGTTGCCAGTGCGGTTCCGATCGGTTACCAGTACAGCGAAGAAGGCGATACGATCCTGTTGTCTCCGGCCTGCGCGAGCTGGGATCAGTACAAAAATTTTGAAGTGCGCGGCAAAACATTCACGGATGCTGTCCAGTCCTTGGTCAAAGCCACGAGTGAGGAGGATGGTTCTTTCTAAAGAACCTAATGTGCTTATGAAAATAGTATTATCCGGCGGGGGAACAGGCGGGCACATCTACCCGGCGTTAGCCCTGATGAACCGTATCAAAGAAAAATATCCGGACAGCGAATTCCTTTATGTGGGAACGGACCGTGGTTTGGAAAGCACAATCGTACCGAAAGCTGGTGTGGCCTTCAAATCCGTCAAGATTCAGGGGCTGCGCCGGAGTTTATCGCTTCAGAATCTGAAGACGGTCTACCTGATGATCAAGAGCATTTCTGACTCTAAGAAAATCATCAAAGCGTTCCAGCCGGATGTCGTCATCGGGACGGGTGGCTATGTTTGTGCCCCCGTCCTGTATGCTGCATCCAAATTGGGCGTGCCGACCATCATCCACGAGCAAAATTCAGTCGCAGGCGTCACCAATAAATTTTTGAGCAGAGTTGTGGACCGCATCTGCATTTGTTTTGAGGATGCCCGTGATGATTTCTCCGCTTATCCAGAAAAGATTGTTTTCACCGGGAATCCCCGGGCGCAGGAAGTAGCTTCATTGAAGGAAAGTGCCGACCTGAAGGAATACGGATTGAAGGATGAAGTGCCGACCGTTTTGATTTTTGGCGGCAGCCGCGGAGCCAGAAAGTTGAATGAATCTTTTGTAGACGCCTACCCGTTCTTCAAAGACAAACCGTATCAAGTTCTGTTGGCTACAGGAGACGTCCACTTCAATGCGGTGGAGCAAGAGATCAGTGCGCTTGCGAACCATTTGGACAACGTCCGTATTGTGCCGTACATCCATGATATGCCGAAATTGTTCAAGCGTACCGACTTGATTGTATCGCGCAGCGGTGCGACCACATTGACGGAAGTTATGGCTTTGGGCTTGCCGAGTATCCTGATCCCAAGTCCTTATGTCACAAACAACCATCAACAAAAAAATGCGGAAAGCCTAGTGAAAAACGGGGCAGCCGAAATGATCCTCGAGAAGGATCTGCAGGCACAATCTTTGTTTGACGCCATCAACAAGCTGATGACAGATGAAATGGGACGTAAAGAAATGGCTTTCCAAGCCAAACAGATGGGCATAACGGATGCATCAGACCGGATCATCGATGTCATCCTGGCTTTGAAAAAGTGAGAAAGGGAGGGAGACCAGATGGTTTTCGGAAAAATCCGGCAGAAACTGAACAGTAAGAGTTCGTCGGAAGGGACTCCCTGGCAGCGCGCGACTGCTGAATCGGAAAGGCAAAAGGCGCAGACAAAGCAGCAGACCACAAAAAATTCCAACCTGCAGCGTTTGGTGGATGAGAAAAAAGCGAAGTTGAAACCAAGAAAACACCTTTCCAAAGCCGCGAAAACCGGCAAACGACAAGGGTACTTTGGCTGGTACAGCATTTTCTTGGTTGGGGCCATCGGCAGCAGTTTTCTGATCTCTCCATACGGGAAAGTCAAGGACATCTATGTGGAAGGGGCCGAGGCTGTTCCGGAGCAAAGCATCATTGATGCCAGCCACATCACCGGGAAACTGACTGCTTTGGGCGCCGTCTGGAATGACGAAAAAATCGATGCTTACATCACTACTACTTTGCCCCAAGTCAAAACAGCGGAAGTGACGCTGCGCGGCATGAACGATGTCACAATTCATGTAACGGAACATGAAACCATTGCCTATGTTTATTCGGGAGGCAGCTATTATAATGTCATGGAAAACGGAACTGTGGCAGACACGGAATTGAAGGTTCCGATCGGGAATAACCCGATCATCACAAGCTTTGAAATGAACCAGAATTTGGAGGACCTGCTCGAACAATACATGCAATTGACGGACAGTGTCCAGAACAGCATCTCTGAAATCAAATATACCGGAACCGAAGAAAATCCATATGCAATCACGGTGTACATGAATGATGGGAATGAAGTGAAGGCGATTTTGCCGTCACTAGCCGAGAAGATCTTATACTACCCTGACATCGTGAGCCAATTGGGCGAGACGAAAGGGACCATCGATCTTGAAGTGGGTGTCTACTTTACGCCCTTTGCGCAAACAACGGAAGAGGCAGCGGCCGCTTCGGCAGATTCCGCCACGCCAGCCGAATGAGCTGAAAGAGATTAGGATTGACTTGCAGTCAATCCTTGAACAATGATTCCAGTCATTGTTGAGGGATTGAAGAACTTTTGTCAGACTTCCTTCTGATAGAATTATTTGTAAAAATCTTCGTAAATGAAGAATTATTATGATAAAATGATAAGGTATAGCTTTCTGGCATCACGTATCAGTAACCGACAATTTTTTTCGGAACAATACGGATGTTTACACAAGCCATTATGTCAAACGGAGGTTTCAATAAAACCATGAAGAATTCAGGAATATACGTCAGTCTAGATATTGGAACCACTTCAATAAAAGTCGTAGTCGCAGAATATGTGAAAGATCAAATGAACATTATTGGAGTCGGTAATGAAATTTCCAAAGGTCTTAGCCGTGGCGTCATCGTTGATATCGATGAAACGGTCGAATCGATCCGCAGTGCAGTCAGTCAAGCTGAAAGAAAAGCGAATATTCAGATATCAAACGTCATCGTAGGCATACCAAGCAATCAAATCAGCATCGAACCTTGCCACGGGATGTATGCAGTCGCAAGCGAAAACAAAGAAATCACAGACAAGGATGTCCAGAACGTCTTTGCTGCAGCAAAAGTCCGTTCCGTTCCGCCAGAAAGAGAAATCATTTCCGTTATCCCTGAAGAGTTCATCGTAGATGGGTTCGACGGCATCAGAGACCCGAGAGGCATGATCGGCGTCCGTCTTGAATTGTACGCAAGCATGATCACTGGTCCGAAAACAATCATCCATAACATCAAACGTTGTGTAGAAAAAGCAGGTCTTCAAATCGAAGATATGGTTGTACAGCCATTGGCCATTTCAAGCGTAGCCATGAATAAGGGCGAGCGGGATTTCGGGACCATCCTTATCGACATGGGTGGCGGCCAAACAAGCGCCTCTGTCATGCACGACGATCAACTGAAATTTTCCTTTGTTGATCCCGAGGGCGGCGACCTTGTGACCAAGGACATTTCCATCATTTTGAATACGACATTGGAAAATGCAGAGCGCGTGAAACGCGAATATGGTTATGCCATTTCCGAAGACACGTCCGATGAAGAATTTTTCCCTGTCGAAACGATCGGAAAAGAAGAACCAGTGAAAGTGGATGAGAAATATCTGGCCGAAATCATCGAAGCGCGCTTTGTGCAGATCTTCGAAAACATCAAACGTGCCTTGGATAAAGTGGAGGCCCGCGACCTACCCGGCGGTATCGTTCTGACCGGAGGCGCAGCGGCATTGCCGGGCGTCGTCGATTTGGCAAAAGAAATCTTCGAAATCAACGTTAAGCTGTATATTCCGGAGCAGATGGGGATGCGCAATCCGATCTATGCAACGAGCATCGGCCTGATCAAGTATGCGGCGGGTCTGGATGATATTTACCGTGTTGCCAAAGGAAAAGTGCAGGCGACAGGCAAAGTGATCCCTTTGCAATCGAAAGTTGCGAAACAACCTGCGATCATCGAAGAACCTGTCTATGAAAATGAGACTTATGCCGATGAAGATCATTACGAAGAAAGCTTAGTCGGGAAATTAAAACGTTGGTTCAATAATCTGTTTGAATAATCACGCTGAACATAAAAAGAATGGTATGAAATAGGAGGAAATGAAATGGAATTGGAATTCGATTCAAGCATGAGTGATGGAGCAAAAATTAAAGTTATCGGTGTCGGTGGGGCAGGAAGCAATGCCGTTAACCGTATGATCGAAGAAGGCGTTAAAGGTGTTGAATTCATCGTGGCCAATACGGACACACAAGCCTTGAATGCATCAAGTGCGGAAACTAGAATCCAACTCGGGCCTAAATTGACGAAAGGATTGGGCGCAGGCTCAGTTCCTGAAGTTGGCCGCAAAGCTGCAGAAGAGAGCGAACAACAAATCTCTGAAGCCTTGGCTGGTGCAGACATGATTTTTGTCACATGCGGAATGGGTGGCGGCACAGGTACTGGTGCAGCTCCTATCGTAGCCAGAATCGCTAAAGATCTTGGTGCGTTGACTGTCGGTGTTGTGACGCGTCCGTTCACTTTTGAAGGGCCTAAAAGAGGCCGTTATGCTGCAGAAGGCATCGCTGATTTAAAAGCAAACGTCGATACATTGGTCATCATCTCAAATAACCGTCTTTTGGAAATCGTCGACAAAAAGACGCCTATGCTGGAAGCCTTCCGTGAAGCCGATAATGTATTGCGTCAAGGTGTTCAAGGGATCTCAGACTTGATCACTGCTCCAGGATATGTCAACTTGGACTTTGCTGATGTGAAGACTGTCATGAAAGACCAAGGTTCTGCTTTGATGGGGATCGGTATCGCTTCAGGTGAAAACCGTACAGCAGAAGCAACCAAAAAAGCTATTTCTTCCCCACTGTTGGAAGTTTCCATCGATGGCGCTGAGCAGATTTTGTTGAACATCACGGGTGGTTCAGATTTGACGTTGTTCGAAGCACAAGATGCAAGTGATATCGTAGCACAAGCTTCATCATCCGAAGTGAACATCATCTTCGGTACTTCAATCAATGAAAACTTGGGCGACGAAGTTATCGTTACAGTAATCGCTACAGGGATTGACGACAAAAAAAAAGATGAAAAAAAAACCGCTAATCGCGGAGGCAGTGCTTTTAAGGGGCGTAAAGAAGTAGGGAACGCACCTGTTTCGTATCCGGAGAAACAACTTCCGACTGAAAGAGCAGAAGAAAAACCAGCCAAAGACCTGTTTGGCGACTGGGATATCCGTAGAGACACAAACGTAAGGGAACAGGCGCCCCAATCGGTTCAACCTGAGCCAGAAGAGTACCCTGTCAAACAAACAGAAGATAATTATCCACGTTATCACGAAAATAAAGAGGATAGAAACGGTGGAGAGGATTCATTGGATACACCACCATTCTTCCGCAAGAGACGCAGATAAGAATGAATATTGAGCAAAATTGCCGGAAAGTGGAGTCAACTGTGGAAGCAGCCTGCTTGGCAGCCGGACGCAAACGGGAAGATGTGACGGTCATCGCCGTCACGAAGACAAAACCTGCAGATCAAGTGGAAGAATTGTACCGCTTGGGCTACCGCCACTTTGCAGAAAATCGCCTCGAAGGTCTGCTCGAAAAGCAGGAAGCTCTTCCGCAAGAAGATATCAGCTGGCATTACATCGGTACCTTACAGACAAGGAAAGTGAAGCAGGTGATCAATCGCATCGCCTACTTCCACGCATTGGATCGTCCCTCATTGGCAAAAGAAATCAATGAGCGGGCGGAGAAGCCTGTTTCTTGCTTCGTGCAGGTCAACGTTACAGGTGAAAGTTCAAAACATGGGCTTTCCGCATCCGAGGCAGTGCCTTTCATCCAGAGTCTGGAAAGTTTTCCGAATATCATCGTTGTCGGATTGATGACGATGGCACCCATTGATGCGACAGACGTGGAGTTGCGTCAATGCTTTAAAGATCTGAAAATAATGCAAGAGCAAGTAGCGGCGTTGAACTTGGCCTATGCCCCATGCACGGAGACGAGCATGGGCATGAGCCAAGATTATCCGGTAGCGATTGCCGAAGGTGCGACCTTCGTACGCGTCGGATCGGCGTTCTTTGCTGAAACAGAAGCATAGACGAAGAAGAAGCGAGGGGTCTTATGGGTCTGAAAGATTTATTCCGAAAGTACTTTGTCATTGAAGACGAGGAAGACGGATTTGAGGAAGTCGAGGAACCATCGACAGTCGTTCCAGTCCGCAGGTCCGAGCGCAATGAAGAAGGGGCTCCAACTCAACGGAGCACCCAAAAGAGATCGACGAAAGCAAAGGTAATTCCTATGAATCAACAAGCAATGACCGAAAAAGCCAGTATCCATGTCGTGGAGCCGAGAGTCTATTCCGAAGTGGAGAAGATTGCCGATAATCTGCTGAAGAATCAAGCAGTCCTCCTTAATTTCAAAAGGATAGATGCGGAACAAGCAAAACGGATCGTGGATTTTCTGACCGGAACGGTATATGCGATCGGGGGAGAAATCCAACGCGTTGGCGATGAAATCTTTTTATGCACCCCCGCTTCAGTCGGAGTCGAAGGCGCACTGGACGAAACACTGGAGGAAGAGCGTTCGTTTTACTAGAAAGGAAACAAAATGACACAAATATTGATTTGGCTTTTACAGATTATCCGTTGGGGCATATCGGCCTATTCAACCGTCCTGCTGGTATACGCATTGATGAGTTGGTTGCCTGGTGCAAGAAGTTCCAAATTCGGCTATTTTATCTCCAGCATTGTGGAGCCTTACCTGGACATTTTCAGAAGATTGATCCCATCTGTAGGCATGATGAGCTTCAGTGTAGTGGCGGGCATCCTGTTCCTGAATTTGGTGGAGTATGGAGCGCAGGTCGTTATCCTGTTCCTGATCAGATTGCTGAATTGACGGACATTTTTTCATCAAACGAAAAAGTGAGGGATTCGTATGCAAGAAGTTTATCAACATTTCCGCAAGGAAGAGCAGCCATTCATTGACAGCGCCCAATCCTGGATTACGCAAGCGGAGGAAACCTATTCACCGTATTTGACGGATTTCTTGGATCCGAGACAGCAATACATCCTTGAGATGATGGTCGGGAAAAAAGGTGAAATCCATGTCCAATTCTATGGGGGATACGAAGCGGCGGAACGCAAGCGGGCAATCATTTGCCCTGAATATTTCAGTCCGACGCAAAGCGATTTTGAAATGGAGCTTACCGAAGTAGTGTACCCATCGAAATTTGCCAGTCTGACCCATGGGAAAATACTGGGGACGTTGATCGGAACCGGCATGAAAAGGGAACTTTTCGGCGATATCCTGTCTGATGGCACACGCTGGCAGTTTCTGTTGGCGTCGAATATAGCAAGCTATGTGCATTCGCAGGTCACTAAGATAGGCAAGGTCAGTGTCCGCCTGGAAAACCGGACCTACACTGATCTGATCACACCTATCGATGATTGGACAATTGTGCATGACACTGTCAGCTCGCTGCGGTTGGACACTGTGATCGCTGCCATCTACAACATATCGAGACAACGCGCAAAAGAATTGGTGACCAGCGGAAAAGTGAAATTGAACTGGGCCGCATTTGAACGCCCCGATTTCGAATTGGGCTTGCTGGATATCGTTTCCATCCGCGGTTATGGACGGATCCAGATTAAGGCTATAGAAGGAAAGTCCAAGAAAGACAAATGGCGCGTCGAATTCGGCGTATTGTACAAATAAGAATGACAAGAACGAAAGGTGTGTATAAGATGAGCTTGACTCCATTAGATATTCAACACAAGGAATTCCCTGTCAAAATAAAAGGGTACGATAAAGAACAAGTCAATGACTTTTTGGATAATGTCACTAAAGAATTTGAAGAAGTCATCAAACAAAATAAAGACCTGCAAAAGCAACTGAAATTTGCCGAAGAAAAACTTCAGTATTTCAGCAACCTGCAGGATGCTTTGAATAAGTCGATCGTAGTGGCACAGGATGCTGCCGACAGACTGAAAGAAAATGCGCGCAAAGAAGCTGAAATCATTTTATTCGAGGCGGAAAAGAGTGCGGATCGCTTATTGCATGAAGCGGCTGGGAAAGCAACAAAAATCAATGAAGAGACTGACGGCGTCCGCAAGGAAAGCCGTAACTTCAAACAGAAGCTGCAACTTTTGGTTGAGTCACAGTTGAACCTCATCATGAATGATGAATGGAATAACTTGTTGAATGCTTCACCGGAAGGTCAAGTTTCGACTCCTACTTTGAATGAAGTGTTATCCAACCGTACACGCATCATCGACGAATTGGTCGCCAATTCTGAAGATGCTGCCGAATTCGAAGTCGGCGGAAGATTGGCTGAAGAAGCCAGAGCTGAAGAGAAACTTGCGCAAGCTGCTGTGGAAGCTATTGAAATTCCGGCAGAAAACAAGTAAAATCTAGATATTGAAGAATGGAACACCCGAAAAAAAGAAACTTCCAGCGAATTGGCGAATGGTGAAAGGCCAATAAGTCCCTCTATTTTAAGGATCCTCCATGAGAATCTTTTTGAACAAACATAAGTAAAAAAGGTCGCCTGAACAGCGTTAACGGTTTGAATGAGGAAGCATGACAGCCTGTTCCGGCCGTTGTCGCTTTAAATTTGGGTGGTACCACGAAGACTTCGTCCCTTTTGGAGACGGGTCTTTTTTTGTAGAAAAAATTAATGATAAGGGAGCTTCCGACAATGAAAATGAAAGAAACGCTGCACCTAGGGAAAACGGCTTTTCCTATGAAAGCCAACCTGCCTGTCCGTGAATTGGAATGGCAAAAGGATTGGGAAGAAAAAGATATCTATGCCAAACGACAAGAAAAAAATGCGGATAAACCGACATTTGTCCTTCATGATGGCCCTCCATATGCCAATGGTGCTGTCCACATGGGCCACGCCTTGAACAAGATCAGCAAGGACATCATCGTCCGCTCGAAATCCATGTCCGGTTTCCGATCCCCTTTTGTCCCGGGTTGGGATACGCATGGTCTGCCGATTGAACAAGCCTTAACGAATACAGGCGTGAACCGCAAAGCGATGAGCTTGGCCGATTTCCGCAAATTGTGTGAAGATTATGCTTGGAATCAGATCGACGGTCAAAGAACCGTCTTCAAACGTTTGGGTATCGCAGGCGACTGGGAAAATCCATACGTGACCTTGTTGCCGAAATATGAAGAAGCCGAAATCCGCGTTTTCGGAAAAATGGCGGAAAAAGGCTACATCTATAAGGGCCTGAAGCCGATCTATTGGTCGCCATCAAGTGAATCTTCGCTGGCGGAAGCCGAAATCGAATATAAAGATGTGAAGTCTGCTTCCATCTATGTGGCTTTCCAGATCAAAGACGGCAAAGGCTTATTGGATAACGATACTGCAATGGTCATTTGGACGACTACGCCTTGGACTTTGCCGGCAAACTTAGGCATTTCCGCTAACGCTGATTTCGAATATGTGGTTGTTTCCGCTGACGGCAGAAAATTTGTTGTCGCAAAAGAATTGCTGGACACGGTCAAGGAAGCCATCGGATGGGAATCTGTTGAAATCCTGAAGGAACTGAAAGGCTCTGAGTTGGAGTACATGACGGTTCAGCATCCGTTCTATGATCGCGAGTCTTTGGTCATGGTAGGGGAGCATGTAACGCTTGAAGCAGGTACCGGGTTGGTCCATACCGCTCCAGGACACGGTGAGGATGATTACCTTGTCAGCAAAAAATATGGTTTGGAAGTGTTATCACCGGTTGACAACAAAGGTTGCTATACGGCTGAAGCACCAGGTTTCGAGGGCGTGTTCTACGATAAAGCCAATAAACTGATCACCGAATTGTTGGCTGAAAAAGGCGCATTGCTGAAACTGGATTTCTTCGTCCACAGCTATCCGCATGACTGGCGCACAAAGAAACCGGTCATCTATCGCGCAACGCCGCAATGGTTCGCATCCATCGATAAATTCCGTCAAGACATCCTGGACGAAATCGAAAATGTTGAGTGGCTGCATCCATCCGGAAAAGTCCGCTTGTTCAACATGATCCGCGATCGCGGCGATTGGGTCATCTCCCGTCAACGCGTTTGGGGCGTTCCGTTGCCGATCTTCTATGCGGAAAATGGAGAACCCGTCATCACGCCGGAAACGATCGACCACGCTGCGACATTGATCGGCGAATTCGGATCGAACGTCTGGTTTGAAAGAGAAGCGAAAGACCTGCTTCCTGAAGGGTTCACGCACCCAGGCAGCCCGAACGGTGAATTCACGAAGGAAATGGACATCATGGACGTGTGGTTCGATTCCGGTTCTTCGCATGAGGCTGTGCTGCGCGCAAGGGAAGATTTGACATTCCCTGCTGATATGTACTTGGAGGGTTCCGATCAATACCGTGGTTGGTTCAACTCAAGCATCACGACCAGCGTTGCGATCAACGGAGTAGCACCTTACAAAACAGTCCTTTCCCAAGGTTTCGTTTTGGATGGGGAAGGCCGCAAAATGAGCAAATCATTGGGCAATACTGTCCTGCCGGAAAAAGTCGTCAAGAACATGGGCGCAGATATCGTCCGTCTATGGGTGTCCAGTGTCGACTACGAATCCGACGTCAGAATCAGCGACGACATCCTGAAACAAGTTTCCGAAACGTACCGCAAGATCCGTAACACCATGCGTTTCCTGATCGGGAATACGGAAGATTTCCAACCGAAAGAACATTCAGTGGCATACGAAGAGCTGCGCAGTGTCGATCAATACATGATGGCGCGCTTGGATCAAGTCGTTGAAACATGTGTGACAGCCTATAAGGAGTACGAGTTCTCGACCATCTACCAAACGATCATGAACTTCTGTACAGTTGATTTGTCGGCATTCTATCTTGATTTTGCGAAAGATGTTGTCTATATCGAAAAAGAGGATAATCTAGAGAGACGCGCCATGCAGACCGTATTTTACGAAGTATTGGTTAAATTGGCTAAACTTTTGACGCCAATCATCCCACATACAACAGAAGAAATCTGGAGTTTCCTGAAGGAAGAGGAACAATACGCCCAACTGGCTGAATTGCCGGAAAGCAGCGTCCGTGAAGACCAAGCAGAGATTTTAGGCCAATGGGAAAAATTCCTGGACATCCGCGATGCGGCCTTGAAAGCATTGGAAGTTGCGCGTAATGAAAAGACGATCGGAAAATCTTTCGAAGCGCATCTGACCTTGTTTGTTGATGAAGATACAAAAGCATTGTTCGCGGCCCTTGATGCAAACCTGGAACAATTATTCATCGTTTCACAGCTTGACATCAAAGAATTGACGGCCGCTCCAGCTGAAGCGATGCAGTTCGATAATCTTGCGATCCTGGTGGAACACGCACATGGGGAAACTTGCGAAAGATGCCGTGCCATCAAAGAAGAGGTCGGAACAATCGAGGATGCAACATCCTTATGCGAACGTTGTGCGGATATTGTAAGATCTGAATATCCGGAAGCACTCGTACAGGAAGAAGCATAATTCGCACCACTTTAAAGAGAATTGTTAAAACCATGTAAATAATAAATATAGAGCACGCAAACAGATGGCTTCTGAAGTCATTCTTGCGTGCTTCTGTTTGTTTTAGGTTGAAATGGTAGGTTTTATCCGTTGCAGATAAAATTTCCAAAGAAAGCGCATAACTTCCTCTTGAAATCGTGTGAGATATTCGTTATAATTATATTAGTAACTTGTACTAATATATGATAGTAAATATTTGTATTAGCATTTTACCAATGAAAATTTTGGAGGTATTACACGATTATGGAACAAGGAAAAGTAAAATGGTTTAATGGCGAAAAAGGTTTTGGATTTATCGAAGTTGACGGAAAAGACGATGTATTCGTACATTTCTCAGCTATCCAAGGCGAAGGCTTCAAATCTTTAGAAGAAGGCCAAGAGGTTGAATTCGAAATCGTTGACGGCAACCGTGGTCCTCAAGCAGCTAACGTTGTAAAATTATAATCCTATTCTTTTTAACATTAGCGAATTCAAAGCGCACCGGGAGTAACTCCCAGTGCGCTTTTTACATGCAAAAAAAAGCGTTGTTTAGGCAATCCCTGTCAGGATCGCAAAACAACGCTTTTATCAGAAAGCAGACAATAGTCCGCTTATGTTCGGTATGGAGAGGTTACTTTTTCATGCTTCTCATAGCAAAGGATACGATGAAAATCAGGATGACTGCTCCCACTAGTGCAGGAACGATATAGAATCCTCCGATTTCAGGGCCCCATGCTCCGAATAAAGTTGTTCCTAACCACGAACCGACGAAACCAGCAATGATATTGCCGATAATGCCACCCGGAATATCTTTACCCATGAACGATCCTGCTAATGCGCCTAAGATACCACCGACAATTAAAGACCAAATAAAGCCCATTTCTTTTCCTCCTTTTTTTCAAATACAAATGCAGTAACAATATAGTTATTTCCTATTAACTATACTCTTATTATATATAAAATGAGTCACATTACAAATAATATGCCCTCGAGACGAGAGGCTTTCTGAAAATGTGGAGAAGAAATCCTCTTGCCGCTCCGCGGAGGGGGACTGTTTAGGGAACGAACAATAATCGGATAAGTGGGCAAAACCAAAGGCTGCCCCGAATGAGGCAGCCCTTTGATATTAGTGGATTTGTTGTTCCTGCTGATGGATATTCAACAGTTTGACCTTCAGGTCGTTCTCCATCAGAGACAGTTCCTTTTCGGCTTCTCTGCGTTTGATTCGGCCTTCTTGCTGAATCTTCAGCGTCTCTTCCAATGTTTCGATCAGATCCTGTTGTGTCTGTTTGAGCGTTTCGATATCGATCACACCCCGTTCATTTTCTTTAGCGGTTTCGATGGCTGATATTTTCAACATTTCCGAATTCTTGCGCATCAGATCATTCGTGGTCTGGGATACTTGCCTTTGCGCTGTCACTGCATCCTTTTGGCGCAGAAGCGTAAGGGCGATGGCCACTTGATTTTTCCATAAGGGAATGGCGGTGTGGATGGAGGATTGGATTTTTTCTGCCAATGCCTGGTTCGTGTTTTGGATCAAGCGAATCTGTGGCGCCTGTTGGATCGTCATCTGTCTTGTCAAGCGCAAATCATGGGTGCGTTTTTCGAGACGGTCAAGGAACTGTTTCAGATCGTTGACGATCTGCACATCCATTTGGCTTTGGGAAACTTCAGCGGTCTGGATCGCTTTCGGGATTGCATTTTTCTGAAGATCTTCCATTTTCACTTCACCGGCGGCGATGTAGATGTTCAAGGCCTCAAAATAATCCTTGTTTTTTTGGTAAAGCTGTTCCAGCGTTACGTTGTCGTTGAGCAGGCCATTCTTTTCTTTATCCAATTTGATCGCAATCTTGTCGATTTGGGCGCCGATCTTCTGATATTTTGCCGTCATCTCATAGGCGGATTGTTTTACCTTGCCGAAGATTTTGCGGAAGACATTGTTGTCTTCTGCCCGCAAGTCTTCCGGTTTGGCTTCGTTGAGGCGATACATCAGATCGTTCAGGGAATCGCCGATTTCGCCGGTGTCCTGGTTCTGGACATGGTCCAGCATCGAATGGGAGAATTCCCCCAATTGTTTTTGAGCTGCAGCGCCGTAGCTGATGATGGCTTGCATGTTGTTCTCATCGATTTGGCCGGCTAATGCCAGTGCTTGTTTTTGTCTTTCTTCCGGCAACCGGTCGATCAGCCGATCCGGGTTGATCACCTCGTTGGCGACTGTGGTATTATCAGCAATCACTGCTGGTTGAGCAAACGGATCTGAAAAAGGATTGGCCAGTAAATCGTCCAATTCTTGATTGACATCCTTGCTGTCTGTTTGTCCATTTTTTCCGGTAGCATCAAATTGGTCCATCAGTATTCCCCCTATAGCTCTTCGTCTAAAGCATTTTCGTTACTCTTTCCTTCATTATCCCTTTTCAAAACTTGCTTTGCAAGTTCCAACTCGATATCCATATCCTCGATATCATTGGACATGAAGCGCACGTAGTCTTCAGCGATCAGACGACACATATCATCGATTGTTTTGGAGCAGTTATCTAAGGCTGTGTAGGTTTCTTTCGTCTTGGAAACGTGGCCATCGATTGCGATGTATTTGTCTGTCAGCTCTTTCAGGTTGGGTAGATTGGTGTACAGGAATTTATCGACTTCGTGCAATCGGTTAGGCTGATTGACGATATTTTTGAAGAAATCCTTCAGTATGTCCACCGTATCATTGCGTGCCGCGATAGCTTTTAATTTTGATCGCTGCTGCAGATTCGATTCGATGTCTTGGATCGTATTCTTGGCTTGATCCATTGTGCTGCGGAAATAGGCGATCTGTTCCTTGGTCATCCCTTTAGAATGGTAGAAGGCTTCTTTGTCGGCGCTCACTTTTCCCAGTGTGCCTCGTTGTTTTTTTGCCTTAAGCGACCATTGCATCCTTCCTCCGGCTTGGATGTAGTATAGGAAGGCGCCCAAGCCGATGGTCAGGCCGATTGAAGTCCAGAAATCGAAATCGAATATGAAAAAGAATACCACTAATGCAATCAGGCTGATGACGCTGGAAAACGTATATTTCAATATATCCTTGATGTTGCTCCACATAAATTTTTCCTCCTTTGATAACATGCTGTTCACTTTGTCTGTGCTTATGCTATTATTCTAGCATAAAAGCATTAGGGACACCTATCGGCCGAAAGGATGATTTTCATCGCCAACTCCCGTTTGGGCCGATTCTCACGCGGCTCTTGTAAATAGCCGAAAAGATAGGTTATGATAATACATGATCAGGACAGTAGATTGGGAGGAACATAAAATGGAATTTGAAGAAAAAACACTGAAAAGCGAAAAAATATTCGACGGCGTCTTGCTGCATTTGGTGAGGGAAGAAGTGCTGCTGCCGAACGGGAAAACTTCAGTCAGGGAGATGATCAGGCATCCTGGAGCTGTAGCGATGATACCTTTCACTTCCGACGGGAAAATGGTCATGGTCAGACAGTTCCGGAAACCTTTGGATCGGACAGTTGTCGAAATCCCGGCAGGCAAATTGGAGACATCCGATGCGGAACCTTTGCTGGCAGCAATCCGTGAGCTCGAGGAAGAGACGGATTACCGTGCGAAGCATTGGTCCGAATTGACGGTTTTTTATCCGACCCCGGCTTATTTGGATGAAAAGATTACAATCTATTTGGCGGAAGGTTTGACGAAAGTCGAAAATTCTTTACCGATGGATGAGGATGAATTCATCGAAATCTTGGAATTGACATACGACGAAGCGAAAGCTTTGCAGGAATCCGGAGAAATTTGCGATTCGAAAACAATCTATGCCATGCTGTATTGGGAGATGCGTCTTTTGCGGGAAAGAATAGAGGGATAGCATGTCAGAACCAAAAAAACCGCTGATCACCCGGGAACGTTACCGTCAGTATAAAAGGGACCAAACGACAAAACCGGGGACAGCAGAAAAGAAAGTCGCTCCGAAGGCAAAAGTTGCCGAGCGTTCTGCTCCGGAAACAGAAAAGAACAACAAGCAATCAACTGCTTCCGCGGGCGAGAAAAGCAGTATTCCGACCGAAAAGAAAAGGTCGGAGAACGGCAACAAAGCCAAAACCGCCAAGCCAAAAGCGAACCTGTTCCGGAAGGTTGACAAATCCGCAACTTCGGCAAAGGTGGAGCGTCTGACTGATAAAGAAAGAGGCAGAAAACTGGACGGCTACCTGAACAAAGCCATCCTGATCGTCATTTTGTTGATCATTTTGGTTTTTGCGATAGCTTTCGTCCTATGACCTAACAATGCAGCTACAAGGAAGGAAACACTCATGATCGGGATTATTGGAGCAATGGAAGAAGAAAACCGTATTTTGTTGGAAAATATGACAGAAAAGATAGAAGAAACACATTTCCACCTCGTTTTTACAAGAGGGAAAATCGAAAATCAGGATGTAGTATTGGTGCAGTCAGGCATCGGTAAAGTCAACTCGGCCATAGCCACCGCCTTCATCATCGATCGATACCGTCCCGATTTCGTCATCAATACCGGTTCGGCGGGGGGATTAAACGCAGCCTTGCATGTGGGGGACGTCGTCGTAGCCGATAAGGTTGCATACCATGATGTGGACGCCACGGCATTCGGTTATTCGGTGGGACAAGTGCCGCAGATGCCGCATTATTACACGGCCGATAAAAAAATCGTTGAACAAATAACGCGGGCGGCTGAAAAAGTCGGTTTGCATGCTGTCCAAGGGACGATTGTTTCAAGCGATTCTTTCATCGCTTCCGAAAGCGGCACAAGCCGCATCAAGGAACATTTCCCTGATGCCTATGCGACCGAAATGGAGGGCGCATCAATCGCCCAAGCTTGTTACGTATTGGGCACACCCTTCGCAATCATCCGCGCCATTTCGGACGGAGCAAGCGATGGCGCGGCGCTGACGTTCGACGAGTTCATCGTCGAAGCCGGAAAAAAATCCGCAGAAATGGTCATCGAATTACTGAAAACTAGCGAAGAATAGAAGCCTTGCGGCATTTTGCCGGTTCATTGAGAGCTGAAATCAGCAATCAAGCAAGCCTGAACCACTCAACCGAAAATGGTTGAGTGGTTTTTGCTGTCTGCGGCACTTTCGGGCACTATTACTTTTCAAAAGAAAGTGCTTACTGTTGTAAGGGCTTTTCAAAATATTGTACAATAAGAATGAAATGTCAGGCCAAGGAGGGGATTTGGATGCGCCAAGAACTGGTGATCGGGAAAGGGGACAAACCGGCAATCATCCATCTGGATAAGCTGAACCGCCACGGCTTAATCGCCGGAGCGACCGGTACGGGGAAAACGGTGACTTTGAAAGTGATTGCGGAACAGTTGAGCAAAGCGGGGATTCCGGTATTCCTTGCGGACGTCAAAGGTGACTTGGCGAGCATTGCGGAACCCGGTGAGTTGAGCGAAAAAATAATGGAAAGGGTAATGAAGCTGCAGCCTGAGGATTTTGAGCCGCGTGCTTATCCAGTGGAGCTCTTGGATATTTTCGGATCAAACGGTGTGCCGGTGCGGACGACCATTTCGGATATGGGTCCGATCCTGTTGTCGCGGCTGTTGGGACTCAATGAAACCCAGGAAGGGATCATGAACATCGCGTTCAAAGTTGCGGATGAGAAACAACTCCTGCTCATCGACATCAAAGATTTGCGGGCGATCCTGAATTTCGTCGGAGACAACGCCACAGAGCTGCGCCGCGAATACGGGAATATCTCAAAGCAATCGATCGGTGCGATCTTAAGAGGTTTATTGGTTATTGAGGAACAGGGCGGCGATCTTTTCTTCGGGGAGCCGATGTTCGATATCCAGGATTTATTGAAAACAGATGCAGCTGGGCGCGGCTATGTGAACATTCTGATGGCGAACCGCCTGTTCATGTCACCAAAACTCTACTCGACTTTCCTACTGTGGTTCCTTTCGGAGCTGTATGAGCAATTGCCGGAAGTCGGTGACCTTGAAAAACCAAAGATTGTCTTCTTTTTTGATGAAGCGCATGTCCTTTTCCATGACGTTCCGGATGTGCTTGAGGAAAAAATCGAACTCATTGTCCGGCTGATCCGTTCCAAGGGAGTCGGTGTTTATTTCGTGACGCAAAATCCCACTGACCTGCCAAATGCTATTCTGAGCCAATTGGGCAACAAAATTCAGCATGCTTTGCGATCCTTTACGCCTAAGGAGCAGAAAACAGTCAAAGCGGTCGCCGAAACGTTCCGGCAGGTGGAGGGGGAAGAATTGGACAAGAAATTGACGGAGCTGAAGGTCGGGGAAGCGCTGGTTTCCTTCCTAGATCCGGAAGGGATTCCCGGCTATGTTCAGCAAGTCATGATTTATCCTCCGGAGAGCAAAATGGGCATCCTGGAACCGCTAGTCAAAGAAGAAAAAATCAACCGTTCCTTGCTGTATTATAAATACAGCAAGGCGATCGACAGGGAATCCTCCTACGAACAACTGCAGCGATTGTCGGAAATCAAGGCGATTGAGTTGGAGGAAAATGAAGAGCTTGCCGCAAGGGACAGGGAAAAAGCCGAACAGCTGAAGCAATTGGAAAAAGAGCAGCAAAAAGATCAAACCCAGCAAAAACGAGCGAGCAGTTCCCGCGATTCGACGATGGACAGATTCACCAAAAATTTGATGTCGCAAGTCGGCCGGGAAGTCGGCCGCGTCATCTCCCGCGGTATTTTGGGCATCCTGAAAAAATGAAGACAGACCGAAAAGACCAGTCCCACACAAGGGCTGGCCTTTTTGGTTTCTTTTTTTTGATGAAGCGAAAGTGCATCACCGTTGGTGTTTAACACGTTTGCAAAGTGTTCCATGTATCCAATAGCGATGGCTAGCTTCACGGGTTAGCCCTTCGGAAATTAGATAAATCTGACCCATTGCGCTCTACGATGCTCATTCAGGGCCAGATTTCCTAAATTTCTTTCAGGGCTGAGCGAACCCGTTCCGCTTTTCTTTTTTTGCTTACTTTTTTTCATGAAAATCTCATATTTGGTATTGTGTTTTATTTCCGCATCCAGTAGAATAGCACCTATACCATTAATTGAGAATGATTCTCAATTAGAATCGTTATCATTAAGGAGTTGCTTTTGGAAGATGGTGAATAGATGTTGAAGAAATTACTGCTTGTTCTGGCTTTGGCAGGAGTGATTATGCTTTCCCTGGGAGTAGGGACTGCTGCTTTTTCGGTCGAACAGTTTCTGGTCGGGAGCAACACGGATCGTCTGATACTGTTGTCGTCACGGCTGCCGAGGACGATTACGGTTCTCTTGGCTGGAGCGGGCTTGTCCTTATCCGGCCTGATCATGCAATCATTGACGCAGAACCGGTTTGCCGCTCCTGATACAGTCGGCACGGTGGATGCGGCAAGGGTGGGCATGCTGTGCGGGATGGTTTTCTTTCCGGGCTTATCGGTTGTGGGGAAGATGACTCTTTCCTTCCTCTTTGCGGCGGCGGGGACGTTCCTGTTTTTGGTGGTCGTGAATCGCTTGCCTTTCAAGAGCCAGATGACGATCCCTTTACTGGGCCTGATGTACGGAAATATTTTGGGAGGGATCGCCAATTTTTTTGCATTCCGCTTCAACGTCACACAAAATCTTTCCGCCTGGATGCAAGGCGATTTTTCATTGGTCATCAAAGGACAATATGAGGGGATGTACCTCATTTTCCTGTTATTTTTGGCACTTTTTTATTTTGCCGATCATTTCACGATTGCGCGCTTCGGGAAAGACGCGGCCAAAAACCTCGGCCTGCCTTTTGAAGCGGTCCTTTTCATCGGGACACTGTTCGTCTCCTTGGCTGTGGCGGTCATCCTGAGCACAGTCGGAAATCTGCCGTTTTTGGGAGTCATCATCCCGAACCTCGTCTCGTTGCGCTTTGGTGATAACATCCGCAATACCCACGGCAAGGTTGCACTGTTCGGAGCGATTTTCTTGTTGCTGTGCGACGTCTTTGCGCGTTCGGTCATCCCACCGTACGAAATTCCGGTGGAAACGGTGCTTGGTGTTTTCGGCGGCGGCCTGTTCTTGTGGCTGTTGCTGAAGGGAGGGCGGACGGCATGAAAAACGTGTTGAAAAACCGCATCATCATGAAACGGTTGGCCGTGATTGCAGTGGCTGTGGCTTTCCTTTATTTTTTCTGGAACCAAGGCAACGGTAATTTGTTCATTATGAAGTTGCGGAGCACGAAGCTTTTGACATTTGCAGTCATCAGCATCAGCACTGCCTTTGCGACTGTCAGCTTTCAGACTGTCGTGCACAGCAATTTTTTGACCCCCAGCATTCTTGGGGTCGAATCCTTCTACAGGCTTCTGCAGACAGTGTTGATGTATTTCAGTTTCTCGCTGTTGGGCAGCCAACTGAATGCGGAATGGCAGTTCAGTTTCCTGGTATTCTTGATGTTGGGCAGTTATTTCTTGCTGTACCGGCTTTCGTGGAACCGGAAAAATTACGATATGCAAATCATTTTGATGATCGGGCTTGTCATGGGGACTTTTTTCAACAGTATCAGTTCCTTCATGCAGGTGCTGATGGATCCGAATGAGTACGACAAACTGCAGACGAAGCTGTATGCCAGTTTTCAGAACATCAATGATTCTGTACTTGTTTTGGCTGTTCCGATCGCCTTGTTTTCGATCATCAGTCTGTGGCGCAAGCGGAAGGTGTTGGAAGTTATGGGACTGGGTACACAAACGGCCAAAAATTTAGGGATCTCCGTCGAAAAGGAGACCAAGCTCACCTTCATGCATGTCATCCTGTTGATGACTGTCTCTGCAGCGCTCGTCGGGCCGATGATGTTTCTCGGTTTTGTGGCGGCGAATATCGCTTATCGTCTGTTCAGGACGTATTGCCTGAACTATCTGTTGCCTGGTGCGAGTTTGCTCAGTTTCGTGATGGTCGTGGCCGGACAATTCGTGGCAGAAGAAGTCTTCAAGCTGCAGACGAATTTGAGCATTCTGGTCGAACTGTTCGGGGGAATCTACTTCTTTTGGCTATTATGGAAGGAAAGGGGCAAACTATGAAAATCTCTAACGTCAGCAAAGCCTATGAGGATGAAAAAGTATTGGATGACATCTCTTTGGCAATCGAGAAAGGAAAAATCACAGCTTTCATCGGTCCGAATGGGGCAGGCAAAAGCACGCTACTTTCGGTCATCAGCCGTCTTTTGACAAAGGACGAGGGCATATTGACGATACACGGGAAAGAAATCGAGGCTTGGCAATCCGATGAACTGGCGAAGGAGCTTTCAATCCTGAAACAACAGAATGCCTATCAAGTGCGCATGACGGTGCGCGAACTGGTCTCGTTCGGCAGGTTCCCCTATACGAAGGGCAGGCTGAATGAAGAGGATCTTGCAATGATCGACAAGGTTTTGGGCTATCTGAACCTGGTGGAATTCTCCAACCGCTATTTGGATACGTTGTCTGGGGGGCAACTCCAGCGGGCGGCCATCGCGATGATCTTGGTGCAGGACACCGAGTACATCTTATTGGATGAACCGCTGAACAATCTCGACCTGAAACAAAGCATCGTGACGATGCAGACCATCCGGAATTTGGCTGACGAATTGGGTAAAACGATTCTGATCGTCATCCACGATGTCAACTTCGCATCCGTTTTTTCGGACAACATCATCGCCATGAAAAACGGAAAAGTGTTCCGGAGCGGCACGGTCGAGGAAGTCATCCGGACACAAGTTTTGCAGGAATTATATGAAGTGCCATTGGAAGTCATCATGACTGCGGATGGAAAAAAACATTGCACCTACCAAGCAATTTGACATAGATGAGAATGGAAAATGAAAAAATGGCAAAAGACAATCTTAAGTTTGGCTTCAATTTTCACCCTGGCGGCTTGCGGCGCCCAAGAAGGGGCTGTCGATGCGGCAGATTCAACAACAGCGACTGCGGAATCCGAAGCAACGGTGACCATCGAGGATGCACGCGGCTCCATAGAAGTGCCCAAAAACCCGAAAAACGTGGCTGTTTTGGATTTTGGACATTTGGACACATTGATCGCATTGGGTAGAGAGGATGCAGTCACGGGTACAGCGACCGAAAACATGCCGGCTTATCTAGCGGATACGGCAGATCAATTCGAGAACGTAGGAACGCTTAAGGAACCGAATGTGGAGGCGTTGGCGAATTTGGCGCCGGAGCTCATCATCATTTCGAACCGACTGCTGGACTTCGCGGAACAATTGGAGGAAATCGCACCAGTAGTCGTACTCAGTGTCGACTACACGGATTATTGGGGATCGGTCCAAAAGAACATCACTAGCTTAGGGATCATCTTTGACGAAGAAGCAGCAGCCGAGGAAGCCATCGCTACCTTGAACGAAGAGATCGAAGCCGTGCAAGCGAAGACAGCCGGAATCAGCGAGAAAACATTGACGTTGCTATTGAACGATGGCAGCATGTCCGCTTTCAGCACAGGCTCACGCTTTGGCTTCATTTACGATACATTGGGCTTCACGCCTGTCGATGCAGCGATCGAGGATTCCACGCATGGACAGTCCGTCGGCTATGAAGGGTTGCTGGAAATCAATCCACAGATTTTGTTTGTCGTCGACCGCACAGCGGCAATCGGTTCGGCATCCGATGAGAACGCGGCGCTATTGGAAAATGATTTTGTCTATCAGACGGATGCTTATAAAAATAATAAAATCATCAATCTTTCCTCCGACTTGTGGTACCTCTCAGGCGGCGGGATAGAATCGTTCCACCTGATGATCGAAGAGATCGCAGTGGGCTACCAGTAAGCAAAAAATTGTCCAGCTTCTGATTTTTTCTCTATAATGATGGAAGCAAATCAGAAAGAGGTGCACAATTTGGCAGGTTATCATTTCGATAAGGCAGACTTCAACGTTTTTGATATTCAGGGACTCGATGAAAGGATGGCAGGCATCCGCGACCGGATCCAGCCCAAGTTCAGGCATTTTTCGGCAGCGGGGGCCAAACTCATCGTTTCGGAAGAGGGTGCTGAGTCGGTGCCCGTGCATATCGCCAAACACCTGCGCCGCACGAAATATGCGCCCGAGAATACCTGGTGCGCCATCGGTGGGGATGCGAGAGGCTACAAAAAATATCCGCATTTCCAGATCGGGATTGCGAAAGAGGGGGTCAGTTTTTATCTTTGCCTGATCGATCAACCCGTGAAGGAAAAAGAAATGGCTGCTGCTTTAATGGAACGGATTCCGGAATTGGAGCAGTTGCCGCGTGATTACGTCGTTTCGATCGACCATACCGTGGCGGCTGTATTGCCGATAGAGGCTGTCGATTGGGAAACTGTCCTGGTCCGGCTGCGGGATGTAAAAAAAGCAGAGTTATTGCTCGGCCGAAAATTGGCGCCAGCCGATCCGCGCTTATCGACGGAAGCAGGCACGCTGGCAGTGTTGGAGGAAACGCTCCGCGAACTGCTGCCGATCTACCAGGCCTGCATGGAACAGTACAGCTAAACGCGTAACCCAATACAAAGCAAAAAGGACTGAATAGCGGGAATGATCGCTGCTCAGTCCTTTTTGGCTTGAAAAATATTTTGAGCATCCAAAACGTTGGCTAGCTTCACGGGTTAGCCCTTCGGAAATTAGATAAATCTGACCCATTGCGCTCTGCGATGCTCATTTGCATGGAACTCTTAGGGATTCATCCCTTAGAGTCCCAGTACAAGGTGACCGTAGGGAACGTTGCGAGGCCAGATTTCCTAAATTGTCATGACTCTTGCGATTTCAATCGCTTAGAGGCATGATACACTTGACCGATTAGGTCACAGTGTTTCCTTAAAGAAGGGCTGAACGAACCCGTTCCGCTTTTCCTGTACAAAAAAAACGGCAAATTGCTTTGCCGTTTCCTTGAAGCTGATCTCCGGGGAGATTAACCTAATTTGTTGTAGTATTCTACTACGAATGACTCATCGATTTCAGCTGGCAATTCTTCGCGAACTGGCAGACGGTTCAATGAACCTTCTAATGTTTCTGTGTCGAAGGTAATGAAGTCCGGACGTCCGAACAAAGCTTCAGCAGCAGCTTTAACAACTACCAAGTTTTTAGATTTTTCACGCAAGCCGATTACTTGGCCAACAGCCACTTCGTATGAAGGGATATCAACACGTTTGCCATCGACAGTTACGTGACCGTGGTTAACTAATTGACGTGCTTGACGACGAGTAGAAGCTAAACCTAAACGGTAAACTACGTTATCCAAACGTTGTTCCAATAAGATCATGAAGTTAACACCTTGTTTACCTTCTTTGATTTTACCAGCTTTTTTGAATAAAGTTGCGAATTGACGTTCGTTCATGCCGTACATATGACGCAATTTTTGTTTTTCTTGCAATTGCATAGCATATTCAGATAATTTTTTACGATTGTTAGGGCCGTGTTGACCTGGAACGTATGGACGACGCTCCAATTCTTTACCTGTTCCCAATAGGGAGATGCCTAAACGACGAGCTTGTTTCCAACTTGGTCCTGTATAACGTGACATAATAAAATTCCTCCAATAAATGTTTGATTTTTGGAGTAAAATAAGAATGATAAGTCAGCAATGCGTGCAGTTGATCCTTCAATCTTCACCTTATGCAGCCGCAAGGGTACGCAATTGAACCATCTCACGATGGCGATGAACTGTTGACGCGGGTGCTTCTTTCTCGCTGCATTATTTTACACAAAGGTTATTGTACCAAACAACAGAAGTTAATGCAATGAAAAGGTGATATTTGACGGACTTTGCCCAGCAGCGGAACGCTTTCACTGTTCCTAATAAAGGAATTCAGTTCCCTTATTATTTTCTGGTTTCTGATTGGTTCTTTCTATGTTATACTAAAAAATGAGATATATTGGGCGTTTTCAATTTTAAGATCAAATAAACGAAATTGTCGGAATAGGTGGAGGATTTATTGATGGAGTTTATATACTGGTTAGTAGCGATAATATTGTTAGTGTTGATCGGGTACGGTGCGATCATGTATTTGACGAGGCAACAAGCGAATCGGATCAAGGCGATCGATGAGAAGAAACAAAAAGCGATGGCCATACCTGTGGCCGATAACCTGTTCACATTGAAAAATATGAATTTGACAGGCCAAACGAAGCGCACGTATGAAAGTTGGCAAGCTACATGGCAGACCATCACGCGTTTTCAGTATCCTGAAATCGAGGCGGCGCTGGTCAGTGCCGAACAATACATCCAACGCATGAATTTCATCAAGGCGAAACAAGCCATTTCGCAAGCGGATCAATTGATCGACGAAACGAAAAACAGCGTTGAAAAAGTGAACAAGGCACTCGAAAAATTATTGGAAAGTGCACAGGAAAACCGCAAAGAGTTGGAAGAAATCCAGGAACGCTACAATAAAATCCGCAAACAGCTATTGGCGCACAGCTTTACATTCGGTCCAGCCATCGAAACGTTGGAGAAGAACCTTAATTACATGGAGTTGGATTTCACGAAATTCAATTCATTGACGAACGAGGGCGACCATATGGAAGCCAAAGAAATCTTGTCGCGTATCGAGCAGGATCTGCTTATTATGGAAGAAGTGGTCGAAAAGATCCCTCAACTGAACGAAAAAATCAAAACAGAGTATGAAGAACAAGTGAGTGATCTGAAAGACGGCTTCCAACGCCTGTTGGATGAGAAGTACATTTTCGAAGGTGTGGATGTCTCCGTTGAGATAGCTGCTGTCGAAAAAGAAATCCAGGAAGCAAAAGATTCCATCGGCCTTGCCGATATCAATGAAGCAGGCAAGAAGATGGATAAAGTCGAACGCGATATCGAAGCGGTTTATGCCATCATGGAAAAAGAAATGGAAGCCAAGGATTTTGTGGGCCGTCATACGGCGAATCTGCAGAAGAAAATGGATCATGTCCTGCAGAGTAACCGCTATGTGTTGCTTGAAATCGACCGCGTTTCCCAGAATTATTTCTTGAACAAGAACGAGTTGGGCCGTGCGCAAGAGTTCGAAGAACAGTTACTGAAGGAAAATGAAGCCTTGCGTTACTACGATAAGATGATGAAGGAACATGAAATTTCCTATTCGGTTGTCCGCGAATATTACGAAAAAATCAGCCAACGCCTTTCCGAAATCGACAAGGAACAGTCTGAATTAGTAAGCAACCTCAGTGATTTGCGCAACCGCGAAAAAGAAATCAAAGACAGCATCGATCTGTACGAGCTGGATATGCGCAACATGAAACGGACCATCGAGAAATACCATCTGCCAGGTTTGCCGAAAATCTATTTGGACCTATTTTTCTCAGTCACGGATCGCATCGAGGATTTGGCTTCCAAGCTGAACCGCGTGAAGATCGACATGGACGAAATCGATGCCATTTCCAAGATGTGCGAAGAGGACATCGAAATGCTGGATAACCAAACGCAAGCGATTGTGGACAATGCGATGCTGACGGAATATATGATCCAATACGCAAACCGTTTCCGCCATTCGCATGTGGAAATCGAAAATGCCATCAACAAAGCTTTGGTGCTTTTTCATCGCGAATATGACTACGAAGGTGCGCTGGAAGCCATCAAAATTCCGCTGAACCGCGTCGAAGCAGGGGCTGCCCGCAAAGTGGAAGAATCCTACCAGGAAGAAAAAAATCGTAACTACTATTAAATGCAGAACAAACAAAATGCAAGGGTCGGGACATTGTCTCGGCCCTTTTTTTGACCCTCTTTTTATGAGAAGGGAATAAAATTCAGCCGTAAGCTTTTAATGGTCAGGCATTTTCTATATAATGGATAGGATGTCTCGATGAGAATGCAAAGTTATTAAGGAAGTGTAGATAAAGATGATTTATTTTGACAACAGTGCAACAACAAAAATGTATCCGGAAGCTTTGGATACTTACCGGAAGGTCAATGAACAATTTTTTGGCAATCCTTCCAGTCTGCACAGATTAGGCAACGAAGCCGATGCTTTGCTTCAGCAATCGCGCAAACAGATTGCACATTTGCTGGGCGCCCAGCCGGATGAAATTTTCTTCACGAGCGGCGGTACGGAGAGCGACAACTGGGCGATCAAAGGAACAGCGATGGAGAAGTTCGCTGCAGGGAAGCACATGATCGCTTCTTCGGTTGAACATCCGGCGGTCACCAAATCGTTGGAGCAACTGGAAAAATTAGGCTTTGAAATCAGCTACTTGCCTGTCGACGCGAACGGCATCGTATCCCTCGATGAGCTTGAGAAAGCGATAAGGAAAGATACGATCCTGCTGAGCGTCATGGCCATCAATAATGAAGTCGGCAGCATCCAGCCGATCGAGGCTATCGGCGAGCTGCTGGAAAATTATCCTTGGGTCCATTTCCATGTGGATGCCGTGCAGGCTGTCGGTGAATGCGAGCCGCTGATCCGGCATCGCCGTGTGGATCTCCTGTCGCTGTCAGCGCATAAATTCAACGGCCCCAAAGGCGTTGGCATCCTCTACAAGAAACATGGCAAACGGATCGCGCCGTTATTGACGGGAGGCGGGCAAGAATCGGGCATGCGCAGCACGACGGAGAACGTCGGGGGAATCGCGGCGATGGCGAAAGCCCTGCGCATAACGCTTGAAGGCAGCGAATCAAGCCGAAAACAAGAAAGGCTGGTCCGGAGTAAGTTGGCTGCGGCCCTTTCGGAATATGAGGATGTCCGAATCTTTTCACCTGAAGATGGCGCCGGCCATATCCTCTGTTTTGCCATGAAAGGCGTCAGGGGAGAAGTAATGGTCCATGCTTTCGAAAGCATGGATATCTTCATTTCAACAACCAGCGCCTGCTCGAGCAGAAAGAAAGGCACGCCCTATACGTTGGGGTCGATGGGTGTGCCTGTTTCCTGGAGCCAGTGTGCTGTCAGGATAAGCCTTTCCGGCGAAAATACCGAGTCGGAAGCTGAAGCCTTCATTGAACATTTCCGGACGCTGCATGAACAGTTCCAAAAAATACAGTAGAATAACTGACAGATAGGAAGAGAACATAAATGGAAACGCACATTCAAATCCGCTTTGGCGAACTGTCGACCAAAGGGAAAAACAAAAAACGTTTTGTCCAGCAGTTGGCGCAAAATGTCAGGATGGTCACAAAGGATCATCCGCAGATCAAAATAAAACCCGAGCACGATTTTATGTTGTTGGATCTGAACGGAGCTGATGAGGCCGTCATTATCGAACGCCTGCAGCATGTTTTCGGCATCCAAAACTATTCACCGGTATATCTGGTTTCGCATGATCTCGATGAAGTGAAACGGGTTTTGGTGGAGTTGCTTGCCAAAATGGAGACGGCCGGAAAGACATTCAAGATAGCTACGCGTCGTTCGGATCATTCCTACGAGCATGACACGACCTTCATGAATGCCGAGCTGGGGGCAACTGTACTGGATGCTTTCCCTGGTATTTCGGTCAAGATGAAGCAGCCGGACATCCTTGTGCGCGTAGACATCAAGACCAGCGGCATCATGCTCAGTACGCAAACCTATCAAGGGGCTGGCGGATTGCCTGTCGGTTCCAGCGGCAGAGGCATGCTTATGCTTTCCGGAGGCATCGATTCGCCGGTGGCCGGTTATCTCGCCATGAAACGCGGCGTTAAGATTGAGGCAGTGCACTTCCACAGTCCGCCTTACACAAGTCCGCAAGCGTTGCAGAAAGCCAAAGATTTGACTGCCAAATTGACTAAATTCGGCGGTGAAATCCAGTTCATCGAAGTGCCGTTCACGGAAATCCAGGAAGAAATCAAAGAGAAAGTGCCGGCGGATTATCTGATGACGATCACGCGCCGGATGATGCTGCGGATCACCGATGCCATCAGAGCCGAACGCAAAGGGCTGGCCATCTTTAATGGGGAATCTTTGGCCCAAGTCGCTTCCCAGACGCTGGAGAGCATGATTGCCATCAATGATGTCACAACGACGCCGATCATTCGGCCTGTCGCAACGATGGACAAATTGGAAATCATCGATTTGGCGCAGAAAATCGATACATTTGATTTGTCGGTACAACCGTTCGAGGACTGCTGCACGATTTTTGCGCCACCCTCACCCAAAACAAAACCGCATTTGGACAAGGCCAGACGTTTTGAAGCGATCCTTGATGTGGAACCGCTCGTGGCACGCGCAGTCGCAGGCATTGTCATATCAAGCATAACAGGCCGAGAGGATACCGCCAGCCAAGACGAGGCGCTCTTTTCGGATCTGCTGTAACTCTCCCTGCGAGAGCGTATCCTTACCATAAATCACCGCTTATCTGTATAATGAGAGTATTATCGGATAAGGGGGAATGTTTTCATGCAAGTGACATTAAAAGGTGAAATTATTGAGGTTTTAGGGACTCAGCCTGTTGTTGGGGAGAAGGCACCGGCATTTTCGTTGTACAACACAAAAGACGAAAAGGTATCTTTGGATGATTTGCGCGGTTCGGTTGTTCTGATCAGCGTATTCCCGGACATCAACACGAGCGTCTGCGACAAACAAACACGCAAATTCAACGAGACGGCAGCGAATGTCGAAGGATTGACGTTGTTATCGGTTTCGAAAAATACAAAAGAAGAATTGATCAACTGGTGCTCGGCAAGCGGCATCGATATGCAGATGCTGCATGACGACAACGGCGAATTTGGCGAAGCCTACGGACTGAAGGTGCCTCATATGGGCAACAAGTTGGCCCGCAGCGTATTCGTCATCGACAAAGAGGGCGTCCTGTCCTACATGGAGATCGTCCCTGAAATCGCGACGGAACCAGATGAAGCAGCAGCCTTGGCAGCTGCAAAAAAATTACTTTAATCGCATTGAGATTTTAATCAAAAGGTGCTAAACTAGTGAAGTATAAATAAGCGTCGATCAAGAAGAGTAGCTTACCCGGAACCACACAAGAGAGAAAAGCGTTTGGTGAAAGCTTTTTTGGGGAAGGGAAGTGAAGTAGCTTGTGAGCAAGTTGCGTGAAGGTCTGCGGACTGGGTAGCGCAGCTCGGAGTATTCTCCGTTATCAAAAAGAGAGACAGGGATCCGATTCCTGTAATTTAGGTGGTACCGCGATTCATATCGTCCTGCATATTCGTATGCAGGGCGTTTTTTTTTCGCAACAAATCAATGTAAAAGAGAGAGGAAGTGGCTGAATGTCTAAAGCAGACGCAATGCCGACAAAGTATCAACCCCAACAAGTAGAAGCTGGGAAATATCAAAAATGGGTGGAAGCAGGGCTGTTCAAGCCCAGCGGCGACAAGAGCAAAAAACCGTATTCGATCGTGATTCCGCCTCCGAACGTAACCGGCAGATTGCACTTGGGCCATGCCTGGGATGTGACGCTGCAGGATATGTTGATCCGCCAAAAACGCATGCAAGGATTCGATACGCTGTGGTTGCCTGGGATGGACCACGCCGGCATCGCCACCCAAGCCAAGGTTGAAGCGAAATTAGCCGAGGATGGCCTTACCCGCTATGACCTGGGCCGTGAAGCCTTTGTCGACAAAGTTTGGGAATGGAAAGAGGATTACGCTAGCGTTATCCGAGAACAGTGGGGAAAAATGGGCATTTCCGTTGATTATGACCGTGAGCGATTCACGCTGGATGAAGGACTGTCGGATGCGGTCCGCAAAGTCTTCGTCGGCTTGTACGAAAAAGACTTGATCTACCGCGGCGCCTACATCATCAACTGGGATCCCAAAGCGAAGACCGCATTATCCGACATTGAAGTCATCCATAAAGACGTTCAGGGAGCCTTCTATCATTTCCGCTATCCGATGACGGATGGTTCAGGCTACCTGGAGTTGGCGACTACCCGTCCCGAAACCATGTTGGGCGATACTGCCATCGCGGTTCATCCGGAAGATGCAAGATATCAGCAGTTCATCGGCAAGACTGTGACGTTGCCGCTGGTGAATCGGGAAATCCCGGTCATCGCTGATGATTATGTTGAGATGGACTTCGGGACCGGCGTCGTCAAGATCACGCCGGCGCATGACCCGAACGACTTTGAAGTCGGTTTGCGCCATGATTTGCCGCAAGTGAACGTCATGAACGATGATGCGACGATGAACGAAGCAGCCGGAAAATATGCAGGAATGGACCGTTTTGCAGCGCGCAAAGCGATCATAAAAGATATGGAAGAACTGGGCTATTTGGTCAAAGTTGAGGAAATGACCCACAGCGTCGGACATTCGGAACGGACAAACGTTATTGTGGAACCGCGCATCTCGACGCAATGGTTCGTCAAAATGCAACCATTGGCTGAGCGTGCGGTCGAAAATCAATCCTCAGAAGAAAAAGTTTCCTTCTATCCTGAACGATTTGAGAATACTTTCCTGACTTGGATGGGCAACGTCCATGACTGGGTCATTTCTCGCCAATTATGGTGGGGACATCAAATCCCGGCTTGGTATCATAAAGAAACCGGCGAAATGTACGTAGGCATGGAAGCCCCGAGCGACAGCGAAAACTGGACGCAGGATGAGGATGTTCTGGATACATGGTTCAGTTCAGCGCTTTGGCCGTTCTCGACGATGGGCTGGCCGGATGAAGATGCGGAAGACTTCAAACGTTATTTCCCTACAAGCACTTTGGTGACAGGGTATGACATCATCTTCTTCTGGGTAAGCCGGATGATTTTCCAGAGTCTGGAGTTCACCGAAAAACGTCCGTTTGAGAATGTACTGATCCATGGTCTGATCCGTGACGAGCAAGGCCGCAAGATGAGCAAATCGCTCGGAAACGGGATCGACCCGATGGATGTGGTCGAAAAATACGGGGCTGATGCTTTGCGTTGGTTCTTGGCGAACGGTTCCGCACCTGGTCAGGATGTCCGCTTCAGCTATGAGAAGATGGATGCCTCCTGGAACTTCATCAACAAAATCTGGAATGCCAGCCGTTACGTGCTGCTTAACTTGGAAGACCTGACATTCGACGACATCGATATTTCAGGGGAAAAGACGATAGCCGATAAATGGATCCTTTCCAGCCTGAATAAGACCATCACAAAAGTGACGGACCTGTTCGAGAAATTTGAATTCGGTGAAGCTGGCCGCTTGTTGTACCGTTTCATCTGGGATGATTACTGCGACTGGTATATCGAAATGTCCAAGGAAGTTCTGCAAGGGGAAAATGAAGAGGCCAAACAGACAACCCGCAGTATCTTGGCGTATGTTTTGGATAATGTATTGCGCTTATTGCATCCGGTCATGCCGTTCGTCACCGAAGAAATTTGGCAGAATGTACCGCATCAAGGCGATTCCATCGTGACGGCAGCCTATCCGGAAGCAAGTGACAGCTACATCGATGAAGCAGCAGAAGAAGCGATGGAAAAACTGATCGAATTGATCCGTGGCGTCCGCAATGTCCGCGCTGAAATGAACACACCGTTGTCCAAGAAAGTTCCGATGCAGTTGAAAGTGAATGACGATGAGACCGAAGCGATTTTCCGCGCCAATGAATCGTACATCTTCCGCTTCTGCAACCCGGATACACTGGAAATCGGCCAACACATCCAGGCAGCCAGCGACGCTGTCACCGCAGTTTTCTCAGGCGGAGAGGTGTATATGCCGTTGGCCGGCCTGATCAAATTGGAAGATGAGATTTCCCGTCTCGAGAAGGAAGCGGAGAAATTGACCAAAGAAGTCGACCGTGTGGAAAGCAAATTGAATAACGAAAAATTCGTCAGCAAAGCCCCGCAGGCTGTAATCGATGGGGAGAAACAAAAAGGAACGGAATACCGCGAAAAATTGGCGGCCGTTGAAGAACGCATCGCTGCCCTGAAAGAACAGTTGGCTTAATAAGAGAATCAAATTGAACAGGAAGAACCCTATTAGCAAGTTCCTTTGTGGATAGGGTTCTTCTTAAATGGAAATGGAGTGAAGAGGTAGATGTTTGCAACTTATGAAGAAGCGATGGAATGGATCCATACCCGCAAAGGCATGGGCCCTAAACCGGGAATAGTCCGGATGAAATGGTTGATGGAAAAACTGGATCACCCGGAACGTAAATTCAGATCCATCCATATTGCCGGAACAAACGGAAAAGGGTCGAATGTTGCTTACTTAAGAAGCCTGTTCATGGCGGCTGGCTATACGGTTGGAACCTTCACCTCGCCGCATATCGTCAGTTTCAATGAAAGGATCGGCGTGAATGGAGCGAACATCCCGGATGAAGACGTATTGGAACAAGCGAACATTCTGCATGCACTCTATGAGGAAATCAGCCTGACGGATATGGGGCCGCTGACTGAATTCGAAGTTGTGACCGCCATGATGTTCTCGTATTTTGGCTCCCATCCGTGCGATGTCGTATTGTTGGAAGTCGGTCTGGGCGGTCTTTACGACAGCACGAATGTTGCCGAACCGGATTTGTCGCTCATCACGACGATAGGCAAAGACCACAGCAATATCCTCGGGGATACACTGGCGGAGATCGCCTATCAGAAAGCCGGAATCATCAAGCAAGGGACACCTGTCGTCATCGGAAGATTGCCTGAAGAGGCTTTGTCGGTAATGCGGGACACTGCGGAAAAAAAGGCAGCGCCCTTGTATGCATACGGACCGGACTTCAGCGTCACCAATTGGCATGAGGGTTCTGATTACCATGAAGTCTTTGACTTTGCCTCTCCCTTGGGCACTTTTGAGAACCTCGAAATTGCCTTGATGGGTGGCCATCAAGTCGATAACGCAGCCACTGCGCTGCAGACATTCTTGCTGTTCTGCAAAAAACACGCTTTAAGCTACTCGGAGAAGACAATCAAAGCAGGCCTTCTGGGGACGGCTTGGCCGGTCCGGATGGAGATCGTTTCGCAAGAACCGTTTGTCATGCTGGATGGTGCCCATAATATCCCGGCTATGGAAGTGCTGACTGAAGCGATCAAGAAGAAGTTTTCGGATAAAGATATCACCATTCTGTTGGCGGCGTTGGCTGATAAGGACCTGGAGGAAATGGGCCAGTTGATCAAGTCGATCCCGGACAGCAAGCTGTACGTGACCAGTTTCGATTTCCCAAGGGCTGCATCAGTCGAGGAACTGTGCGAACGGATGGGCGTATCGGAAGCTGCAGCCTACGAAGATTGGCGCTTTGCGATCGATGAACTGAAGGCGAAACAATCCGAAGAGGGCATGTTGTTGATTACAGGCTCGCTGTATTTTCTTTCCGAAGTAAGGCATTATTTATTAAAGAATAAGGAGTTATGAGATGCGTAAAAAAGCGGTCATTTTTGATATGGATGGATTGATGTTCGATACGGAAACGTTGGGCTATCAGGCGCAAGGCGAATTGGCTGAAGAGTTGGCTTTGCCGATAGCGTTCGACTTCGATTATTACCTGAAACAAGTAGGGCGATCCGATAAAGATGTGATGCCTGAATTGGCATCCGACTTCGGCGACGCTGAATTGGCGGAGCGATTCCTGAGAAAAATGAAGAAGAGGCAGACGGACATCGCCTCCGAGCAGGGGCTTCCGATCAAAAAAGGCCTTTATGATCTGCTGGCCTTTCTGAAGGAGGAGGGCGTGGTGTGCGTCGTTGCTTCCAGTAGCCGGAGGAGAGAAGTCAGCTTTTACCTTGAGTTGGCTGATATTTCGCAGTACTTCCGCTACCAAGTCTGCGGGGATGAAGTGTCCTTCGCAAAACCGGATCCGGAAATTTTCCTGAGCGCCTGGAAACCCCTCGACATTCCGAAAGAAGACTGTCTGATCCTGGAAGATTCGCTTAATGGCATCCGCGCGGCCTATGACGCGGGCATTGAAGTGATCATGATCCCGGATCTGATCGTTCCCGATGACGAAGCGAAAGCAAAAACGATTGCCATTTTGCCGGACCTGCACGCGGTCATGGATTGGCTGAAAGAGAAATAACCTGTTCCGCCTCTTTCTGCGTATCTAATGAGTAGACGGAAGGAAAGGGGTAAAACAGGATGGTGCAAGAAACAAATCTGCTGATGGAGGTTCCTAAAGCCTCGCGCCCGCGTGAAAGATTGGATCAATTCGGAGAAAAAGCCCTGGCGACGCATGAATTATTGGCAATCATTCTGCGGACGGGGCCCAGGGACAGCAATGTCATGCAGCTGGCGTTACGGGTGCTGAATGAGTTCGAAGATCTGCATTCCTTGAAGCTGGCCTCACTGGAAGAGCTGACTTCGATCCACGGAATCGGCCGAACAAAAGCGATCGAAATCAAGGCCTGTGTCGAACTGGGAGTCCGCATCGCCAATGCCACGCAATTGAAGAGCGGAACGATCACCTCGACGCAAAGTGCCGGAACGCTGCTGCAGAAAGAGATGCGCGATCTCCAACAGGAGCACGTGGTGGCTGTCTATCTGAACACAAAGAACGAAATCATCAAGAAGAAGACGATATTCATCGGCAGTCTGAACAGTTCGGTTGCGCATCCGCGCGAGATTTTCCGGGAGGCGGTAAGGTTTGCGGCAGCGAGGATCATCCTCGCGCACAATCATCCTTCCGGGAATCCCGATCCCTCGGAGGCTGATTTGGTCTTTACCCGCAGGATGGTGGAATGCGGAGAAATGATGGGGATCGAGATTCTTGATCACTTCATCATTGGGGTCGATGACTATCTCAGTCTGCGGGAATACGGTATCATTTAGTCCGATTCAGTAAATGTTGACGCAGATGGAAATGATAATTTGATGGCCTAAGTGTATAATTTTTCTATGCAAAACTATTCTTTTGTTGAAATAGTCAAAAAGAAGACCTTACAATACAACTAAAGGTTGGTAGCCAATTTAGTGTAGAGGAAGGTCTTCATGGAAAAAATTATAGCAGAAATTCACCACATAATAAAGGATTCAAATCATGTGCTTGATGCAGAAACTACGCTTCAGGCTTATTTCTCAGATCTTGTAAGTCAACTCATGAAGGAGGCCTTAGAGGCCTTGGATAGCGAGTTGTACGTTCCGTTTAAAGCGGAAGGATGGCGTATCGCCAACAGGGATTCACGCACGATTACTTTCACATTCGGTACAGTCGAGTTTATGCGTAGACGTTTAAAGAAGAAAGGTGAAAAGAGCTTTTTCCCACTGGATAACATCTGTGGCTTCAATAAAAGCGAGCGCTACTCTACCCTTTTACAAAAGCAAGTGGCCGAACTTGTGACTGGCAGCGTCTACCGCGGTGTGGCCGAAGCCGTCACTAAACTGACTTCGTTCAGCATGAGCCATGGAACAGTGGGCAATATTGTGAAATCGGTAGGAGAAAAGCAAGCGCAGTGGGAGAAACAAAACTTAGAAGAATACGAAGTGGCCTTACCCGAAGAACAGAAAGAAGTACCTTTTCTCTTGGTAGAAGGCGATGGGATCGTCATTAAAGGCAAGGGGAAAAGAAAAGAAGAGATCCACCGAGTCCAAATAGCAGAAGGCGTCACAACAAGCGGGAAAAGAAAGAAACTGAAAAATCCGATATTTGTGTCATCGTTGAAATCAGCGAAAGATGCATGGGAGAAAGCAGCGATTTATTTAGGGAGTCATTACGATCTCAAAAATACGGTAGTCATTTCGAACACCGATGGTGGCTCAGGTTATCGGGCAGAGGACTGTGCCATGGCAATTGGTGTGTGTAAGGAACATATCCATCAGGTGGATCGCTATCACGTTCACAAAAAGATTAAGAGCCGTCTTTCTTGGTGTCCAGAGATGGAACTGCCGCTGAAAAAGGCCCTATGGTCCTATGATTGGGATTCGATTGCGATTGTGTTGGATACGATTGAAAGTAAAATCTCGCTAGAACAGGAGAAAGATCAAAAAGAGGAGTTACGACTTTTGGCAGCCTACCTAGAAAGAAACTGGGCGTATCTTCGTCCGTTAAGAGAAATCGAATCCTGCAAAGGAATCCGGGGAATTGGAAGCTGTGAAAGTAATCATCGACCTTACAGCTACCGAATGAAAGGTAATGGGAAATACTGGAGCCATGATGGCGCTCGGGCGATGGTCTCCATCATTGAAGGTAAGAAGATGGGAACCCTAGAAAAAGCGTTAACGGAGCCAGTACGTACCGTTCCGGAAAGTTTAGCGGTAAAACTGAAATTCGCAGTCAGAAATGCGTTAAAGAAACATTCTGGCAGAGAGAGGACACCCGCTAGACAGGCTGGTATACCAGCGATGAACGCGACCTGCAGCATGGGAATGATGAAGAAAATATTTGCGAGTTAATCAGAATTTTCTTCAAATCCTCCGGGAATACAGTGAATTACGCTTTTTGATTCACTGTATTCCCGGAGGGAAGGGCAAGCGACGCGCGCCAAAGCTTCAGGGACAATATTAAAACAATTTCAAATTGGCACTACAAGTAAGGTTTCTGAACTTTGCATAGAAAAGATTGACACATACTTTGATGGCAAAAAACTTGCAATATCGGAAAACCTGATATATCATTATATTAGTGTTTTTGTTTGGTAAAGAATAGATTGTCTTGAACATTCCTATCGTACCAAAAGCAAAAATCACATTTTTAGTGCTTTGCACGAGGAGGAATTTTTCATGGAAAAAGGAACAGTAAAATGGTTTAACGCAGAAAAAGGTTTTGGATTTATCGAACGCGAAAGCGGAGACGACGTATTCGTACATTTCTCAGCTATCTTAGGTGACGGATTCAAATCATTAGAAGAAGGACAAGCAGTTTCATTCGAAATCGTTGATGGAAACCGTGGACCGCAAGCTTCTAACGTAGAAAAAATCTAATTTTCCTTAACTTAAACGATCAAAGGGTCCGGGACACTGTCTCGGGCCCTTTTTAAATGTGACCAACTGGATGACTCACTTTGGTTAGTGTAGATATATTGTGTCAATTAGGGTGAGTTGTTTACGTCGGCATTACCGATCCACGGCATTCCTGTCAAATAGATTAATTCTTTCTTTTGTTTGTTACATTGATGTTTTTCTTGTTCCGGTTTGTGGTAAAATAGAAAAGAATTTGTTTGTGGGAGAGTTTGTAGTCAATCAGACGGAAGGATGAGAAGTACTTGGTAAGTTTGAATTTTAAGGGTAAAAACATCGGAATTGATTTAGGTACGGCCAATACGATCGTCTTCATAGCCGGCAAGGGCATCGTGATCAGAGAACCTTCTGTCGTCGCCAAAAATATCCATACGGGGGAGATTCTGTCCGTTGGGGAAGAGGCTTTCCAGATGCTTGGCAGGACACCCGGAACCATTGTGGCATCACGCCCCATGAAGGAAGGCGTCATTGCGGATTATGATACAACTGTCGCAATGATGAAATATTTCATCAAAAAAGCGACTGGAAATGCATTCATCAAACCATACGTGATGGTCTGTGTCCCGAGTGGTGTGACGGAAGTCGAGAAGCGGGCAGTTCTTGATGCCACCCGGACAGCCGGTGCCAAAGAAGCTTTCATCATAGAAGAGCCTTTTGCAGCCGCGGTGGGTGCCGGGCTTCCGGTGCATGCGCCTACAGGCAATATGGTGGTGGACATCGGTGGCGGGACGACGGATGTCGCGACAATTTCGCTCGGAGGCATCGTCACGAGCCGTTCCAGCACAGCCGCTGGCGATCGTATGGATGAGGCAATCATTCAGTTCATACGCAAAAAGTATGGTCTGTTGATCGGCGAGCGGACTGCCGAGAATATCAAAATAACGATCGGTTGTGCCGACATCGAAAAGGCAGCTTCCTACGGCTCCATGGAAATAAGGGGCCGCGATATGGTCAACGGCCTGCCCAAGACTTTGGAGATCCATGCCGAGGACGTAGCGGTTGCGATCCATGATGTGGTCGAAAACATCATCCTTTCCGTGAGGGAAGTGCTGGAAGAGACGCCTCCCGAAATATCTGCTGACGTCATCGATCATGGCATCGTTTTGACAGGCGGTGGGGCTTTGTTGAAGAACATTGCTGAAGTCATTTCGGCAGAAGCGGAAGTTCCTGTATTTATCGCGAACGACCCATTGGATTGCGTTTCCATCGGGACAGGCGAAACTTTGAAGAATATCAACGCGTACAAGCGTAAAAATTTAAGGCATTAAGATGATGAATGTAATTGAAAGTGATGTACGAAATGAGGTGTCAATGTGAATCAGTTTTTTAACAACAAAAAATTGATTATCCTATTGATCAGTGTGATCACCTTTATCAGCTTGATAGCATATTCTCTCACCAACAACAGAGAAGATACATCGATACCGCAACAAGTAGGGAACGATGTGACAGGCTCCATTGCGAGAATATTTTCTAAGCCAGCGGAAGTAGTGGCGAATTTTGTTGATTCAGTCGATAACCTGATGAATACGTATGAAGAAAACCAATCTTTAAAAAGTAAAATTGATACCGTATATGAGCTGCAAGTGAAAGTCTATAATCTGGAGCAAGAAAATGCGCGGATGCAGGAAGAACTTGAACTAAAAAGCACTTTATCAGAATATGAACAAATCAATGCGTCTGTGGTATCCCGCAACCCGGACAGTTGGTTGAACCAAATCGTCATCGATAAAGGATCCCAGGACGGGGTGGAGGTCGATATGTCGGTGATGGCCGGGAACGGTCTGATTGGCCGTGTATCCGAAGTCAGCTCAACCAGCGCGAAAGTACTTTTGTTGACCACTTCAAATGATACGACTAACCGTGTGTCAGCTGAAATCCAGACTGAATCTGGACCTGTTCATGGCATCGTCAATGGCTATGATGAGAACACGAAGATGCTTTCCATGTCCCAGATTGCTCCGGATGCTGTGATCAATCCTGGCGACAGTGTGATCACATCAGGCTTGGGCGGCGTATCGCCAAGCGCCTTGCTGATCGGCACTGTTAAAGAGGTATCCATGGACAGCTATGGCCTGTTCAAACAGGTGACGATCGAGCCTGCCGGAGAGGTTTATAATATCCGCTTCGTAACGGTCATCAAACGGCTGAGTGGGAGTGGTGAGTGATGGTGCAGAACAGATCTTTGCATCACACTTATTTCATCCCCGTGATGCTTTACTTGCTTTTGATTTTGGATGGCTTTTTGATCAATGCCTTTCCGGGCCAGTTCGTCAGTGAAGAGTATATCCTTGTGCCGCATTTGGCTCTGTTCGGATTCGTGCTTTTTTCCTACTATTTCCCCAAGCAGCCGATGCAGTTGTACGCAGTTTTGTTCGGGCTGTTGTTCGACAGTTATTACAGCGGCATTTTGGGCGTTTACGCAGTCGCTTTTGCGGTGATCGTGTACTTCGTGAAGAAAATGCAGAAATATTTGACGGAAAATGTTTTTGTGTTGGCTCTGTTGTTCATCTTAGCGATCGTTTTGGTTGATTCATTCGTTTTTGGCTTTTACAGCTTGATTGACATTACGCAGCTTGATTTCAGTGCATTCGCTTCTGAGCGTTTGGGACCGACCATCGTGTTGAACATTGTGCTGTTCATTGTAATTTATTACCCATTGTTTAAACTTGTGGGCTGGATGTACGACTGACCATGATGAGAAATGAATGAGATCTTTTTTAATGAAATGCTTGCATTTAACGAACGCTGTGGTATTATTGTCTTAAATTCTAAATGCAATGAAGAGAAAAAGTAACTTTTGGCTATTTCCAGAGAGTTTGCGGGTGGTGTGAGCAGACAATAGAAACCAGTGAAATCACGTCTCTGAGCAAGAATTCCGAAAAGACAGCATCCGCTGCCCTTAGTAGGTTGACTCGGTTGTGCCCGTTACAGCACTGACGTTTCGAATGGAACGTTATGAGGCGGTTTCTGTGAAGATGCCGCAAAAAAAGGTGGAACCACGACTTCAATCGTCCTTTAACTTTCAGCAGGAAGTTAGAGGGCTTTTTTTATTGGAAACGGCTTGAGGAGTGACCATCACAAAATTCGGTAATAAAAAAGTACACATATATGGAGGAGAAGAATATGAAAAAATTAGCATTAATGTTGTTGGCGTCTACAAGTTTATTGGCTGCATGCGGTGGAGGAACTGCTGAGGATTCTTCTGCAACCGGATCGGAAGATTCAGGAATCAAAGAAACATTGGTGATGGGGCTGGACGATACTTTTGCACCTATGGGTTTCAAAGATGAGAGCGGTGAAATCGTCGGCTTTGATGTCGACTTGGCAAAAGAAGTCGCTGAACGCTTGGATGTGGAAATCACTTTCCAGCCCATCGATTGGGCAATGAAGGAAACCGAATTGGCTTCCGGTAACATCGACATGATTTGGAATGGTTACACCATCACGGAAGAGCGCAAAGAGAAAGTGCTTTTCACAGAACCGTATCTGAATAACAGCCAAATCATCGTCACAATGGCGGACAGTGATATCGAGAAAAAAGCCGATTTGGCTGGGAAAGTAGTTGCTACGCAACAAGGATCTGCGGCATTTGATGCCATCAATGCCGACGAAACAGGAATTGCTGCTGAGTTTGATGGGGGCACTGCTATTTTGTACCCTACTTTCAATGACGTGTTCAACGACCTGGAAAGCGGCCGCAGTGATGCAATCGTCGTTGATGAAGTGTTGGGCCGTTACACCATGAAACAAAAAGGTGAGGAAAAGTATGCCGTTCTTACCGATAATTTTGGCGATGAAGAATATGGTGTGGGTCTCCGCAAAGACGATGTCGCACTGAAAGAAGCGATTGACGAAGCGTTGAATGATATGCGTGAAGACGGAACGTACGATGAAATCTATACAACTTGGTTCGCTGAATAGCATTACCGTTTGTTGAAGGAGGAAAACTGCATGTTGGATAAGCTAAAAAAAGCTGTTTTGATCGGAACGGGTTTATTGTTGCTGGCTGGATGTAACGCTGGGACTGCTGATGATGCTTCCGACAGTTCGGAGATTGATGCCGAGGAAACGCTGGTCGTGGGTTTGGATGACACATTTGCGCCGATGGGATTCCGTGATGACAGCAATGAAATCATCGGATTCGATGTCGATCTGGCGAAAGCTGTCGGTGAACGGATCGGGGCCGAAATGGTTTTCCAACCGATTGATTGGGCAATGAAGGAAACCGAATTGGATTCCGGAAACATCGATATGATCTGGAACGGCTATGCGATCACGCCGGAACGGGCCGAAAAAGTCCTCTTGAGCGAGCCGTACATCGTGGATGCGCAAGCCATCATCGTTTTGAAGGACAGCGTTATCCAAACGAAAGCGGATCTGGAAGGGAAGTTGGTTTCGACACAACAATCTTCCAGTTCTGTGGACAAGATCATGGAAGATGCATCAGGGATATTTGAAAAGTTGGGCGGGGATTTGGTGCTTTATCCTTCCAATAATAATGCCTTCAGCGACCTGGAATCAGGCCGCGTGGATGCCATCGTCGTCGGTGAAGTCTACGGTCGTTACTACATGAAACAGTCAGGAAAAGACATCTACCGTGTCCTGAATGATAATTTCGGGGAAGACGAGATGGCGGTTGCCTTCAAAAAGGACAATGCTGACTTGCAGGAGCGCGTCAATGCAGCTTTGGCCGACATGAAGGAAGACGGAACCTTTGATGAAATATACGACAAATGGTTTTATAGTGAATAACGAAAATAAAGGGTAAGAAAGAGGTTTATGAAATGGACTTGATACAGACGATACTGCCATCATTGCTTGACGGCTTGAAGATGACGCTTAAGTTGTTCTTCATCATAGGGATCTCCAGCATTCCGTTAGGGTTTCTGATTGCCGTCATCCGGGTTTACGGCCCGAAATGGCTGGGTTTTCTGATCCAGTTATATGTCTTCATCATGAGAGGGACGCCATTGCTGCTGCAATTGATGTTTGTTTTCTTCGGTTTGCCGCTGATAGGCATTACGTTGGATCGTTTTTCGGCAGCAATTCTGGCATATATGATCAACTATGCCGCCTATTATGCGGAAATCTTCCGTGGAGGCATCACAGCCGTCCCGAAAGGGCAGTTCGAGGCCATTTCGGTGTTGGGTATCGGTAAGGTCAGAGGGTTTTTCAAAATCATCATTCCACAGGTCACCAAGATCGTATTGCCATCTGTAGGGAATGAAGTGATTGCGCTAGTAAAAGATACATCTTTGGTTTATGTCATCGGTCTCGGGGAACTGTTGCGGGCAGGGCAGATTGCCGCGAACACGTATGCTTCGTTAGTGCCGTTCCTGGCAGTGGGTATCGTCTATTTATCCGTCACGGCTGTCATTACGGTGCTGCTGAATAAACTTGAATCCAAAGGGAACTTTTAGGGGGGAGCGGCAATCATGTTATTAAATGCGATGAATTTAACAAAGTCTTATCATGACATAACCGTAATCGATGATTTTTCATTCCACATCGATTCCAATGAAATTGTTGTGCTTGTGGGGCGTTCCGGTACTGGGAAAACGACCTTGATGCGCTTGCTCAATAATCTTGAAAGAACAGACCAAGGCACCATTTCGATTGAGGATGCTGTCTTGTGTAAACAAGGGTTGAAGGGCGCAGAATATGCAGACCGCAAAAAAAGACGCCTTTACCAAAACAAAATCGGCATGGTGTTCCAGGATTACGCTTTGTTCCCGAACCTTACTGTGCTGGACAATCTGCTGGAGGCGCCACTTGCCCAAAAATTGGGCAGCCGCGAAAAACTGGCGGGAAAAGCTGCCGGATTGTTGAAACAAATGGGATTGGAAGACAAATTGAATGCGATGCCGTCGACTTTATCCGGGGGCCAGAAGCAAAGGGTTGCGATCGCCCGGGCGATGATGCTGAATCCGCGCGTGCTTTGTTTTGACGAACCGACTTCTGCGCTTGATCGTGAATCTTCCGACAGCATCGGAAAGCTGATCCAGGAAATTGCAGCAGGAGGAACCGGCATTCTGATCGTTACGCATGATACCGAGTTCGGGCAACAATATGGTACCCGGATCGTATCCTCAAGTGAATTCGTCAAGAACCGTTAAGGATATTGTGAAGGCTAGGGCATGTCCGCAGAAAATTGGACAGTCCAAACAAAAAAACAGGGCAGCTGCCCTGTTTTTTGTTTAACATTTTTGGTCCGCAGTGAAGTAAATGGCGCCTTATTTGACGAATGTTTTGATTTAGGTTGACTTGAAGCCGGATTTTTGATAAGCTATTAATGTTGTAAATGTGCGCACCACGGCTACAACCGCACGAATGGGAGTCATAAGACCTTAAAGGGCACTTCGTTTGGCGAGTCTAAGTAAAATAAGGAGGTGCAGAGAATATGTACGCAATTATCGTAACAGGTGGCAAACAATTAAAAGTTGAAGTTGGACAAGCGATCTACATTGAAAAATTAGATGCTGAAGCTGGTGATAAAGTAACTTTTGATGAAATCGTATTTGTAGGTGGAGAAGAAACTAAAATTGGCGCTCCATTCGTAACAGGTGCTTCTGTAGAAGGCACTGTTGAAAAACAGGGCAAAGAAAAGAAAGTAACTACTTTCAAATACAAGAGAAGAAAAGATACACACCGCAAGCAAGGTCATCGTCAACCTTATACTAAAGTAATCATTGACGCAATCAAAGCATAAGAGTGTGAATAACCATGATTGAAGTGAAATTTAAAGAAGATGACCATGGCAACCTGCTCTCTTTCGAGATTACGGGACATGCCGGGTATGGGGTAGCAGGCGAAGATATTATCTGTGCCGCTGTTTCTGTACTGGCCATCGAAACTGTGAATAGCGTTGAACGTTTAGCCGGTTACCAGATGCTTGTTGATGAAGCTAATGATGAAGGCGGGTATCTCTATGCGGAAATACTTTCCGAAAGGGAAGCGGAACAGCAATACATTACGCAGATTTTACTGAAGCATCTATTCTATTCGCTGGAAGATGTCGCTCAGACATATCCGGATTATGTGACCATAAAAATGCAATAAAAACTGTACTACTTAATAAGGAGGTGCAAACCACATGTTGAAATTGAATCTACAATTGTTCGCCCACAAAAAAGGGGGCGGATCTACTACCAACGGACGTGAGTCCCAATCTAAACGTTTAGGCGCTAAACGTGCAGACGGACAAACAGTAACTGGCGGATCGATTTTGTACCGTCAACGCGGAACAAAAATCCATCCAGGTACTAACGTCGGTATCGGTGGAGATGACACTCTATTTGCAAAAGTTGACGGTGTCGTTCGTTTCGAACGTTTAGGCCGTGACAAAAAACAAGTTTCTGTATACCCTACAGCTAAATAATACTTGTACTTTTGCCGATCAACCAATTACATACACACAAAAAACCTTGCGGGGGCAAATGATTAGTCACTTCCTTCGCAGGTTTTTTTGTATTTTACAGAACAACAAAAAGTAAGGGACGGTGAACGACTTGAAAGCAACAAATGTTGAGACTCTTTTCGGTTTAATGGATGAAGCGATCAAATTACTTCAAACGGAAGCTGAACTTTCATATGTAGAAGCGTTGTCCGAAACGCTGGAAAATCTTTCCTTTGAAGGGAAAGCACAACAAGTGGAAGGCTTGCCTTCAAACGAGGCAGTCGAACGATTGAATAGACTCTACAAAAAGATGAACATGGATGCATTGGATAAGGAAATCATCCGCAAGAGCATCCAATTGACTTTCATCAAAGCAACGAAAGAAGACAAGCTCCAGATGAATCATCAAATGACACCGGACACGATTGCGTATCTGATCGCTTATTTCATCGGAGAAATAAAAAAAGATAAGACAGAAAAACTGCATGTTTCAGACTTGGCAGCAGGGACAGGGAATCTTCTCAATATCGTTCTGGCGCATTTGGCAAGCAGAGGCAATGAAGTGACTGCGGAAGCAGTTGACAACGATGACCTGTTGATCAGTGTAGCGGCGAACAGCGGATCCTTGATGGGATTGTCCGAAAAAATCCATTACACCCATTCGGACAGCCTGCAGGAACTGTTGATTGCGCCTTCCGATGTCATGGTATCAGATTTTCCAATCGGATATTATCCTGTAAACGAGCGCGCAAAAAACTACAAAACAGCTTTTTCGGAAGGAAATTCTTTTGCGCATTTCTTAATGTTTGAACAAAATGTGAACTATTTGAAAGAATCTGGTTGGGGGATCTTTATCGTTCCTTCTGACATTTTTGAAACAGATAAAACATCTGTGTTAATGGGGTGGTTGAAGGAAACCGTTCATATACAGGCATTTTTGAGCCTTCCGGAAGATCTGTTCCACAAAAATGGAATGAAAAAATCAATCATTATTGTTCAAAAAAATGGTGAAAAATCGATTCAAGCTGAACAAGTGCTTTTGGGGGAAATTCCAGATCTTAAAAACGCACAAAAGATGCAATCTTTCCTGGATATTTTCCACAATTGGAGCGCAAAGATGATATAATATTTATTAGAGATATAAGAAAAATCAGTCAATTTAAAGGAGAGAAAAAAATGTCAAAAATCATCGCTATCAATGCTGGTAGCTCAAGCTTGAAATTTACATTATACGCTATGCCTGATCAGGAAGTTCTTGCAACCGGAATTATCGAAAGAATCGGTTTGAACGATTCCGTCTTCACAATCAAACACGGAGAAGGCGAAAAATTCCAAGTAACGGAAGATATTGCGAACCATGAGATCGCGGTACATAACTTACTGGATCAATTATTAGCACTAAACATCATTTCAAGCTACGATGAGATCACAGGTGTCGGCCACCGTGTCGTTGCCGGCGGCGAAATCTTCAAAGATTCCGCGCTTGTGGATGATCTTGTCCTGGAACAAATCGAAGAACTGGCTGAATTGGCGCCGTTGCATAACCCAGCGAACGCTACTGGAATCCGTGCATTCAAGAAATTGTTGCCTGAAATCACAAGTGTTGCTGTATTCGACACATCTTTCCATACAACAATGCCGAAAGTAAACTATCTTTACAGCATCCCGATGGATTACTATGAAAAATATGCTGCCAGAAAATACGGCGCACACGGAACAAGCCACAAATACGTTGCTGAACGCGCTGCTGAAATGTTGGGCAGACCGATCGAAGAGTTGAAGATCGTTACATGCCATATCGGTAACGGCGGTTCCATCACTGCTGTCGAAGGTGGAAAATCTATCGACACATCCATGGGCTTCACGCCATTGGCTGGTATCACAATGGGAACTCGCTCAGGTGACATTGATGCATCTTTGATCGCCTATTTGATGGGCAAATTGGGCATCACGGATATCAATGAATTCGTTGACATCCTGAACAAAAAATCAGGCCTGTTGGGACTATCCGGCGTATCAAGCGATATGCGCGATGTCGAAACAGAAGCTGAAAAAGGCAACGAGCAAGCTCAAATTGCTTTGGATATCTTCCACAATCGCATCCAAAAATACATCGGACAATACGTTGCAATCATGAACGGTGTGGATGCGATCGTCTTCACTGCTGGCGTCGGAGAAAATTCTGCGCCTACCCGCAAAATCATCATCGATGGCATGTCTTGGTTCGGTTGCAAAATCGACGATGAAAAGAACAATGTCCGCGGCGTTGAAAGAATCATTTCAACTGACGATTCAAAAGTCAAAGTATTGTTGATCCCTACAGATGAAGAGTTGATGATCGCTCGCGACGTCGTACGCTTTAGCTAAAAAAAAAAAGAAAAGCGGAACGGGTTCGTTCAGCCCTGAAAGAAATTTAGGAAATCGTGCCGACTGAGCATCGTAGAGCGCAATAGGTACGATTTGTCTAATTTCCGAAGGGCTAACCCGTGAAGCTAGCCAACCGTTATAATTGCACGGAACATTTTGCAATCCTGTAAAACACCAAAGGTAATGCACTTTGGGATTCAAAATATATTATGCATTCTTATTACAAAATAAAAATTCCGGTATGCCAACTACTGGCATAACGGAATTTTTTTGTTGAATTTTTTCTGAGACAGGGGCTAGGCCGCTGCCTATCATTTTTTAGGTTTTGGTTTATTCTCGAGGTCGGTCCGGACTACCAGCACATCGCATGGTGCATTCCGGATGACGTACTCGGATACGGAGCCGATGAACAGTCTTTCGACGGCATTAAGGCCGGTCGCACCGATCATGATCAGGTCCACGCCATATTCGGCAGGCAAATCTTTCGCGATGATGGCTTTCGGTGAGCCATATTCGATGACGGTATGAACATCCGTTATGCCTTCGTTAGTGGCATAGGTTTTGTATTCTTCCATCAATGTTTTGGATTGGCGGACGATTTCATCCGTAAAACTGCCTTCAAAACCTGTAGGCGTCTGTATCGCTCTTGTATCGATAATATGAGTGATGATGATGGCTGCTTTATTCCGTTTGGCCACTTCCACTGCTTTACGGAAGGATAATTCTGATTCTCTGGATCCGTCAACCGGTATCAAAATCTTCTTATACTCTTGAAACATATTAACCACTCCTCTAAACTAGTATCGCTTACAAGTTTATTTTACTTCACTTTCCATAAAAATAAAAGCGTATGCGATTTTTTCCGGGAATTTAATGGTCAGCGGCTCTGATTTTTCATCATGCCGGCCAGGCGGATGCTGAAGAGTGCTGTATACCTGAGGCAACCAGTACAGCAAATGCATAGAGCAGGGTGCTCCTGAAGAAAATCGTCAGCAAGCAGAGAAACCCGATCAACATGTATAGGGCTCCGCCATTGCGGAAAAAAAGCCAAATCTGTTGGCGTTGTTGTTCGGTGATCCGGTCCGGAGCCAACACAAAGACAGTGGGGCCTTTCAAAGTCATGAAAAGTCCGGTCGAAACCAGCAATAATGAAAAAACGGCAATCAACATTTCTACCAAAGGGTGTCCTCCTCAAGGAAATAGCGGGATAATGGCTCAAGAAACGTTTTCCCGTATATTCCAGTCTGCAAAAAAAGCTGCTCAAAGAGCAGCTCCAAAAGTATAAAACTTTATTAGAAATCCGATGGTGCCGGTGAGTATATTCTACTAGTTTTGAACCCGCATATAAGCAGGTGGGCTCCAATATCCAGTCTCTAACTACCAAATGATAAGGCGTGTTATCCACTGAGATAAACAGGATCCCAAGGTAGTAATAAATTGTTCGGTCAACACATTGAGAATATGTCGAACACCTCAGAAATCTATATACGTATAGTAGCATACTAATCAATAGTTGGCAAGCAAAACACAAGCATTTTAATCGGTAAACGTCACAGCAGCAACAGGTTAAACGCTACCAAATGGTACTCATGAATCTTTGTTGAAGCGGTGCTGCAATTGGTTGGCCAGGGCCTGCTCGTATTTGCCCGTTGCAGCCGGCTCGTAGTAGCGGCGATTCTTCAGCGAATCCGGCAAATATTGTTGTTTGATCCAGTGATCCGGGAAATCGTGCGGGTATTGATAACCGATGCCGCGGCCCAGTTTATTTGCACCGCTGTAATGGGCATCGCGCAGGCTATCCGGTATGTCGCCGGACTTTCCGGCGCGCACGTCCGCCAGCGCGCTGTCCAAGGCAAGGTAAGCCGAATTGGATTTCGGCGAAAGGGCCAGATCGACGACAGCGTTGGCCAAGGGGATGCGGGCTTCCGGCAAGCCCAACTTTTCCGCCGCCTGAACGGCCAAAACGGTACGGGCAACTGCTTGCGGATTGCCTAAGCCGATGTCTTCGTAAGCACAGACCATCAACCTTCTGCAGGCGATCAGCAATTCACCGGCTTCCAGCAACCTGGCCAGATAATGCATGGCCGCATCGACGTCGCTGCCGCGGATCGATTTTTGGAATGCCGATATAACATCGTAATGGGCATCGCCGTTCTTATCGTGGACCAAAGCTTTCTTTTGGACACATTCCTCAGCGATATCCAAGGTGATGTGGATGGTGCCGTCTGCATCCGGTTTGGTGGATAGGGCAGCCAATTCCAAGGCGTTGAGAGAACCGCGCACGTCACCCATCGTGCTCCTGGCGAAATGGAGCAAGGCATCTTCATCGATCACGATCTTTTCTTTCCCCAAACCGCGTTTTTCGTCAGCGATGGCCCGTTCCAGCGCCAATATGACGTCCTGTGTTGTCAGGGACTTCAATTCGAAAATCTGGGTTCGGCTCCGGATGGCGGGACTGATGCTGATGTATGGATTTTCGGTGGTGGCGCCGATCAGGATGACCTGGCCGCTTTCAAGGTGCGGCAAGAGAAAATCCTGCTTGGGTTTGTCCAACCGATGCACTTCATCCAACAAGAGGATGACCTGTCCGGAAAATTTGGCTTCCTCCACGACGATCTGAAGATCTTTTTTTGTGTCGGTGGCGGCGTTCAACTGCCGAAAAGCCGAATGGGTCGATCCGGCGATGGCGCTCGCAATGCTGGTCTTGCCGATTCCCGGTGGGCCGTACAGTATCATGGAAGAAAGCATCTTGGCATCGACCATGCGGCGGATGATTTTATTTTCGCCGACCAGGTGGCTTTGGCCGATGACTTCGTCGATGTGGACGGGGCGCATACGGTATGCTAAAGGTTGTTTCATTATTCTCCGCTCCTTTTTACTCTCCCCATTATATGCCATCTCATAAAAAAGAACAAACATTCGCCCGGTTATTTTTTGCTGATTCGTGAAAATTGATTGAAAAGAATGGCAGGCAACATCTTTACTATTTACAAGCAGAACAGCTATAATGAATACATTGAAAATTGGAAGCAGAAAGCGAGCGCATATAATGACAGATTTCAAAGAGATTATTTTAACACATAAATTATCGGCACTATTTTCGAAAGCCTCTTTTGGAATCGAAAAAGAAAGCCAACGGATAACAAGTGAGGGTACGATTGCCAAGACAAACCACCCGACAATATTCGGGAATCGCAGTTTCCATCCTTACATACAGACTGACTTTGCGGAAAGCCAACCGGAATTGATCACGCCGCCGATGCAGACAATCGAGGAAACACATGAATGGCTGATGGCTATCCATGATGTCGTCTTGAGGTCCTTGCCGGAAGATGAATATCTGTTGCCCTGCAGCATCCCGCCGACCATGCCGAAGGGCGATGAAATCAAAGTAGCCAAGTTGGACAGTTCGGTTGATGTGGCGTATCGGGAGTACTTGGTCTCTGTTTACGGGAACAAGAAGCAGATGGTCAGCGGCATCCACTTCAACTTCGAATTGAATCCTGCCCTCATCAAAGAGCTTCATCAGCTTTCCGGGTCTGCCGGGACGCTTAAGGCGTTCCAATCGGATGTCTACTTGAAGATGGCGCATAACTTCATCCGTCACCAATGGATCATGACCTACCTTATGGGGGGATCCGTTTCAGCCGACAGCTCCTACTTCGAAAAAGAAACACAGCACGATTTGCCTCTGGACAGGTACACAAGAAGCATCCGCAGCAGCAAATACGGATACGTCAATAAAGCGGACGTCCATGTTTCTTTTGAATCGATTGATGCCTATGTGCAGGATATCGAAGAAATGGTGGCAAACGGCAAGCTCATTGCCGAAAAAGAATTTTATTCCACTGTCCGTTTCAGGGGGGCCAACAAAGCGCGTGATTTGCTCACGAACGGAATCGCCTATCTTGAATTCAGGTTGTTCGATCTGAACCCATTTGCTGAGTTCGGCATGCATAAAGAGGATATGTACTTCATCCATTATTTCCTGCTCTATTTATTGTGGATCGAGCAAGATGCCAACGACGAAGAGATGAAAATCGGGAAAGAAATGAATTACACCACTGCTTTGGAGAATCCTCTGCAACCATCCGCATTCCAAGCGGAAGGGCTGTCCGTCCTCGAAGGTATGCTGGATATGCTGGAAGCGATCGGCGCAGAAGAGAAAATCAGCGCAATCGTCAAAGAAAAAATCGAAGCATTCCACAATCCGGAGAAAACAGTGGCGGGCCAGATGGTCAACGCATTGGAAGCGGGAGAGGACAAAACGGCTTGGGCCGCATCTTTGGCCAAAAAGTACAAAGAGGCTGCCTGGAAACGTCCGTATGCGTTGAGAGGCTTTGAGGACATGGAACTCTCCACGCAGATCCTGATGTTCGATGCCATCCAAAAAGGTTTGAAAATCAACATGCTCGACCGTTATGACCAATTCATCTCGCTGACCTACAAGAACCATCGCGAATACGTGAAGAACGGCAATATGACGGCAAAGGACAGCTACATCGGCCCGCTGATCATGGAAAACAAGGTCGTCACCAAAAAAATACTGGCGGAGAACGGATTCGCGGTTCCTGAAAGTGGGGAGTACCACTCTGTCGAAGCAGCCTTGCGCGACTATCCTATCTTTGCCGGGAAAGGCATCGTCGTCAAGCCAAAGTCCACGAACTATGGTCTAGGGATTTCCATTTTCAAGGAAGGTGCTTCCTTTGAGAATTATGAGAAAGCCATCCATATGGCGTTTGAAGAAGATGAAGATGTGCTTGTGGAAGATTACTTGTCCGGCACCGAGTACCGTTTCTTTGTCATCGGCAATGAGACGAAGGCCGTATTGCTGCGTGTGCCGGCCAATGTGGTAGGCGACGGCAGCCACACGATTCGTCAATTGGTCGAGGAGAAAAATAAAGACAGTCTCCGCGGGAAAAATCACCGTTCCCCATTGGAACTGATAGCGACCGGTGAGCTCGAAAAATTGACGATCCAAGGACAAGGCTATACTTTCGACAGTATCCCGCCTGCAGGCACGACTGTCCGTCTGCGGGATAATTCAAACATCAGTACCGGCGGCGACTCGATTGATTTCACAGATCAGATGGACGACAGCTACAAGCAATTGGCTGTGCAGATGGCAGCCTCACTGGGTGTTGCAGTGTGTGGGGTGGATATCATCATCCCGGACCATTCAGTCCCGGCCACGAAAGTGGAGCCAAACTACGGGGTGATTGAGGCGAACTTCAACCCAGCCATGCTGATCCACATTTATCCATACCAAGGGAAAAGTCGACGTTTGACGATGGAAATACTGCGCTTATTGTTCCCGGAAATGCATCTGGAGGAAGAGTAGGGGGAATTTTATGAAAAAGTCATTTCTGAGAATTGCCATCTACATTTCAATAACCATCATCATGCTGTACGGATATCTGATCGCGAAGGGATTCAGCGATTGGGGGAAGCTGTTGTCTTTTGATCCCCTGCTCATTCCCGTTCTGTCGGTTAGCCTGTTTTTATCCATCTATGTACACATTTTTCTTCATGAAGGGGGACATTTCCTTTTCGGGAAATTGAGCGGTTATCGGCTGGTCAGTTTTCAAGTCAGACGTTACAAATATAGCCAAGCGGATCATAGCCTGCATCATATGCAGGCTGCCTCCCCTGTGCTGGCGGGCCAATGCTTGATGGCACCGCCGAAAGGGGACTATGCGGAATTGCCTTATCGTGGCTACCTTCTGGGAGGTGTTTTGGCTAACGCTTTGACGGGGGCAACCCTGTACGGGACGGCTTTTTCGATGGAGCTGAAGCTAGGCTCCCTGATGGTTTTGTTCAGTCTTGTGCCAGTCTTGATGGCTTTAGCGAACCTGCTGCCGAAAGCGCAGAATGATGGAGCTTTGCTGAGGGAAGCAAGCCGATCTTTGCACGCGCGCAAGCTCTTGTTCCAGCAATTGGAAATGGCGCAGCTTATCGAAGAAAAAGTCCCTTTTGCGGATTTGCCGGACGCGTATTTCGAAAACGTAAAAGATGCTCAGTATCAAAAAACCTTCCTGGTTGACTACTTCTACATGGTCGCTTATGTCCGCGCTTTAGGGGAACTGGATTTTGAAGAAGCCGATAACTTGCTGCAGACTTTTTCGGCCAATCGCCCAGTCAAAGAGTCGGTCTATTGGCCGATTTATGTGATGGAATCGTTGTTTTGCGATGCGTTGTTCGGAAGGATCGTCACTGCAGAGGAAAAACACAGCCAAATACTAGCCCATCCTTTGTTGAAAAGGTACTGGTATGCAAACAACAGAATTAGGGCGGCCTATGCGTTTTTCTGTCGTGTTGATATTGAAGAGGCGAAGAAATTGCTGGGACAGGGACCAGCAACTGCCCGGGATTCCTCTCCGGAAACAGATGCCAGCATCGAAATACGCCTGTACCGTTGGCTGAGCAGTTATTTTGAACACTAGAAAGATTAGCGAAAGAAAGAAGGTAACAAATTGATTTATTTCGACCATGCCGCTACGACCCCGGTGCGACCTGAAGTTGTGGCTGTCATTCAGGAATCGCTTATCGAAGATTACGGGAATCCTTCCAGCACCTACGCGCTGGGAAGACGAACAAGACAGCATATCGACCAGTCGCGCAGAATTTTTGCGGCATCCATCCAAGCAGATCCGGCTGATATCATCATCACGAGCTGCGGTTCCGAATCCAACAATACAGCCATCATACCGACTGCATTGGCTCTGAAGGGAAAGGGCAAACACCTCATCACTTCAGCAGCGGAGCACCACGCGGTATTGCATCCGATGAATTATCTGGAAACGTTAGGCTTCGAGGTGACGTATCTGCCTGTGGACGCTGCCGGAAAAGTGACCCTGCAATCCGTGAAGAATGCGGTTCGCGAGGATACGATCCTTGTCTCATTGATGTATGTGAACAACGAGGTGGGCAGCATCAATCCGATAGCCGAAATCGGTGCATTTTTGGCGGAGAGACATATCCTTTTCCATACAGATGCCGTTCAAGCATACGGCAGCGAGCAGATTGATGTCGGGCAACAGCATATCGACCTCTTGTCCGTTTCCGCACATAAGATCAATGGTCCCAAAGGCATCGGATTTTTATACCGCAAAAATAGCCTGCATCTGCCTAATTTCATCCATGGCGGCAGCCAGGAGAACGACCACCGCGGCGGAACGGAAAATACGCCCTACATCAGGGGGTTTGCCGAGGCAGTCACTCTGATGGAAGCAGAACGCAAAGAAAGCAACCGCAAAAAGCGGGAACTGGGGGATTATTTCCTGAGCGGACTTGAAAAGAGCGGTCTCCCATTTGAGTGCAACGGTGTCTATCCTGAAGGGGTACCGCACATCTTGAACATCTGGCTGCCCGGCATGCGTTCTGATAAAATGTTGATCCAGTGCGATCTCAAAGGGATCATGCTGGCTGCAGGATCCGCCTGTACAGCCGGCAGTCTTGAACCGAGTCACGTATTGGCAGCGATGTACGGAAAGGGGAATCCACGGGCAACGGAATCCCTGCGCATTTCTTTCGGACCGGATAACACTGCCGATGAGGCGGACACACTGATTGCATTGCTGCAAAGCATCCACAACAAGCAATACAAGAACGGCTGAACGAAAGAAAAAAATGTGTTATGATAGAGAAAACGTTATCTTGGAGGACTGCATATGGCATTCGAAAAAAATGTATCTTTAAAGGGATCCGGAAAAACCTTTCGATTGAATGAACAAGTGAAGCGCTACACTTTGCGCGACAATGGTTTTGAAGAAACCAAAAACGGCAATTTCCAAATGGTACGCGATTTGGACAACAGCGTGCTGAATAAACAAGGGATCAAAGTGAAAATTGTCGTCGCTGCCGATCTGAAAACATTGAAAGTTTCCACAACGACGAGCAACGGATTGCAGACAGTGGATGTCTACGGCAAGAAAACCATGTCGGCTGCGAAAGATCAGTTGGAATATATTTTGGACAGTTTGGTCGAAAACGGTGTCCTGGCTGAAGCGGCGGAGTGATCCAAAAATAGTAGGACAGATGAAAACTAGGGACCGATTCTGTAGGAGTAATTCTTACGGACGGTCTTTTTGTTTGAAAAAAATATAAAACATAACCCACTTGGATGCATGTGCACCAAAAAAACACGATGCACACTATAAGTGCATTAATATAATTATATAAAACGCTATTTTTTTCATTCCAATTCTTATGAAATATGATATACTTATTCAGAATCGCACAAACAATTCGGGAGATGAAGAAAGTGGAACAAAAATATCAAGGCGCAGCCATGACTACAGTTGATAAAAGCGCCCTAAAGAAGTCGCATTTATTTGAGACTTCACAAGTAAAATATTTCATCAGATGTATGCTTGCTGGTATGTTTTTGACGTTGGGTACATCAATAGCAGTTATGGTCGCTGAAAAAGCAGAACATATGCTGCCCGGTAGCGGAAAATTTTTCTACTCATTCATGTTTGCATGGTCTTTGGTCATGATCAATTACATGAACACAGAATTGGGTACATCCAATATGATGTATATGACAGCAGCCATATACCGCAAGGTGTTGGCACCAAAAAGAGCTTTAGCAATTTTATTCGCTTGTATTCTATTCAACCTTATCGGTGGCACAATCGCTTCATTCGTCATGTCATTCACGAACATTTTCCAAGATTTGCCGGCTGAGCACTTCCTTTTCCATGCAGTTGAAGGCAAGTTGCTCAAAACACCTATACAGATGGTAGCCGAAGGTATTTTCGCGAACGTCATCGTAAATACGACTGTATTTGTGAGCGCGCATATGAAGGATGACGCCGGCAAGCTTTTCTCGACCATTTTCATCATCTTCATTTTTGCATTTTTAGGCTTTGAACACGTTATCGCCAACTTCTCTTCCTTCAGCCTTGCGTTTTTCGCATTCGGCGGCGCTTTGCCAGGGATGACGGTCGGCAGCGTGTTGACGAACTGGTTCTTCGCGATGATCGGAAATTACATCGGCGGCGGATTGATCATCGGTTTGCTGTACGCATGGATGAACAAAGATTCCGAAGTATACGTAGACTAAGCTGTACAACCAAAAACGAGAAGGATCCGACATGCGGATCCTTCTCGTTTTTTCTTCTGCGGATAAAAAACTGTTCAAATGCAGATTTGTTCGTCTTTCCGGGTTGATGCTTGCCCCAATCGGCGATAATGCTTACGGATGGTTGACAAAAGCGAAGATTATCTGTATTGTTTTACTGTTATTTGTAAACCTAAATATGTCATGCTAGCAGACTCATGCAAGCGGCTGATAGATAGAACGAAATGTGATTAGGGAGGATTTTTTTATGAAATTGTTGGAAGAACGCATATTGAAGGACGGCATCGTGTTGGGGGACAACGTGCTGAAGGTGGACAATTTCTTGAACCATCAGATCGACCCCGTATTGATGCAACAATTGGGGGATGAATTTGCACGATATTTCGCTGACAAAAAAATCACCAAGATTCTGACGGTTGAGACATCCGGCATCGTGCCTGCGGTATTCACGGGTTTGGCATTGGGAGTGAAAGTTGTTTTTGCAAGAAAACAAAAGAGTCTGACGATGAGAGACAATCTTTATTCGGCCACCGTCTACTCCTTCACAAAAGATGTCACAAATGAAATCACAATCTCCAAACAATATCTTGACGAAAACGATACTGTCCTCATCATCGACGACTTTTTGGCGAACGGACAAGCCACAAACGGCTTGATGGAGATCTGCAATCAGGCAGGAGCGGAGATTGCCGGTGTCGGTATCGTCATCGAGAAATCCTTCCAAAAAGGCAGAAAAATTCTGGAAGAACAAGGCATGGATGTCTATTCATTGGCGCGCATCAAGGCTTTTGAAAACGGTACGGTACAGTTCATCGAAGAATAGCAAGTCCGGAAGACAGACACGTTCTGTCTTTTTTTGTTCCTCGGGATCTTTCGATTTCGCCTCAATATCTCCACAAAGCCTTTTGGAATTGTGGTAAAATGTTAAATATATATGAGATTATGAGCGTTATCTTAATGAGGAGGGTCAATAATGAGAATTGAAACACAATGTTTACACGAAGGGTACCACCCAGGGAACGGGGAGCCGAGCGCGCTCCCGATCTACCAAAGCACTACGTACAGATATGACTCGACAGAACATATCGGTAAATTATTCGATTTGACGGCTGCCGGACACATGTATTCGCGCATCTCCAATCCTACGGTTGCGGCCGTGGAAGAGAAAATTGCGGCGATGGAGGGTGGCGTAGGGGCTTTGTGCACAACATCAGGACAGGCAGCGACCATGATCAGCTTGATGAACATCCTGAAGGAGGGCGATCATTTCATCAGCACCGCCTCCATTTATGGCGGAACCATCAATCTGTTTGCCGTAACTTTGAAGCGATTCGGAATCGAATGCACCTTTGTCGACCAAGAACTGCCTGAAGAAGAAATCCAAAAAATGTTCAAACCGAACACGAAGGCTGTATTCGGTGAAACCATCGCAAATCCTGCTTTATCCGTTTTGGACATCGAAAAATGGGCAGCGATCGCTCACAACAACAACGTGCCTTTGATCGTGGACAACACGTTCCCGACGCCATACCTTTGCAGACCGTTCGAGTTTGGAGCGGACATTGTGGTCCATTCCACCTCTAAATACATGGATGGCCATGCAGTACAGATGGGCGGGGTCATTGTCGACAGCGGCAATTTTGACTGGAAAAACGGCAATTTCCCAGAATTCACCGAACCGGATGAATCCTACCATGGCATCGTCTATACGGAAAGCTTCGAGAAAGCTGCGTATATCACAAAAGCACGGGTACAGATGATGAGGGACATGGGGGCATACCCAACCGCGAATGCTGCCTTCTTATTGAATCTTGGGCTTGAAACACTCCCTGTGAGGATGGACAGACATTGCAGCAATGCCTTGAAAGTCGCTGAATATTTCAAAAAATCCGAAAAAGTTGAATTTGTGAATTATCCTGGCTTAGAAGGAGACAAGTATCACGAATTGGCGAATAAATATTTGCCGCTCGGAACGTGCGGCGTCATTTCGCTCTCGATCGAAGGAAGCAGAGAAAATGCCATCAAATTCATGGACAGCCTGAAGCTGGCGTCCAATGAAGTCCATGTGGCCGACATCCGGACTTGTGTGCTCCATCCGGCAAGTTCGACCCACAGACAGCTGACCGACGAGCAATTGGCGGCAGCAGGCATCACACCAGGCCTGATCCGCTTTTCGGTAGGGCTTGAAAACGTGGAAGATATCATCGAAGACATCGAGCAAGCTTTGGCAACTCTGAACCTGGATGCGAAGCCTTATACAGTCTGATCGAAAGTTTACCTGAAGATGAAGCAGAAATCCTCCCAAGGTTTTCTGCTTTGTTTTCTTTATTGCGAAAGTACTTTTGCAGCTTGGTGAATATGAATAGAAAGGAAGTGAAGGAATGGCGTACAACAACAAAACGGCACTCATCAAATGGATTGCGATCCTCACAATGACGATCGACCATATCGGCTACTATCTGTTCCCCTCATTGCTTTTTCTGCGAGTTGTCGGACGCATCGCTTTCCCTTGTTTTTTGTACACAACCGTGCAAGGGGTAAGGGAAACGCGTGATTTCCGCAAGTATCTGCTGCGGTTGGTCCTTACCGGGCTCATCAGTATGCCGATAACCGCCCAAACAGGGAATGTCTTCAATATCCTTTTCACCTTGGCACTTTTTGCCTTATCGATCAAAGACTACCGGTTCATCTTGCCGGCAATCTTTTTGGTCCAATTTACGGAATACGGTTTGTATGGCTTTTTGATGGGGTGGACAATCTATGTGCTTTCGGAAAAACATGTCGGAGCGGGAATTGTTTTGTTTTTATTGGTGAATGCTATGCAATTCCCCTCGTTGCAGGCACTCGCTGCAGTGTCGCTCATTCCCATGCTTCTGCCGGTTGATTTTCAGATCAGACCGCTGCCGAAATGGGCCGGATATGCCTATTACCCTATCCATCAAGTTATCCTGATGCTTATCGCCAGGCTGATGTGACTGTCGGGTTGGATGCGGACAGGCGAGAAAGCTTGAAATATGCGCCGGGATGGTGTAAACTGTTTTTTTGTATCGGGTTTAACTTATATATTGTAAGAAGTGATAAAATACACAAATAAAGTAAGGGTGTGATAGGCATGCAAGACAATTCAAAAATACGCGTGGTGGTCGGAATGAGCGGTGGCGTTGACTCTTCTGTCACAGCATTGCTTTTGAAGGAACAAGGCTACGACGTCATCGGCATTTTCATGAAGAATTGGGATGATACGGATGAATTCGGATTCTGCACGGCAACCGAAGATTACAAGGATGTTCAGGCTGTCGCACAACAGATCGGGATTCCTTATTATTCCGTCAATTTCGAAAAGGAATACTGGGACAAGGTCTTCCAATATTTCCTGGACGAATACAAGAAAGGACGGACACCGAATCCGGATGTCATGTGCAATAAGGAAATCAAATTCAAGGCTTTCCTGGATTATGCGATGGAACTGGGCGCGGATTATGTCGCAACCGGGCATTATGCACAAGTCGTCCGTGACGAAGACGGCACCGCTCATCTGCTCAGAGGAGTGGACGACAACAAGGACCAAACCTATTTCCTGAATCAGCTTTCCCAAGAGCAACTTTCCAAAACGATGTTTCCGCTGGGCGGGATCAAAAAGCCGGAAGTGCGCCGCATCGCTGAAGAAGCGGGTTTGGCGACTGCCAAGAAAAAAGATTCGACAGGCATCTGTTTCATCGGCGAGAAGAACTTCAAAGAATTCTTGACGAACTTTCTGCCGGCGATCCCGGGTAAAATGGTCACTTTGAGCGGCGATGTGATGGGTGAGCATGCCGGATTGATGTACTATACGATCGGGCAAAGAAAAGGTTTGGGAATCGGAGGCGGCGGGGAATCCGATGATCCGTGGTTCGTCATCGGCAAGGACTTGGCGACCAACACGCTTTACGTGGGCCAAGGCTACCATCATGAGAACCTGTATGCCGACAGTCTGGATGCGACTGATATCCATTTCACATCCGAAGTGAAAAAACCATCCGTCTTCACCTGCACGGCTAAATTCCGTTACCGTCAACAGGACACTGCAGTCACTGTCTACCTGAACGAAGACCAAACGACTGCCCGTGTGGAATTTGCGGAGCCGGTCCGCGCCATTACACCAGGCCAAGCAGTTGTATTTTATGATGGCATGGAGTGTCTGGGTGGGGGCACAATCGATAAGGCATATCAAGCCGAACGCACCCTGCAGTACATCTAAATAATGAGTGAGAGGTCGGTTTTTTCTCCGGCCTCTCTTTAATTTGTGCGCGAATTGTGGTATCGTTCTTAAGGAATCTTATAACAAGTCTGAATAGTCAAAAAAGGGAGGGGATCATCCGGATGGATACAGAACAAGGCTATATCGTCGGAGAAATCAAAGCGATTTTCTTTGAAAACGCGAGTAATTTCTACAAAGTCATGCTGATTTCAGTCAATGAATCGAATCTCCCGCAAAAGCATGATGAAATTGTTGTGACGGGAAGCTTCGGGCAGATAACCGAAGATACAGCTTATCGCTTTTTCGGTGAGGTCGTGGAGCACCCAAGATACGGCGTCCAATTCCAAGCCAATTCCTATCAACAGGAAAAACCCACCTCCAAGAACGGGTTGATTGCATTCTTGTCGGGGGAACGTTTCCCGGGAATCGGGAAACGGACTGCGGAAAAAATCGTGGAAACTTTTGGCGAGGAAGCGGTCGACGTCATCCTTGATGACCCGGAAGCTCTGAAAAGCATCAGCGGCATGACGCCCAAAAAAAGGGAAATGATGCGCGATGTGCTGATGCAGACGCAAGGAACCGAGAAGATCCTGATCGCATTGGGTAACTATGGCTTCTCCAATAACCAGGCAGCGAATATCTTTCATTTTTACCGCACCGAAACGCTGACTGTCCTAAATGAAAATCCTTACCGACTGCTCGAGGATATCGAAGGCATCGGCTTCAAGAAAGCCGATCAATTGGCGGAGGAGTTGAATTTCGCTCCGGATCACACGAGCCGGCTGAAGGGTGGCTTGTTTGCGACATTGCAGGAACTTTGCCTCTCGAACGGGGATACCTATGTCGACGGGACCGTCTTGCTTGAGCGGACGATCCACTTGCTTGAACAAAGCCGGCGCTTCATCATCGAGGATGCGCCCGTCATCGAGGCGCTGATGGAGATGGTGATGGGGATGAAAGTGGTCGAGGATCACAGCCGTTTTGCCATCCCATCCCTTTATTTCGCAGAAGAGGGCATCGCATCATCGATCGATAGACTTCTGAAACGAAAGACGAAAATTGCTTATCCGGGAGTGGATTTGGATCTGGAAATCGAGCATCTGCAATCAAATCTGCAGATCCGCTACGGCGCCTCCCAAATCGAAGCGATAAAAGCAGCTTTGCTTTCACCGTTCTTCATCCTGACCGGTGGACCCGGTACCGGCAAAACGACCGTTCTCAAAGGAATCGTGCGCATGTTCTCCGAATTGAACGATCTGCCGGAAGACCCTAAGGATTACAAAGACGGACTTTTCCCGATTTTGCTTGCCGCTCCGACCGGACGTGCAGCAAAACGGATGCAGGAAACGACAGGCCTGCCCGGCAGCACGATTCACCGCTTGCTGGGTTTGACGGGCCAGGAAAAGGAATCCGAAGAACTTTATACGCAAGAACTGGAAGGCAAGCTGTTGATCATCGACGAAGTTTCGATGGTGGATACTTGGTTGATGCACAGGCTCCTGAAATCGGTGCCGCAGGGCATGCAAGTGCTGTTTGTGGGGGATAAGGACCAATTGCCGTCTGTCGGGCCGGGCCAGGTGCTGTTCGATCTTCTGAACTGCAAAGCGTTGCCGCAGGTCGAGCTGAACGAGATATTCAGACAATCAGGCGATTCGTCGATCATCCCGTTGGCTCACGAAATCAAAAACGGCATCCTCCCGCGCGATTTCCGCAACAATCAAGCTGACCGGTCGTTTCTGCCTTGCCAAACGCATCAGATCGAGCCGGTGATCCGGCAAGTCGTCGAAAAGGCGAAGTCAAAAGGTTTCACCGCGAAGGATATCCAGATTCTGGCGCCGATGTACAAAGGTGCTGCCGGCATTGATGCCATCAATACGATGATGCAGGAGATCTTCAATCCGAAAGGGAACAAGAAAAGACGGGAAGTCGCTTTTTTTGATGTCGTCTATCGGGTAGGCGACAAGGTGCTTCAGTTGGTGAACCAACCGGAAAACAACGTCTTCAACGGAGACATGGGTGAAATCACTGCCATCCAATTCGCCAAGGAGACGGAAGAGAAAGTCGACCAGATCACGATCCTGTTTGATACCGTGGAAGTCACCTACAATCGGAACAATTGGAACAAGTTCGTTTTGGCTTACTGTTGTTCCATACATAAATCGCAGGGCAGCGAATTTACGATGGTCATTCTGCCGATGGTGAAACAGTACGGGCGGATGCTGCGCCGCAATCTGCTTTACACCGCCATCACCAGGAGCAAAAGCAAATTGATTTTGTGCGGGGATTACGAAGCTTTCGAAACGGCAGTCGTAAGCACCGGCGATATCCGGAAAACGATGCTGCATGAAAAACTGGAACACAACCTGAACAATGACAAGGTCTTCACTGCGGAAGAGCCGGCCGAAAGCAAGGAAACGAAGGCGCTCGGCGCCGGGAATGAAGTTGCTGTATCGATCACCGAAACAACTACAGTATCCGCAACCCAAAAGCCAGAAAATAAAGAGTCGCCAAAAATAATACCCGTCTACCATTTGACCATCGGGCAGATTTCCGATGGGAGCATCGATCCGATGATCGGCATGGAAAATATAACGCCGGAAACTTTCATGAATGAAAAATAATCCGGGAGAAGTCCGCAGACAATGAAGAATTTGTCTGCGGACTTTTCTGCTGTCAGAAAATCAATCAGCGCAGAATACTCCAATTAAAGTCGATCGCTTCAGCAAAAGAAATAAGCTACTCGCCGCCCCAATATTCTGCTATACTGACAGTAAAGCAAGTTACTGGTTTTCCAATACAGCTACAAGAAGAGAGTGGTATAATGGAACTATTTGATCAATTGATGAATCCGAACTGGAAGAACATCCCGATGGAGCACAAGCTTGTTCTGGCCAGCAGCGTTGTCCGTTATTTTGTGAATCCCCTGTTGGCTGTCGCGGATATCCGTCCGGCTTATTATCAGATGGGTGGCATCAAGACCGAGACGTTCACAGTGGACATCAACGGCGCACCATTTGTTTTTGTGCCCGGCCATAAGGAGGCAGTCCTCGGTTGGGACAGCGGAATCAACGGCCTGGACCCATTGGACATCAGCTCCGACAGGAAAGAGATGTACCTCGCCATCGAAAATTGCCTGAAACTATCTGTTCAAGGCGCCGAGTTTTTGCATGACGATCATTGGATGAAGAAGAAGATCGAACCAATCCATTCGTTGGAGGAATTGGACGAATTGGTCAACAGCCAAATGTCGCAGCTCCGGACGACAGAGATCCCGCCGTTATTGGTGGAAGTCAGCCCGACTTATGTGGGAATGACGAAAGTCGGGAATTATGCAGTCATAAACGGGAAATTTGAAGGCCAGACCGATTGGTTCAGCATACACGAGAAGGACATTCATCAGGCCTTGATGCCGAGCGCTAACGGATCCTCGGTATTTGCGGATTTTCCGGCGCATCTGGTCCAAAATGATGCCTTCTTCCTGCAACAGAATGAAGATTTGGATACGTACACCGTATACGCTCCTTACCAGACAACGTATGCAGAGATGCGCAAGCAATTGGAGAAAGATGGCATGGGGCTGTTGTCCAGCGATGAATGGGAATATTGCTGCGGCGCATCCACCCGCAGGCTTTTCCGTTGGGGAAATCAGTTGCATCGCAACCTGTTCGAACCGGATGAAAGCTACCTCTACAAAAAAAACATGTTCGGTCTGGAAATCGCGAACATGGGCTGGGGACCGGAACTCGTCGAAGACGGGCTGTTGGCCAAAGGCGGCTGGATTTTCATTCAAGCCGAGAATATACTGGAGAAACTTCTCCCTTACGCTACCTATTATGAAAACCATGCGGATGCTTTGAAAGCGAAGCAGCAAGAGCCCTTGTCACCCGGTTATTACTGCGCAAGACGTTCCATTCGCATAGAAATGTGACCCGGCTTTTCTTAAGAACTGCTTGCATGCGGACGTGATTTTGGTTATACTTATTCCTGATTGAAGCAGAGGATATAGGAATGGATAACAAAAGAGAGTTTCCGTTTGGTGAAAGGAAACGCATCCGTTTATGCTCCCTTTGCGTGAATATAGTAGAAATACTATCGCTTCCAGCGTTAACGGATCCGAGAGGTAATGAATGCTCAAAACATTTCATTGCAAACAAGGTGGTACCGCGTGATTCGTCCTTGTATGCAGTGGGGTGTTTTTTATTTTTTCCACTCCAAAAATAAATGAAGAGAAAAGGAAGGTAATAATGAAGAATCTGAAAAGCAGTGACATCCGTCAAATGTATCTTGATTTTTGGGCAACGAAAGGGTCAAAAGTGGAGCCGAGCGCTTCGCTGATACCAGTCAACGACCCTACCTTATTATGGATCAACTCAGGCGTAGCGACATTGAAAAAATATTTTGATGGCACGTTGATTCCTGAAAATCCGCGCATCACCAACGCCCAAAAAAGCATCCGCACAAACGATATCGAAAATGTTGGTGTGACTGCAAGACATCATACTTTATTCGAAATGTTGGGGAATTTTTCGATCGGGGACTACTTCAAAGAAGAAGCGATCCCTTGGGCTTGGGAATTCCTGACGGATGAAAAATGGTTGGCGTTCGATCCGGATTTGCTTTACGTCACTTATTATCCGGAAGACACGGACACAAAACGCATTTGGCAGGAAAAAGTAGGTTTGCCGGAAGATCATATCGTTCCGATCGCAGACAACTTCTGGGATATCGGAGCAGGGCCATGCGGACCGGATACGGAAATCTTCTACGATCGCGGACCAGCCTTCCAGGATTTGCCTGACGGAGACCCTGAAATGTATCCGGGCGGTGAAAATGAACGCTACCTTGAAATCTGGAACCTAGTATTCTCTGAATTCAACCACAAGCCGGATGGCACCTATGAGCCGCTGCCGCATAAGAACGTCGATACGGGGATGGGTCTGGAACGTGTCACAAGCGTAGTCCAAAACACACCGACCAACTTCGAAACGGATCTGTTCATGCCGATCATCGAAAAAATCGAGACGTTAAGCAACGGCAAGAAATATGGTGAAAACAAAACATTGGATATTTCCTTCAAAGTCATCGCTGATCACGTCCGCGCCGTCAGCTTTGCGATAGGGGACCGTGCCTTGCCATCAAATGAAGGCCGCGGCTACATTTTGCGTCGTTTGATCCGTCGCTCCGTCATGCATGGCCAAAAATTGGGCATCGAAAAAATGTTCCTGAACGAATTGGTTCCGGTTGTGGCAGCCATCATGGAATCTTATTATCCTGAAGTCAAAGCGGACCAAGATTTCATCATCAAAGTCATCACAAATGAAGAGCAACGTTTCCAGGAAACGATCCATGAAGGGATGGAAATCCTGAACAGCGTCTTTGAAGAGATGAACGAAAAAGGTGAAACTGCCGTAAACGGCACGAATGCCTTCAAACTGTATGATACATACGGATTCCCGTTGGAATTGACTAGCGAATATGCCGAAGAAAAAGGCTTCACAGTCGATACAGAAGGGTTCAACCAAGAGATGCAGGAACAACGTAACCGCGCCCGTGCAGCAAGGCAAGTGGAAGACTCCTTCTCCGTGCAATCACCGGTCTGGGCTGAAGTACTGGTTCCGAGCACGTTTTCCGGGTATGCACAAACAAAAATTTCGTCCGAGCTTTCAGTGATGGTTGCGAATGACGAAATCGTCGAAAAAGCAGCTGCAGATGATCGCGTTCAGATCATTTTCCGCGAAACACCGTTCTATGCAGAAATGGGTGGACAAGTTGCAGACAAAGGAACAATCGAAACCGAAGCTGGTGAAGTGATTGCAGAAATCGAAGACGTCAAGCGCGCCCCTAATGGCCAAACCATGCACATTGCGCGTGTCCTGACGGAAATCCATTCGAACGAAACATATATCCTGCACGTGGATGAAGCGCGCAGAAGAAGCATAACCAAGAACCATACAGCTACTCATCTATTGCACCAAGCGCTGAAGGATGTTTTAGGGAATCATGCCAATCAAGCCGGTTCGCTTGTGAATCCGAATCAACTTCGTTTTGACTTCACCCATTTCGGGCAAGTCACAGCAGAAGAGTTGGTGCGGATGGAAGAAATCGTGAATGAAAAGATTTGGGAAGCATTGCCTGTCGTAACTGTCGAAACAACTGTTGATAAGGCGAAAGAAATGGGCGCCATGGCTTTGTTCGGTGAAAAATACGGCAAAGAAGTCCGAGTGGTTGACGTCGGCGGCTACTCTGTCGAACTATGCGGCGGGGTTCATGTACAAAATTCGCAGGACATCGGCGTCTTCAAGATTTTGTCTGAATCCGGCATCGGTGCAGGCGTTCGACGCATCGAAGCAGTTACCGGTCAGGCAGCTTACCAGTATTTCCGTACAAAAGAAGCTGAGTTGAGCGAGGCGGCACAACTTGTGAAAGCCCAACAAACAAAAGAAGTTGCCGGTAAAATCAATCAGCTTAAGCAAGAAATGAAGGAAATGCAAGGCGAAAATGAGTCCTTGAAAGCCAAAATCATGAACGCAGAAGCCAAAGATCTCTTTGAAAATGTCGAAATCGTCAACGGTGTAACGTACATCACCTATGAAACGAAGAATCAGGATATGAATGCTTTGCGTCAATTGGCTGACCAATGGCGTCAAAAGGCAGTCTCTGATCTTTTCGTGGCAGCTTCGGCCACAGACGGCAAAGTCAATATGCTGGCTGCCGTTTCCAAAGATAAATTGGAACAAGGCCTGAAAGCCGGCGATCTGATCAAGACGCTCGCTCCGTTTGCTGGAGGCAAAGGCGGCGGTCGTCCGGATATGGCTCAAGCAGGCGGCAATAACCCGGCAGGCATCCCGGACGCTCTGAAACACGTTGCGTCCTGGATCGCTGAAAATACAAAATAAGCGTCCTTTCCCAGGGGTAGGCATCCAAAAAAGATGCCTGCCCCTGTGTTTTTAACTCGATCGGCAAAAAGGCGGCGGCATTTCTTTGTTGTAGTTTTTAGTCATTTCTTGTAAAATGGTAAATATACTAAAGAAAACTGGGGTGTCGCTATGAGTTCGAAAGATGAAACGATGTTATTCAATTTTGATGATAATCTGAAAAAGAATATCCAAGAGACATTAGCCCTTGTTTATGACGCATTGGAAGAAAAAGGATACAATCCTATCAATCAGATTGTAGGCTACCTGCTTTCTGGCGATCCAGCTTATATCCCGCGTCATAACGATGCCAGAAACCTGATCCGCCGTCACGAACGTGATGAAATAATGGAGGAATTAGTGAAAAGCTATCTTTCTGGAACAGGCAGAATCATCCAATGAGGCTCATGGGCTTGGATGTCGGATCAAAAACGGTAGGCGTGGCCATCAGCGATCCGATGGGATGGACGGCGCAGGGGATCGAAATCGTCAAAATCGACGAAGCCAACGGAATATTTGGTCTTGAACGGATTGCCGAATTGGTCAAGGAGTATGAAGTTGAGAAGTTTGTACTCGGATTGCCCAAAAATATGGACAACAGCATTGGTTTCCGGGCGGAGGCTTCCATCGCTTATGGGAATTTGCTTGAAAAAGAGTTGGGATTGCCGGTCGATTATGTTGATGAAAGACTCACCACTGTTCAAGCAGAAAAAATGTTGATCAATGAAGGAAATGTTTCCCGTAAAAAACGGAAAAAAGTAATCGATAAACTTGCTGCTGTCATACTTCTTCAGAATTATTTGGACAGCCAGTAAAGAAAGTGGTTTTTTTGTCCTATTTGCGTTACAATATCCTTTGTTTGAACGATAAAAACAATAATTAGATAAAGAGGTGCATACCATGACTGAACATAATCACGATCACGATCATGACCATAACCACGACCATGACCACGAAGATAACCACGAGCACATCACAATCGTGGATGAGAACGGAAATGAAGAGTTATTCGAAATCTTATTCACTTTCGAATCAGAAGATTTCGGAAAGTCTTACGTGCTGGTTTATCCAGCAGGAGCTCCTGAAGGAGAAGAAATCGAATTGCAGGCTTATTCCTATGTTGAAACTGAAGATGGCGGAGAAGGCGATTTAGAGCCGATCGAATCGGATGAAGAATGGGATATGATCGAAGAAGTTCTGAACACATTTATGGAAGACGAAGACCTTCAATAAATTTGTCAGTGACTTGTAAGGAAAATAAGGGAGGATCGGGACAATTATTGTCTGGGTCCTCTTTTTCTTTTGCGGTTGCTGCGTTGCTTTTTTGAGCTTTTGGCATGCAACCGGGGCCGGCCTGATAAAATGATGAGAAAACTGTCCAATATGCTCCATATGTCTATGCAAATAACAAAAAAGATTCAATTTATATAGGTTTTCGTGTATAATTACGGATGTCGAATGGCTAATAGTCCACAAATAGCCATATACTCAAGTAAGGAGGGACTCGTCTTTGTCTCAAAATGATCAGCAAGAACCTCAAGAGCAGCAAAAACTCATTCGTCCTACGTTGGAGAAAGAAGCCGTAGACAAAATGAAAATACGCAAAAAAGAACGGTCGCTAGTGCGGAAAATTGTTTTTGCAATTGTAACGATAGGGATCCTGTTAGGAGTCATCGTTGGTTTTGCCGGCTACAAATATATAACAGACGCACTTCAGCCATTGGAGCCAGAAAGCACGGAAGTCGTCGAAGTGGAAATTCCGATAGGGACGTCCACAAAAGGGATCACCCAACTGTTGGAAGAAGGCAACGTCATCAAAAACGCGACCATCTTCAACTACTACATCAAGACGCAAAATGTTTCTGATTTCCAAGCAGGCTTTTATGAATTATCGCCTTCCATGAGCCTGGACGATATCATTGCGACGCTTCAAGCGGGCGGAAGTCCTGTGCCGCAATCGAGCGATCACAAAATCATCGTAAGAGAAGGCAATACGATCGAGGAAATCGCAGCGGAAGTCGAAGCGAAGACGGATTTCACAGCTGATGAATTTTTGGCGAAAGTGAATGAACCGGAATTCTTGACGAATGCGGCTGCACAGTACCCTGATATTTTGACTGAAGCATCCCAACGTACCGATACGCGTTATCGTTTGGAAGGATACCTCTATCCGGCGACTTATGATTATATGACCGGAAATAGTTTGGATGAAGTGGTTTTACAGATGTTGCAGAAGACGAATGAAGTGCTAACGCCCTATGCAGAGCAGATTGCTTCTTCAGGCCATACCCTTCATGAAATTCTGACGATTGCTTCACTAGTCGAAAAAGAAGGCGTTACACCGGAAGATCGTGCGAACATTGCCGGCGTATTCTTTAATCGTCTGGAAATCGATATGCCGATCCAATCGGACATCAGTATTTTGTATGCGCTGAATGAGCACAAGGAATTAGTGACTTTCGAGGATCTTGAAATAGATTCGCCGTACAACCTGTACAGAAACACAGGAATGGGGCCTGGGCCATTCAATAGCCCAAGCGAAGGATCCATTCAAGCGACTCTATCACCAGCTGATACGAACTATCTGTATTTCGTTGCGGACACAAAAACAGGCATCGTTTATTTTTCAGAAACATATGAAGAACATTTGCAATTGCAAAGCCAATACGTAGACAGCGAATAAGACGAATAAAGTGAGCTGCATGAAGAGAGGAAGAATACACCAGTGAAAAAACCTATCGTTATTGGGGTGACAGGGGGATCGGGAAGCGGGAAAACCAGTGTCAGCCGGGCCATCTTAGACAAGTTTACTGATGTTTCCATTTTGCTGTTGGAACAGGATTTTTATTACAAAGATCAAAGCAATCTGCCATTTGAGGAACGCCTGAAAACAAACTATGATCATCCGTTTGCGTTTGATACGGACTTGTTCATCGAAGATCTTAAAAAATTAATAAAATACGAGAGCGTCGAGCAACCTGTTTACGACTACTCCAAGCACACACGCAGCGATAAAGTGATCCATCGCGAGCCGAAAGAAGTCATAATCGTTGAGGGAATCCTGATTTTAGAGGATCAACGACTGCGTGATCTGATGGACATCAAAGTCTATGTGGATACGGATGATGATATCCGTATCATCCGCAGAATCAAACGCGATATGGAATCAAGAGGCCGGACGCTTGACTCTGTCATCCACCAATATCTGTCAGTGGTCAAACCGATGCATCAGCAATTCATCGAGCCAACCAAAAAATTTGCGGATATCATCATTCCTGAGGGTGGACAAAATCAAGTCGCAATCGATCTGATGACCACAAAAATTGCTTCAATTTTGTCTGAAAATGCAGAATAATAATAGATGCCTGTAATATTTTCAAAATATAATTGCTTTTACTGGAATTAAATGGTATTTTAAATTCACTATTAATTAGGCAGCCAATAAACGATATAGAGCCACAGGAAATGATTATTTCTCTTTGGATGACATGCTACCTGTCCCGGATCCTTTTGGCTTTCGGGGACAGCTATCAATAAAAAAAGGGAACTGCGGTCCTGTGCTGCATATTGAATATTGAATCATTACTTAAAAGGGGCATATTTCTTATGATCGAAAAAGCATATCCGATGACAGCTGAAGGTAAAGCCAAATTAGAAGCTGAACTTGAAGACTTAAAAGTGAATAAAAGAAGAGAAATCGTTGAACGCATCAAGATTGCCAGAAGCTATGGAGATTTATCCGAAAATTCGGAATATGAATCTGCAAAAGACGAACAAGCTTTCGTCGAAGGCCGCATCACAACATTGGGAAAAATGATCCGTTTTGCGGAAATCATTGAAGTACAAAACGTCGACAGCAACGTGGTTTCGATTGGACTGAAAGTGACATTCGTAGAATTACCGGATGGTGATGAAGAAACGTACACCATTGTCGGCAGTGCAGAAGCAGATCCGCTTGAAGGCAAGATTTCAAACGATTCCCCGATCGCTAAAGCCTTATTGGGCAAGCAAATCGGCGCAGAAGTCGCCATCGGCACACCGGGCGGCGATATGAACGTGAAAATCGTCAGAATCGAACAAGCTTAAAAAAGCATCCAAGAAGAGGGTAGGACAAAAATCATTCCAAATGATTTTTGTCCTACCCTCTATTTGTTTATGTTTCTTTGGGGTTCATCGGGTATAATGACAGAGTAGATGCAATCATTTGGGCCCTACGACTTTAGTCTTAGCATACTATCAACCCTTAGCGCCCTGTCAAAACGGTGCAGGTAATCTATAATGGAAGCAGATGCTTAAGCTAAGGTTCAGCGGGAAATTTATAGAGCATTGTAGAGGAAGGAGGGGCTTGGGATGAAAAAGAGTGCCTTGAAATTATTTTTGCTCATTGAAGGGCTATTAGGGTTGGCTGTCCTGTTTCAATTGGTGCAGGACACCGATTTACTGCTGGTCTTTGTGTTCGGACTGATATTCATTAAATTCGGAACCGGAAAAGGCGAGCGTCGTCAGATTCTAGGCTTGATCGGATGGTTTATGGTAGTCATGAGCATACTCTCCACTTTCTCAGTGTGGCTGATGTTGATTCTTTTCATACTGGTTGTTGTCATCAATGGAAAGGGAATCTGGTCTGAACTGAAGCTGGATACTTTTGTGGACGTTCCATGGGAAGAAAAAGCATTTCGCACAGTCAAAACGAAAGAGCCGGAACAGCGGAACGGTTCCAGAAAGCGTCAGAAATGGATCGGAAACACCAGTATCGGGTCGGATGTCTATGAATGGGATGATGTCAATCTGACAGTATTCATGGGCGATACGATCATCGATTTGGGGAATACATTGCTGCCGAAAGAGGAAAATATCATTCTGATCCGCAAAGGATTCGGAAAGACCAGGGTAATCGTACCTTTGGGAATCGGAGTGGCTGTCCACCATTCCGCCATCAAAGGCCAGCTTTTGTTCAATGAAGATGAAATAGACTTGACCAACGAAACGGTCAAATTATACAGCCGGGACTACGATGAGACAAACAGAAAAATAAAAATCGTGTCCAATAGCCTGCTGGGTGATCTGGAGGTGATCTACCTATGAGGAGAAGCGCGGTTTTGATTCTGTTCAGCACGATACTCGGCGTCTTTGTTTTTATCGTGGCCGGCGTTTTATTTGCCCTCAGACCTTATTTAAGTTATCAGGAACTGCTTGAGGTGGATCGTTTTTATGTGCCGGCATTCCTTTACATCATCGTATTGCTGCTTTTTGCTGCGATCGTTGTAACTTGGATCGCCCACTTTTACTTGAAAAATCAAGAAAACCGCATCAAGGACAAGTTGCATTGGCTTTATCTTGGCAATTATGAGCATACGGCATTCAACAAAAAGCGGGATAAATCACTGTTTTTGGATCAGTACTGTCAGGCTATCCATATTGAAATTGAAATGCTCAGGGAAAAGATGCTCAGCCTGTCCCGGGAAGTGCAGCATCTGAGTGCAAATCCGCAGCAGGTCGGCAACGAAACGAAAGAAGAAATACTCGAGCAGGAGAGGCACCGCATCGCGAGGGAACTGCATGACTCCGTCAGCCAACAACTCTTTGCCGCAATGATGATGTTGTCGGCGGTCAATGAGCGGTCGGGTGATTTTCCGGAAAAAATACAGAAACAGATGCGTCTCATAGAAGGCATCATCAACGAGTCCCAGTCGGAGATGCGAGCATTGCTGCTTCATCTTCGTCCAACCAAACTCGAAGGCAAATCCCTGAAAAAAGGGATCGAACAGTTGTTGGTGGAATTGAAGTCGAAAGTCCAAATCGCGATCAAATGGGAAATCGACGATGTGCACACGATGAGCGGCATCGAGGATCATTTTTTCCGTATTGTGCAGGAGCTGCTTTCGAACACGCTGAGGCATGCAAAGGCAACCCATCTGGAAGTGTATCTGAAACAAACCTTGCAGGAAATCAGTCTCCGCGTTTACGATGATGGTGTCGGCTTCGATACCTCAATCGAAAAATCCGGCAGCTATGGTCTGATGAACATCAAAGAACGCGTGCAGGGGATGGGCGGGAGCTGCAAAATCATCAGTTTTCCCAAAAAAGGGACCGTGATCGAAATACGCATCCCGAATACCAATGTGAAGACCAACGACGCAAGCGCTGAATAGAATGACGGAATTTTTGAAAAATTTTCATTAGGAGGGTTCAGGTTGATACGTGTATTGATTATCGACGATCACGAGATGGTGAGGCTGGGTTACTCGGCCTATTTATCCATCCAAGATGACATTGAAGTAATAGGGGAAGCGGAAAACGGCTTGATCGGCTATGAAATGGCCCTGGATCTTCGTCCGGACATCATTTTGATGGATCTGGTCATGGAAGTAATGGACGGCATTGCCTCGACAAAAGCGATATTGAATGAATGGCCCAAAGCAAAAATTATCATCGTCACCAGTTTCATCGATGATGAGAAGGTCTATCCGGCTTTGGAGGCGGGGGCTTCCAGTTACATGCTGAAAACCTCTTCAGCGCATGAAATTGCCGATGCGATCCGTTCCACTTACCACGGCGAGTCTGTCCTGGAGCCAGAAGTGACCGATAAAATGCTGGAGCGCTTCTCGAAAAGAAATATCCGGCCGCTGCATGAAGAGCTGACCGCCAGAGAGCGGGAAGTGTTGCTGCTCATCGCGCAGGGCTACTCCAATCAGGACATTGCCGATCAACTGTTCATCACACTGAAGACAGTCAAAACACATGTGTCCAATATTCTGACAAAGTTGGAAGTGGATGACAGGACCCAAGCGACAATCTATGCTTTCAAGCATCATCTGATTCGATGACTGTGAGCAAAGTGTTATAAAATGATGCTTCCTTATGATAAGATGAATATGATAGATAGCAGTGAGGGGGGCAGGCTGATCATCCGATCAGCGACTAGATGAAAATAGAAATCAGTGAACGCGCACAAAAATGGTTTGAACAGGAAATGGGCATTTCAGGCAAAAAAGGGGTTCGTTTCCTTGGGAAGGTATACGGCAGCAGCCAAATACATGAAGGGTTCTCCGTTGGCCTTGATGTGGATGAGCCAGTATCTCCGATTGCAAAAGCTGAATACAATGGCATTTTATATTATGTAGAGGATGCTGATGATTGGTTCTTTAATGGCTATGATCTGCATGTCGGATTCGATGAAAAACAACGCGAACCGGAGTATAACTTCATCGCACAAAATAAAGAGGACAAATAGAAAAAGAGGGCGCTGGATTTTTGATCCAGGCCCTCTTTTTCTATTCTGTTTAGGTTTTTAGTTTCAGACGCTCATGATGACGGGTACAATCATAGGGCGGCGTTCCGTTTTTTCATACAGGTAAGGTTGAATGGCATTCGTAACGGTGTCCTTCAGTTTCTTCTCGGTGACAGCATCGGTTCCCTTCAATAAGGAAAGAACATCCTGGCGGACGATTGCTTGCGCTTCATTGATCAGGTCGCCTGATTCGCGCATATAGATGAATCCTCGCGAAAGGATATCCGGTCCTGCCAATAAATCTTTGTTGCGGAAATCAACGGTCAATACTACGACCACAAGGCCATCTTCAGAAAGGACACGACGATCGCGCAAGACGATGTTCCCGATATCGCCGATGCCTTTTCCGTCTACGTAGACGTCCGTTGCCGTAAAGCTGCCGGCACGTCTCGCGGAATCCGCAGTCAGGGCGAGGATTTCTCCGTTATCGGAGATGAAGCAATTCTCGGGTGGAATGCCGACTGCTTTTGCCAATTCTGTATGAATCTTCAGCATCCGGTACTCGCCGTGGACAGGCATGAAGTATTTTGGTTTCATCAGAGTCAACATCAGTTTCTGCTCTTGTTGGCCACCATGTCCGGAAGTGTGGACGTTGTTTACTTTACCGTGAACAACGTTTGCCCCAGCTTCCAAAAGCAGGTTGATGACGCGGTTGACGCTGGTTGTGTTCCCAGGAATCGGTGAACTTGAGAAAATGACAGTGTCGCCGGGATGAATGGAAATCTGTCTGTGTGTACCGTTGGCGATCCGGCTTAATGCAGCCATCGGTTCACCTTGGGACCCCGTACACATGATCAGCACTTTATCAGCGGGAAGGCTGTTCAGCTCACGTGTTTCAATGAACAGATCATCAGGAGCCACGATGAAACCCAATTCTCTGGCCGTACGGAAGTTCGTCTCCATGCTGCGGCCGAATATAGCGATCTTCCGGCCCGTTTCGAGTGCGACTTCAGTGACTTGTTGCAGTCTGTAGATGTTGGACGAGAAGGAAGCAAAAATGATTCTTCCCGAAACTTTTTGAATGATGTTTTTTAGGGACTCACCAACAATTTGCTCTGATTGCGTAAATGCTGGTGTTTCCGCATTTGTGCTGTCGCTCAGAAGTAAAAGCACGCCTTCTTCTCCGATTTTCGCCATCTTATGGATATTGGCCGGTTTGCCGTTTGCAGGCGTGAAATCGAACTTGAAATCACCGGTAAACACTATGTTGCCTGGAGGAGTCTTGACCACGATCCCCAAGGTTTCCGGTATGCTGTGCGTTGTTCCGAAGAAGCTGATGCTGGTTTTACGGAATTTGATGATAGAATCTTCATTGATTTCATGCAGGATAGCATCCCTTAGCAAGCCGTGCTCATCCAGTTTGTTGCGGATCATGGCGAGCGCCAATTTGCCTGCATAGATAGGGACATTCAATTCTTTCAAAAGAAAAGGGACACCACCGATGTGATCTTCGTGCCCGTGAGAAATGAACAATCCTTTGATTTTGGTTTGGTTTTGCACCAAATAACTGTAGTCGGGTATCACATAATCAATGCCAAGCAAGTCATCTTCCGGAAACATGATCCCGGAATCAAGAATGATGATCTCATCCTGGAATTGTATGCCATACATATTTTTGCCGATTTCCCCTAAACCCCCGAGGGCAAATACACCGACCTCATTGTTTTTTATGTTAGGTTTCATACATTGAACTCCGTGATTTTAAAATTAGGATCTTTTTGTTCGTATTCTAAATGGCTGCCTTCCAAAGGTTGGATGAATTCAATGTTGTAGGGGGTATTTTGTTCAACTAATCTTCTGGCTATGACGATATCGGATGCCTCCACGTAAAGAGATTCCGTGTTCTCTCTGGTAGGTGCATCAAATTTTGCTGGTTGGTATGTTACTTTAAATATCATATAGTTCACTCCATTTTTCTTATTGTTTTTGATAGTACTGTACTTAAAAATTACAATCTTAGTTTGTTAACTTGGTCAATAGTTGTATTTTTTCATACAATCGGTACTGTAAGTTTACCACAATTAAGGCAGTTAGTATAGAAATGACTGGCAAAATCATTTTTGAAGGGTGCAAGCCTTTCCAATAGTAAAGCAATTCTCTTTTGTTTTTTTTAACGAAAGCAATCAATATTTTTGTAGACTTAAACACAGTAATTGGCTAGACTGGATACAGAGGGTTTGGAAGGCTGGACAGAAAAACGAGCGTGCTCTTTTTTTTTGCCCTGAAGAACCCCGGAGAATCTTTTCCATTAAGGTAGGTGTATCGAAATGTCTTTAATTTGGCGTTATATCAGTCGATATAACAAATTATTTTTATTAAATGTGCTGGGAGCTTTCGGCTTTGTGCTTGTGGAGTTGGGGTTGCCCACGATGCTTGCAGGCTTGATCAACGAAACGGTTGCAGGCGGCGGAAAAGAGAATATACTGCGCACGACTGCAGTCATGGTCGGCTTGGCCTTGATCGGGTTTGTGGGAAGAATCATTGTCGCCTATGCAACCGGCAGAATCACTACCAACATGGTAGCGGATATGCGCAATGACATGTACCAAAATATCCAGACCTTTTCCCACGAAGAGTATGACCGCATCGGCGTTTCATCATTGGTGACGCGGGTCACCAATGACGCCTTCATTCTGATGCAATTCGCCCAGATGCTGCTGCGGATGGGGTTGATGACCTTCATCATGATGTTCGCCAGCGCATTCATGATAGCGCGCACGAGTCCGGACTTATCGATCATCCTGTTGCCGGCTTTTCCGGCATTGCTTGTGATGATCATTGTGATCGGCAAAAAATCACAGCCGCTATCCGAGGCTCAACAGCAAAATCTTGATGACATCAACGGGAATTTAAGGGAGTCACTTTCCGGCATGCGTGTCATCCGGGCATTTGTCCAGGAGGCTTTTCAAGCTCAACGGTTTGAGGGAGTCAACAACGCCTATAGCGTGGTTTCAAAAAAACTGTTCCGCCTGATGGCCTGGAACCAGCCAGTATTTTCACATGTCATCAATCTGATCATCATCGCCATCATGTGGTTTGGTTCCGAGCAGATCGAGGGAGGCAGCCTTCAACTGGGGGACATGACGGCTTTCATCGAATACAGTTTCCATGCCTTGTTCTCGTTTCTGAATTTTGCGGTCGTCTTCATGATGTACCCGCGGGCATCGGTTTCCGCGAAGCGGATCCAGGAAGTGTTGTCCACAACCAGCAGCATTTCCCCGAACGAAGAAGGGATTACGGAAACCACGACGCATGGTTATCTGAGTTTTGAAGCGGTCAGTTTTGCGTATCCTGGGAACACCGACACCCCGGTGATCAAGGATATTTCCTTTTCGGCTGAACCAGGGCAAACAATCGCCTTCATCGGCAGCACAGGGAGCGGCAAATCGACGCTGATCCAATTGATTCCGCGTTTTTATGATGTCACGAAAGGGCGCATCCTGATCGATGGGCATGATGTGCGCGATTATAATCTGAAAGCTTTGCGCAAGAAAATCGGCTTTATTCCGCAGAAAGCCTTGCTTTTCACCGGAACGATCTCCGAAAATCTTCGGTACGGGAAATGGGATGCCTCGAAAAAAGAAATCGAGGAAGCCTCCGATATTTCCCAAGCCAAGGAATTCATAGCGCGCAAACCGAAGCGTTTCGATGAACATTTGTCGGAGGGCGGAAGCAATCTTTCCGGCGGGCAAAAGCAACGGTTATCGATTGCCCGGGCAATCGTCCGTAAACCGGATATCTATATTTTCGATGACAGTTTCTCGGCCTTGGATTACAAGACGGATGCGACTTTGCGCGCGCGGCTCAAAAAAGAGACCGGAAAAGCGACAGTCATCATTGTGGCCCAACGCGTCAGCACGATCATGCATGCAGATAAGATCATTGTAATGAATGAAGGTGAGGTCGTCGGTCAGGGGACCCACAAAGACCTATTGCAGAATTGTGAAATCTATTATGATATAGCATCCTCGCAAATGAGCAAGGAGGAACTCGCATGAAAAAAGTGGACAAAAAAACGTTGCTCCGGGTATGGGATTACCTCAAATTTTACAAACTGAAGTTCTTCGGCTCCATCCTCTTGACCGTAGCGATGACGATACTGAATGTACTTGAGCCTTTCATAATCGGATTTGCCATCACGGAAATCGGCAGAAATGTTTCGGATATGTTGAAAGGCGTGGAAGGTGCCGGCATCAATTACGATTATTTATCGAAAGTGCTGATCATCTATTTTGTTCGGGCATTGCTTTTCCAGGCTACGAATCTCTATTCGCAATTGTTCATGACGGATGTCGTCCAGGATGCCATGCGTGATTTGCGCAAGGATCTGAGCGACAAATTGAACAGGCTGCCGATTGCCTACTTTGACCGCAACCAATTCGGCGATATTCTGAGCAAAGTGACGAACGATGTCGATTCCATCGGCAATGCGTTGCAGCAATCGTTGCTTCAGGTGCTGAATGCCGTTTTGGGGATCACATTTGCGCTCATCATGATGTTCGCGATCAGTTGGAAGCTGGCTCTCACCATGGTCGTGCTGATTCCGTTGGCCACCATCCTTTCCAAAAAGATCACGCTGCTGTCGCAACCGTATTTCCGTGGGCAAGCGAAATATCTCGGACAGCTGAACGGGTTTGTCCAGGAATCGCTGACCGGCTTCTCCATCATCAAGCTTTACGGCAAAGAAGAGGATGCTTTCGATGAATTCCATTCCATCAATGAATCATTGAAAAAGAATGGTTTCAAGGCGGCCTTCATTTCCGGGCTGATGTCTCCGGCTGTGGCACTCATCACCAATGCTTCCTATATCATCATCGCTGTGCTCGGGATCCTGCAAGCGATGGCCGGAGCGATGACGATCGGTAATGTGCAGGCTATGGTGCAGTATGTCTGGCAAGTGAATCAGCCAATCTCGACAATCACACAATTATCGGCCATCATCCAATCGGCCACTTCTTCCATCCAGCGTGTCTTCGATCTCCTTGATCAAGAGGAGGAAGTGCAAGGAGAAGTGAAAATGAGTTTGCCGAAGGAAATCCGCGGCGATGTCACTTTTGAGAATGTCTCCTTCAGTTATGACAAAGAAAACCCGCTGATCAAGAATTTCAACATCAATGTAAAAAGCGGGGAAACAGTGGCGATCGTCGGTCCGACAGGCGCCGGCAAGACCACGATGATCAATCTCCTGATGCGCTTCTATGAGGTGGATTCGGGCGCCATCAAAATAGATGGCTACGACACAAAAGAACTGACCCGCGCTGACTTGCGCTCCCAGTTCGGGATGGTACTGCAGGACGCTTGGCTCTATAAGGACACGATCACAGGGAATATCCGCTTCGGAAAACTGGATGCGACCTTCGAAGAGGTGGTGGATGCCGCGACCACAGCCAATGTCCACCATTTCATCCAGACTTTGGGTGCAGGCTACGAGACGGTCATAAACCAGGAGGCCTCCAATATCTCCTTGGGTCAAAAGCAATTGCTGACGATTGCCCGCGCTTTTATAGCGGATCCTAAAATCTTAATACTTGACGAAGCGACAAGTTCCGTAGATACTAGACTGGAAGCTTTGATACAAAAAGCGATGAAACGCATTATGCAAGGCAGGACCAGTTTTGTGATTGCGCACCGGCTTTCCACCATCCGCGATGCCGATTTGATCCTCGTCATGGATCAAGGCGAAATAATCGAACATGGCAAGCACGCAGAGCTGTTGGAAAGAAAAGGATTTTATTACGATTTGTACACCAGTCAATTCAAAAATGAGTCAGAGTAAGGGGAGCAAAAATTTGAAGAACAAAAAATTCATTTTCTTTGATATCGACGGAACATTGCTTAATGATGAAAAGATGCCGCTTGAGAGCACTGTCCAAGCTTTGCGCCAACTGCAGAAGAACGGGCACGAAATCGCGATTGCGACAGGGCGGAATCTGTTTCTGGCCCAAGAGGTCATCGATACGTTCCAATTGGACAATTACATCGTCTGCAACGGCGCAGCAGGTTACTTCAAGCATGAACTAAAGTATGAAAACAAATTGGATTTGAATGCATTCGAAAAATTGCTGCAGATTTCCGATGAGAGCGGCCATCAGGTTGTCTACGAATCAGCGCATGCTCTGGCTCGTCGCCATGAATCGATCGAGAACAACGCAAGCGAAGCGATGCGCAGCATCGAGTTCGAAGTCCCTGACCACGATGTGTCTTTCTATCAAAACAATCCGCTTTATCAAGCACTTTTGTTCTATAAAGAAGAAGAGAAAGCAATCTATGAAGACGGTGCTTTTCCGGAATTCCGCTTTGTGCGATGGCACGATGCTGGAGTGGACGTGTTGCCGAATCCTGGTTCAAAAGCACAAACTGCTCTGTGGATGGCGAAACATCTGGGCTTTGCGCATGAAGATACAATAGCTTTCGGTGACGGAAACAACGATTATGAACTCATTTCCAGCGTCGGCTATGGCGTCGCAATGGGCAATGCGGTCGATTCCGTCAAGGATGTCGCCAAATTTGTCACGAAAGACTGTAATTCAGGCGGAATTGCCTACGCACTTGGAAAATTAGGCTTGATATAGAATCGAAAATAGGGTATCATATCATTCATAAGGCGTTTTTGCCGAACGTCGTTGATACCCTGTTATTTCGGGGGCGTAGCTCAGTTGGGAGAGTGCTTGACTGGCAGTCAAGAGGTCGTGGGTTCGAGCCCCATCGTCTCCATCATATAAAAATAACAGACCATAGAAACGTTGATACAGAGCCAATTCTGTAGTTTTCTATGGTCTGTTTTTTTGACCATGTAATGTTAAAAATTCACGTATGCGGCAAGTTTATCAGCTGTTTCGCCTTTTTCTTTTTCGGTTACATGAGCATAAACATTCAGAATCACATCGCTGGACACGTTTAGCAATGATCATTTTGAATAAGAACGGGTGTATAATTAACTTAAAGAGGTTAGCTTGGATGAATCAAAATAATTAAGACAAGGTGGATAAAGCATGAGTACCTACATCCCAGCTTTTTGGATAAAGCATCCAGAAAACAAAGAGCAGATCGAAAAACTGGTTCGGGAATACAATGCCATCAACTACACTGATATTTATCAAAGCACGGAGGACGAGCTGGAGCGACGGGCCAAATCATCAATCATCATCCGAAAATTGTACGAAATAGGAGAAACAGAAATTGCTGCCAGTTTGCGGCCGTGACCGTTGTTTGGAAAAGGCAGGGGCGAGGTCGCGCATCAAAAGGCAAAAAAAGGAAGAGGTGAAATGATGAGAACGACAAAATATTACATAACGACGAGGGCGAATCGGAAAAATTTCCTTTTGAAATACGGCGACTGGATGTTTAAGTACGTCCCGGAGAGCAAAACCTGGGAAGCATCCGATTATTGGTACGAAGAAATCATCATGAATGACTTTACAGATTTCGAGGAAATAACCGAGGAGCGCGCGAAAGAGATAATCGCGAGTGATGGCGTCTTTCAAATTTAATAACAAAAATGAGTATCTAAATTCTAAAATTAGGTACTCATTTTTGTGTGCAAAATAAAGTGGAGCGGCATCAATGGCATCCTCATATTGCAGAAGAAGGCAAATACAAGCGATTTAAGAGACTTTCCATGCAGTCATGTAAAATACCTAAAGCAACATTAATAATTTGTTTTTGGCACGAATGCAATGCAGAAATTACTTGCTGAAGAAAGAACCAAAAAATAATCGCGTTTTCAATAATTGGCATATGAAATAGTTGTCAGGCTTATATAGATAAATACCCCTAAGGTAGTCAGCATTATTTTTTTGCCTTCATTCATGAGCGATTTTAACGCATTATCACGCTATTCCAGATTGGCATATGGTTAGTTATTGGCTAATGTATCCGAAACGAATATAGGGATATTTCTTGCCAAAGTAGTATACTGAAGTAGGAAGTTATTCGAACTACAAAGGACTGAATGCAATGAAATTCGGAATGCGTACACCAAGTATTAAACGATCAATCAAAGCAAGGACAACCGGACGAGTGAAACGCGCGGTCAAGAGTTCTATCAATCCGCTATATGGTAAAAAGGGCATGGGATGGATAAGAGATCCAAAGCGCGCAGCGTACAATAAAATTTATAAGAAAACCACGTTCTCATTCTGGGATTTATTCAAATAGAATCAGCAAGACGGCTGCTGACCGGGTGCAAAAAAAATAACCTATCCAATAGCGAATAGATTAATTGCCCTGCCCTAAATTGAATGCCATTTGAATGCTATACATTGATTATTATTCATTGGCTGAAAGTTGAAAAGCATAACTGTAGCGACGTTTTGCATTCTATTATATATGGTTGTTTTTGTGTTAGATATACCCATCGTCTCCATCATAATTACATGAATAACCTTTAGAAACGTTGTCAGGACGGTGTTCATTCAACGCTCTAAAGGTTATTTTTTTGGATTGAATACCATTTTGAATGCGTTTCAGACTATTTTTAAACCGGAATACCCAACTGTCATGACAGCAATTGTTTTTGGTAGGGCTTCCAGTTTCAAAAAGTTGTTGACATTATTCCCCGCAGAACGTAATGTGTGAATAATATATTACATTGGATGAAGAGAGGATGAGAATTCGGGTGAAGAAATCGGTTTTGACTTTCCGCAATGCCAAGCAGAAAAATGAGCGGCTGACGATGCTGACTGCTTATGATTATTCCACTGCCAAACTGATCGATGCTTCAGGGATCGACTCGGTACTGGTGGGCGATTCGCTGGGGATGGTGATGTTGGGGTATGAAGACACCTTATCGGTAACAATGGAGGACATGATCCACCACACGAAAGCTGTCGCCAGAGGAGTAAAGGATGCATTAGTCGTAAGCGATCTGCCGTTCATGTCCTATCAGACCTCCGTCTATGATGCGGTCTCAAATGCAGGCCGGCTGATCAAGGAAGGCCGGGCGCAGGCCGTCAAACTGGAAGGCGGCATTGAAGTCTGCCCGCAGATAAAGGCAATCGTGGAAGCTTCCATTCCGGTCATGGCGCATCTCGGCCTGACGCCCCAATCCGTCAATGCTTTCGGCGGATTCAAGGTCCAAGGGAAAGATGAAGAAGCGGCGCGCAGCCTGATTGAGCAAGCGAAGGCTGTCGAAGCGGCTGGAGCATTTGCGGTGGTGCTGGAATGCATACCGGCCAAGTTGGCTGAGTTGATCACAAAGAGTATCTCGATTCCAACGATCGGCATCGGTGCCGGTAATGGCTGCGACGGCCAAGTGTTGGTCTACCAGGACATGCTGGGACTCTATTCCGATTTCACACCAAAATTCGTCAAGCGTTATGCTGAAATAGGACCACAGATGCAGACAGCCATCGAAGGCTACATATCTGAAGTGAAAAGCGGCGCGTTTCCGGCAGCGGAGCATACGTTTGCACTCTCCGATGCGGTCATCGAAAAATTATATTAGAGGAGTAATCACGAATGAAGATTGCAGCAACGGTTGAAGAAATCCGCAGTGCCGTGAAGGCCTGGAAAAAGGAAGGTTTGTCGGTTGGCTTTGTTCCGACGATGGGCTATCTCCATGAAGGCCATCAAAGCTTGATGCAGAAAGCCGTCAGCGAAAATGATCGGGTGGTCGTCAGCATTTTTGTGAATCCGATGCAGTTCGGCCCATCCGAAGATTTGGAAAGCTATCCAAGAGATCTGGAAAAGGATGCCGCTTTGTGCGAAGCCAGTGGAGTGGACCTGATTTTCCATCCCGAGCCGAAAGAAATGTACCATCCCGATTTCAGCAGCTTTGTGGACATGCATGGTCTGACGGAGAGTTTATGCGGGAAAAGCAGGCCGGCCCATTTCCGGGGCGTCTGCACAGTCGTGACAAAGCTGTTCAACATCGTGCAGCCGGACCGTGCCTATTTCGGACAGAAGGACGCCCAACAATTGGCGGTCATCCAGCAGATGGTCCGCGACCTCAATATGGACATCACAGTCATTGGCTGCCCAATCATCCGGGAAGCGGACGGATTGGCCAAAAGCTCGCGCAACAGTTATCTGTCAGCGGATGAGCGCAAGGCAGCGTTGGTGCTGAGCCGAGCGCTCGAAGTTGCGAAGCAAATGCTTGCGGATGGCGAGCGGGATGTTGCCAAAATCCTGAAGGCCATTTCGGAAATGATCCAAGCCGAACCAATGGCGAAGATCGATTATGTGGAGTTGGTGGATGCGCGTACGCTGCAGCAAGTGGACAGCGTCGAGCGACCTGTATTGGTGGCTTTGGCAGTCTATATCGGAAAAACGCGTCTGATCGATAATTTTATCACGGAATAAGTGGGGGGAAAAACAATGCAACTCAATATGCTAAAAAGTAAAATACACCGCGCCGTCGTTGTCCAAGCGGAGCTTTCCTATGTGGGCAGCATCACTGTCGACAAGGATCTGCTTGACGCCGCAGGGCTGATCGAATATGAAAAGGTCCAGATCGTCGACATCGACAACGGGGCCAGGTTCGAAACTTACGTCATCGCAGGCGAACGCGGCTCGGGTATGATATGCCTGAACGGTGCCGCCGCCCGTTGCGTTCAGGTGTCCGATAAAATCATCATCATGGCTTACTGCATGATGGATGAACAGGAAGCGAAGGAACACAAACCGCTGGTGGTGTTTGTGGATGAGCAGAATGCCATCACAACAGTAACAAGATATGAAGAACACGGCAGACTCAGCATGTAATTTGTCCATATAGGAATAAAAAGAAGCGCAACCGCATCATGGCCGATTGGCTTGATGCGGTTGCGCTTTTCCTATCTCACGGATTGCAGCGTAAATTGAATATCTTTGATGGAGAGTTGCAGTTTTTCGTATTCCTCATCATCCAGCGGCAAGGGGATCTGTTTTTCCAAGCCGTTCCTGCCGATGATGCAAGGCATACTGAAGGCCGCTTCGCCATGGCAGTTGTAAAAGCCGTCGACGGTCGCGGTCACAGGGAAGATGCTTTTCTCGTCCAGCATGACTGCGCGGGCCAAGGCTGCCGCCACTTCCCCGATGCCTGAATTGGTCCAGCCTTTCCAGTTGAAGACATCGGAAGCTGTGTGCACCACTTCTTGGGTCACGAATTCCCGGTCCAATGGTGCCGCAGGGTCCAATAAGGCATCACTTTGGGTAAGGGTGAGTGCACCCACAGTCGTGCTGCTGAAAGCCGGGAAGGCGGTGCTGCCGTGTTCGCCCATGATGTAGCCGCTGACGTTTTTGGGATCGACATGATAATGGGCAGCAACAATCTGACGGTAGCGGAAAGTATCCAAAGTCGTTCCGGTGCCGAAAATCTTACCTTTCGGATAGTCGAACTCATTTTCGGCGATGTAGGTGATCGTATCGACCGGATTCGTTATCAGGATGATGATGGCGTCTTTTGTGTGCTGGGTGATGCCGGCCATGATTTTGCGTATTTCATTGGCATTCTCCTTGCCCATCAACGCTCTTGGGGGCATATCCTCACCGGGGCGAGGCTTCTCGCTGACGCCTGCGGAAATGATGATGACGTCGGCATCCGCGCAGTCCGCATAATCGCCGGCGTAGATTTTGCTGTGTGTCCGGTAGCTAGCGGCCAGCGCATGGCGGTGGTCCAGGGCTTCGCCTCTTGCCGTGTCCTCGTTGCTGTCGATCAGGACGATGTCAGAAAATAAGTTGAGGTGGCTGCAGTCGGTCAATACTTGGGAACCGACATGGCCGACCCCGATGATGGCTAATTTTGTCTGGATCATAGGTCATATTTCCTTTCGTTTTGAGATGTTATTGTTTATGGCTTGGTGCATTTCCGCTACAGAATAGAAGGTTGGCTCCAGCACCACTTTTTCATCTTCCGGTTTCTGGCGATGGTTATACCACAAAGTAGTCCAACCCGCAGCCTGGCCGCCGATGATGTCCGTTTCGTAGGTATCCCCGATGAAGAGCAGCTCATCAGGACTGGCCTTCAAAGCCTCCTGCACATGCGCGAAGGCTTCGGCATAGGGTTTTGGGCAACCGATTTTTTCGGAAATGAAGGTGCGTGCGGGCGGCACCCATCTCTCCAGACCCAAGGCGTTGAACTTTTTCATCTGGTGCTTTTCAGGACCGTTTGTGAAGACCGCAATCGGAATGTTCCGACTTTCCAGCTCATTCAAAAGTTGATCGATGCCTGGGCTTAACGTGATTTCTGCTTGCCTCTTTTGGTAGGTTTCCTGGAAGTGCATCGCCTCTTCGTTGGTGAGCGCAAGGCCCAGGTCGGCGAACGTATGCTGTGTGCGCATGATATGGGACTCGGCCAGCGTCAGCTCCCCATTGGAGAACAGATCGAAAGCCGCATCGCAATGTTCGCGGAAAAGTGCGAAGGTTTCTTCGTCGCTGTGGCTGTTCTCCAAGCGGTAATTTTCCAGCGCCTGGAAGAACGGACTTGCTGTGTCGTATAAAGTATCGTCTAAATCGAATAGTATAGTAAGCATTATTGAGGTAGTTCCTCCCTTTTGTCGTTGCAGTCAGTATAGCATCCGAAACCGATTTTTTGAAACGGAAAAAATAGGGACGATCCGTGATGGTGCCCGTCGATGAGTGTAGTGCTTCGGATGGCGGGGCAAAGCGCTTTTTGTTGCAAATTAAAAATCCGTACAGTATAATAACATACAATAATGTCATACGATCATACAATAATGAAAGAGGCTGCGAACATCAAGAGTAAAATGCCCGTTTGAAAGGGGTGTTCGCCGAAATACAGCGTTTGCTGTGTTGGGGTCAGGGTTAAGAATCCTGACACTGTCAGAACGATTTGCCCAAAATCGTTTGTGGAGTACTTTCGGTATTGCGGGCAGAAGGAAGCTGGATTATAGGGCCTTTTGCTTTATAGTCTATTTTTTTGCACAAAAACGGACTGAATTATCGTTGTTATGACGCTCTATGGGAAGAAAGGTGGACAAAAGCGGCCGTATAAGAAGGGTTATTTTTTATTATTTTTGAGCAGTAAAAAAAAGACTATATACATTAGGAGGAAATAGAGATGACAGTAAAAACATGGAAAAAAACAATGGCAGCATTGACAGGCTTGTTTATTTTGGCGGGTTGCGGTAACGGAGCCACTGATGATTCATCCGCAGCCAACGGTTCAGCGGATTCTGAAACATTCGTGGTCGGAATGGAAGCAGGCTACCCTCCTTTCAACTGGACCCAAAATGATGACAGCAACGGCGCAGTGAAAATCGACGGCGCTGACGGGTACGCTAATGGCTATGATGTTCAGATGGCCAAAAAAGTGGCGGACGGTTTAGGTAAGGAACTGGTCATCGTTAAGACGGAATGGGATGGCCTGGTGCCGGCGTTGATTTCATCTAAAATCGATGCTATCGTTGCAGGCATGTCGCCGACAGAGGAACGCAAAGAAGCGATTGATTTCTCGGATTCCTACTATACGACTGAACTAGTACTTGTCGTCAAAGCGGATGGCGCTTATGCAGATGCGACAACTTTGGCTGATTTCGCGGACGCAAAAGTTACCGCACAGTTGAATACGTTGCACTATGGCGTCATCGATCAGATTGAAGGCGTGCAAAAGCAACCGGCAATGGACAGTTTCACTTCCATGCGCGTAGCTTTGGAATCAGGCACAATTGATGCTTACGTATCGGAACGTCCGGAAGCCATCAGCGCTTCAGCAGCCAATTCCGCTTTCAAAATGATCGAATTGGATGAAACGGATACTTTCGAATTGTCCGCGGCTGATTCAGAAATCGCAATCGGTTTGATCAAAGAAAGTGAATTGAAAGACCAGATCAATGAGATCCTGAGCGGCATCACAGAAGAAGAACGCATCCAAATGATGGATGAAGCAATCCAAAACCAACCATCAGCTGAATAATCAAGACTGACGGAACATCAAAAAGGGGCATACATTAAATGGAGTTTAGTTGGGTTATCCGCATCATCGAAGAAAACTGGAGACAGTTTTTATCAGGTGCATGGACAACATTATATATAGCTTTAATCGGAACCATCATCGGACTGGGGATCGGTCTGATGATCGGCGTCATCCGTACGATCCCGGTTGCGGAATCGGGTTGGAAAAAACACGTGTACAACGTGGTGAATTTTTTGCTGTCATGCTACATCGAAATTTTCCGCGGCACGCCTATGATCGTGCAAGCCATGGTCATCTATTATGGTGCCGCATTGGCGTTTGACATCGACATGAACCGCATCTTTGCAGCGCTTTTGATCGTATCGGTCAATACGGGCGCTTATATGTCGGAGATCGTCCGCGGCGGGATCATTTCCATCGACAAAGGGCAATTCGAAGCCGCTCAAGCAATCGGGATGAATCACTTGCAGACGATGCGGAATGTCGTCATGCCGCAAGTGATCCGGAATATCCTGCCGGCGACAGGGAACGAATTCGTCATCAACATAAAAGATACGTCCGTATTGAACGTCATCTCCGTTTCGGAATTGTTCTTTACGACCAAATCGATTTCCGGGAATAACTTCCGTTATTTCGAATCATTCTTCGTGGCTTCAATCATTTACTTCGTCATGACCTTCACGGTGACGCGCATTCTGCGTGCTATCGAAAGAAAAATGCAAGGCCCTGATAATTATCAGATGATGGGTGCAGGTCAAGACCAATTGACTACACCAGAATTAATGGCTCGCAAAAAACAAGCAGAAAGAGACAGAGCAAATTAATTGCCACAGGAGGAATCATTTGATGGAAAAAGTAATTGACGTACAGCATCTGAAGAAGAACTTCGGTCAACATGAAGTGCTGAAGGACATCGATTTCAGCGTGAATAAAGGGGAAGTTGTGTGCATCATCGGTTCATCGGGATCCGGTAAATCGACTCTGTTGCGATGCATCAATTTGCTTGAAAAACCTACAGCGGGAGAAATCATCTACAACGGTGAAAACGTTCTGGACTCGAAGCATGATATCTTCAAGTACCGCAGCAAATTGGGGATGGTATTCCAGCAGTTCAATCTGTTCAACAACTTGGATGTATTGCATAATTGCACGGTAGGACCTGTGAAAATCCTTAAAAAGTCTCAGCAAGAAGCCGAAAAGATCGCCATGGGCTATCTGGAACAGGTCGGGATGGGGAACTTCATAAACGCCAAACCGGATCAATTGTCAGGCGGCCAAAAACAACGCGTCGCTATCGCTCGCGCTTTGACGATGGAGCCGGATGCGCTGTTGTTCGATGAGCCGACATCGGCTTTGGACCCGGAGATGGTGGGAGAAGTATTGAAGGTCATGAAGGATCTTGCCAACAGTGGCTTGACGATGATCGTCGTGACGCATGAAATGGAGTTCGCGAAGGAAGTTTCCGATCGCGTCATCTTCATGGATCAAGGCGTCATCCTGGAGCAGGGAGCCCCTGATGATATCTTCAATCATCCAACCGAGGCACGCACGAAGCAATTTCTGGAGAGATATCTTACAAAATAAAAACAAAGAAGGGGCAGTACCAAAATCAGAAAAGTACTTTCTGATTTTGGTACTGCCCCTTCTATTTGGGAAATGAATGAATGCTCAAAAATAACCCGCCAAAAGCGGTTAGACGGGGAAAAACAGTTCAAATCACGGTCAGAAAACCTGCCAAAACTACCTTGGCGGGGAAAAACGTCCACGGACAACACTCGATTCCCCGTCAAAACCATTTTGGCGGGGAATCGCGCTCACAATCACAATCATAAATGCGAACGCCGGACTAGACAATCATACCAGCAAACCAAAAAGAAGGTGCTGACTCATTTTGAGACAGCCCCTTCTTTTTCATTCTCATTCAATAATGATGACGTCGTCTGCGACTGCAAAGGGTGCTTGTTCATTGATGTGGTCGTAGAACATGACACCGTTGAGATGGTCGATTTCGTGTTGAACCACAATGGCTGTGTAGCCTTTGTAGCGGGCTTTGTGTGTCACTCCTTCGGCATCTTGGTAAGCTACCGTAATCCGGCTATGTCTGACGACAAACCCCGGTACTTCGCGATCCACGGAAAGGCAACCTTCGCCACCTTTAAGGCAGGCGCTTTCGATGGAGTGGCTTACGATTTTAGGGTTGAACATCACTTTAGCCAATTCCGGAGGATCATCTTCATACTCCCCTGGTATCAGTAGCGCAACGATGCGCTTGGATACGTCAATTTGCGGAGCTGCCAAACCGACACCTGCGCGCAAGTTGAGTTGCTCGGCGATTTCTTCGTCCTGACTGTTCGAAAGGAACTCCATCATTTCTGCGGCGATTTTTCGATCCTCCGCAGATAAAGGGAAAGTGACCAAGTCAGCCGACCTCCGCAATGTAGGATGACCTTCCCGGATGATGTTATCCATAGTGATCATGCATGCATTCCTCCTTTTGTTGGTTTTTATATTGAAATGATTGGGCTAGCAAACTACAAAACACTTCACGTTACATAGTACACGTTTCGAAAAAAAAAAGCTAGACTCATCTTTTTCTTGTAATAAAGAAGGGGTATGTGTAAAATAAGAAAATGAAAAAATGATTACACGACGGTGTGAGGTTTTTCTTACTTTATAGCGAAAGAGAGATGATTTTTATGACAGTTGCTAAAGATTATATTGAAGGAGTCTATAAAAAGGTTGAAGACAGAGGCCCGCATCAAAAAGAATTTTTACAAGCGGTTAGGGAGTTGTTCGACACGATCGAACCAGCTTTGGAAAAGAATCCGCACTACATAAAATGGAACATTCTTGAAAGAATGGTAGAACCTGAACGCATCGTTTCCTTCCGTGTTCCTTGGATGGATGACAAAGGGGACGTTCAAGTCAGCAAAGGTTTCCGTGTCCAATTCAATTCAGCGATCGGACCATACAAAGGCGGGTTGCGTTTCCACCCGACAGTCAATGAAAGCATCCTGAAATTCTTAGGTTTCGAACAGATCTTCAAAAACAGCCTGACCGGATTACCGATCGGCGGCGGTAAAGGCGGATCTGATTTCGATCCTAAGGGCAAAACCGACGCTGAAGTGATGAGATTCTGCCAATCATTCATGACTGAGCTGCAAAGACACATCGGGCCTACTTTGGACGTCCCTGCTGGCGATATCGGTGTCGGCGGACGCGAAATCGGCTACATGTATGGCCAATACAAACGCTTGAATGGCGCTGAGACAGGTGTTCTGACGGGCAAACCGGTCGTCATGAACGGAAGTTTGGCTCGTACAGAAGCGACAGGATACGGGTTGGTTTACTATACACAAGAAATGCTGAAAGCGAACGGGAAATCGTTTGCCGGCCAAAAAGTGATAGTATCCGGAAGCGGAAATGTTGCCATCTATGCTATCCAAAAGGTTCATGAATTTGGTGGTACGGTTGTGGCTTGTTCCGATTCAAATGGATTTATCTACGATGAAACGGGCATCGATGTCGCTTTGCTTCAGGACATCAAAGAAGTTCGTCGTGAAAGATTGACTGCCTACGCTGCCGAAAAAGCGACGGCGGTATATAAAGATGGCAGCGTTTGGGACTTCGATCTGAACTATGATATTGCCTTGCCTAGCGCAACGCAAAATGAAATCGACAAAGAACAAGCTGAAAGATTAGTCAAAGCTGGCGTCTATTGTGTCAGCGAGGGCGCAAACATGCCTAGCACTTTGGAAGCTGTGGAAATCTATGCAGACAATAACATTTTTTATGGTCCGGCTAAAGCAGCCAATGCAGGTGGAGTAGCTACTTCCGCGTTGGAAATGGCTCAGAACAGTGCCCATAGTCATTGGACATTCGAAGAAGTCGACGGCAAGCTGCAGGAGATCATGACAAACATTTTTAAGACAGCAGAAAAAACAGCTGAAGAATACGGCATACCGGGCAACTATTTGGCAGGTGCCAACATCGCAGCGTTTGTGCAAGTTGCCGATGCTATGATTTATCAAGGTTTGGTTTAAAATAAGTTTCTGCATAAATTTTTCTAAAAAAGGTTATTTCTTAATTGAAATAACCTTTTTTCTTTGTTTTTGAGGGGAATGCGCATGGGCTCTAATCATATTTTCATAGTAGTGAGTTTGTGATTTCGTGAATGAATGGAATGGCAGGCTGGAAGCCGAGAGAAAATTGTAAAGTGGTTATGAAAAAATGCAGAAAATGATTATCGAAAAAGGGGTAGTTATAATATTAAGGCTGTTATACTTTTGAAAGCCTATTCCATCAAGGGTTCATATTTTTTATAGAAACAGTTTTATTTTAAATGTAGTACAGACTCCTTGTGTCTGATTGCGACAATCTGTAAACATACATAATAATAATGCATTAATTTACGTTAAAATAGCGAGGGGCAGCACTCGTTAACAAATGAACAAAACTGATTTGTTAAACGCTTACAATTAAGTAGCGATAGATATTCTGTGCACAAAAATCGAAAACTTTCCTTTTGCCTTGCATATATCTCGGATGCGTGGTAAATTATTCATGTACCAACTGTGAATTGATACAGTTGAAATCATCTGTATAAACCTCATCGACAGAGATGAAATATCAAGGGAATAGAGAGGAAAGTGTTAGCATGGCTACAAAACAAACAAAAATCGACATTGACGCATTATTAAGCAGCACGAACACAGATTTTCGCATGGTCCAAATCATGGACGAAGAAGGGAATATTGTGAACCCTGACCTTATGCCAGATCTTTCTGATGAACAATTGGTTCAATTCATGACAGATATGGTATGGTCCAGAATTTTGCATGAACGTTCAACTGCGTTGAATCGTCAAGGTAGATTAGGTTTCTATGCGCCGACAGCCGGTCAGGAAGCGAGCCAATTAGGAAGTATCGCAGCAATCGACAAGGAAGATGTCTTGTTGCCTGGTTACCGCGATGTTCCTCAATTGGTCAAACACGGTTTGCCGTTGACCCAAGCTTTCCTTTGGTCAAGAGGCCATGTGGATGGCAATAAATATGCTGACAACATCAAAGCTTTACCACCGCAAATCATCATCGGCGCACAATACGTGCAAGCTGCCGGTGTCGCGTTGGGCTTGAAGAAACGCAACAAGAAAAATGTTGCCATCACTTACACTGGTGACGGCGGAAGCTCGCAAGGGGATTTCTATGAAGGAATCAACTTTGCTGGATCTTACAAAGCACCTGCCATCTTCTTCATCCAAAATAACGGATGGGCGATTTCAACACCTCGCCACGTGCAGACAGCTGCTCAAACGTTGGCGCAGAAAGCTATGGCTGCCGGAATCCCTGGTATCCAAGTCGATGGAATGGACATCTTGGCTGTATATGCCATAACCAAAAAAGCAAGAGAATACGCTGTTGCCGGAAATGGCCCTGTATTGATCGAAACAATCTGCTACCGCTTTGGTCCACACACTTTGTCAGGTGATGATCCAACACGTTACCGTGACACTGCTGAATTGGAAGGCTGGCAAGCAAAAGACCCATTGATCCGCATGCGCAAATTCTTGACGGCAAAAGGTTTGTGGTCTGAAGAAAAAGAAAATGAAGTCATCGAATCAGTCAAAGAAGAGATCAAAGATGCCATCAAGGAAGCTGACCAAGCTCCTAAACAAAAAGTATCTGACTTCTTGAAGAGCATGTTCGAAGAACCTAACCAAACTATAGCAGAACAAATCGCGTACTACGAAGCAAAGGAGACTAAATAATCATGGCACAATTAACTATGATCCAAGCCATCACTGATGCGCTTGCAATTGAACTTGCAAACGATCCAAACGTTTTGATCTTCGGAGAAGACGTTGGTAAAAACGGCGGTGTATTCCGTGCAACACAAGGACTTCAAGAAAAATTCGGAGAAGACCGCGTGTTTGATACTCCTTTAGCTGAATCCGGTATCGGTGGTTTGGCATTCGGTTTGGCGTTGGAAGGTTTCCGTCCCGTTGCGGAAATCCAATTCTTCGGTTTTGTATTTGAAGTAATGGATACAGTTGTAGCACAAGCTGCACGTACACGTTACCGCATGGCAGGTACGCGTAATTTGCCTATCGTTTTCCGCTCTCCTTTCGGTGGCGGTGTGCATACACCTGAATTGCACTCGGATAACTTGGAAGGCTTGATGGCTCAATCACCAGGTTTGAAAGTGGTTATCCCTTCGAACCCATATGATGCAAAAGGTTTGTTGATTTCAGCTATCCGTGATAACGATCCTGTTGTCTTCTTGGAGCACATGAAATTGTACCGTTCATTCCGTGATGAAGTTCCTGAAGAAGCGTACACTGTTCCTATCGGCAAAGCTGCCATCACAAAAGAAGGATCTGACGTGTCCGTCATCACTTACGGCGCAATGGTCCGCGAAGCTATCAAAGCTGCAGAAACACTAGAAAAAGAAGGCATTTCGGTTGAAGTAATCGATTTGCGTACGGTTGCTCCTCTTGATGTCGAAACGATCATTGCCTCTGTACAAAAAACAGGCCGTGTCGTAGTAGTCCAAGAAGCACAGCGTCAAGCTGGTGTGGGCGCAATGGTCATGTCCGAAATTTCTGAACGTGCAGTGTTATCGTTAGAAGCTCCTATCGGACGTGTAGCTGCTCCGGATACTGTCTTCCCGTTCGGTCAAGCAGAAAACATTTGGTTACCGAATGCTACTGATATCGAGAATAAAGTAAGAGAAACTTATCATTTCTAAGAGCTGAAAGCTTGAACAAATACAATTCCATATCCCAGAGAATTGTATTTGTTCGCTTTTGTGCGTCGGAAATCCAAAAATAGACAAATGAAGGGAAGTTAAGAAAATGTCTTTTAAATTCAAGTTGCCTGCTCTAGGCGAAGGTATCATGGAAGGTGAAATCGTTTCTTGGTCAATCAAAGAAGGCGACACCATCAATGAAGATGATACATTATTAGAAGTACAAAATGATAAATCAGTCGAAGAAATCCCATCCCCAGTAACCGGGAAAGTCTTGAAGATTGTTGCGCCAGTAGGTACGGTTGCAGTCATTGGAGATGTATTGGTGGAAATCGATGCTCCAGGTCATGAAGATGAAGGTTCTGAAGATCCTGCACCAGCAACAGCTTCAGCGGCATCAACTCCAGCAGCACCTGTAGCTTCAACAGGAGGACTGTTCCAATTCAAATTGCCTGCTCTAGGCGAAGGTATCATGGAAGGTGAAATCGTTTCTTGGCCTATCAAAGAAGGCGATATGATCAATGAAGATGATACATTGGTTGAAGTGCAGAACGACAAATCTGTTGAAGAGATTCCATCTCCTGTTACAGGCAGAGTAGTCCGCATCGTAGCGCCAGTAGGCACGGTTGCAGTCATCGGCGATGTATTGGTGGAAATCGATGCACCAGGCCAAAATGGCCCGGCCGCAGCAGCGCCAGCACCAAAAGCAGCCGCAGCACCTGCAGCAGCTTCAACTGCACCAGCGTCATCAGGCGTGGTTGCAGCAGCAAATCCTAATAAGCAAGTTTTGGCTATGCCATCCGTCCGTCAATACGCACGCGAAAAAGGCATCGACATCACTGCAGTTGCACCGACTGGAAAAGGTGGTCGTGTACTGAAGGAAGATATCGATAACTTCAGCGGAGTGGCTCCAGTGGCAGCTAAAGCTGTGACTCCAGCAGTCCAAGGTCAAGCTTCGGCACAAGCAGCAGTCCAAGCGGCTCCTGTAGCAGCAGCTCAAGCAACACAAGCTGCAGCGCCAGCTCAACCATTCACATCCACTATGGGCGAAGCGGAAACACGTCAAAAAATGTCTCCGATGAGAAAAGCGATTGCGAAAGCGATGGTCAACAGCAAGCATACAGCGCCTCACGTAACTTTGTTTGATGAAGTTGAAGTGTCCAAATTATGGGATCACCGCAAGAAATTCAAAGATGTTGCTGCAGCGCAAGGAACAAAACTTACTTTCTTGCCTTATGTTGTTAAGGCTTTGGCAGCGACTGTACGTGACTTCCCTATCCTGAACGCTTCAATCGACGATGCCGCTCAAGAAATCGTATTGAAGAACTACATCAACATCGGTATCGCTACAGATACAGACAACGGTCTGTTCGTACCGAACGTTAAAGATGCAAATACAAAAGGCATGTTCAAAATTGCCGATGAAATCAACAACATGGCTGCGCAAGCCCATGACGGCAAACTGGCAGCTGCGGATATGAGAAACGGTTCTGTAACTATCAGCAACATCGGTTCTGTTGGCGGCGGATTCTTCACGCCAGTCATCAACTACCCTGAAGTGGCCATCCTTGGTGTTGGAACGATAGCGCAACAAGCTATCGTCAATGCAGAAGGCGAATTGGCAGTCGGCCGCGTTATGAAACTTTCATTGAGTTTCGATCACCGTATCGTTGACGGCGCAACTGCTCAAAAAGCAATGAACAACATTAAGAGATTATTGGCTGATCCAGAATTATTATTGATGGAAGGGTGAAAATAGACAATGGTAGTAGGCGATTTCGCAGTTGAATTAGATACAGTTGTTGTTGGAGCGGGACCTGGTGGCTATGTAGCTGCCATCCGCGCTGCACAATTAGGACAAAAAGTAGCAATCATCGAAAGAGAATGGATCGGAGGCGTTTGTTTGAACGTCGGTTGTATCCCTTCAAAAGCATTGATTTCTGCTGGACATCATTATCAAGAAGCTTTGGATTCCTCCGTTTTCGGTATCACAACTGAAAATGTGAAACTGGACTTCTCGAAAACTCAAGAATGGAAAGACAACAAAGTCGTCAAAACATTGACGTCCGGTGTTGAGTACTTGTTGAAGAAAAACAAGGTTGAAATCATCCGTGGTAATGCATTCTTCAATGACGGAGAAACATTGCGTGTCTTCACTGAAGATGCAGCACAAACGTACACTTTCAAAAATGCGATCATCGCTACTGGTAGCCGTCCGATCGAAATCAAAGGTTTCAAATTTGGCGGACGCGTCATCGATTCCACTGGCGGATTGAATTTGACTGAAGTTCCTAAGAAATTAGTCATCGTCGGTGGCGGTGTCATCGGTACTGAACTAGGCGGAGCATACGCTAACCTAGGCTCTGAAGTGACTATTCTTGAAGGGTCTCCACAAATTTTGCCGACATTTGAAAAAGATATGGTCAAGTTCGTTGAAAAATCATTCCAAGAAAAAGGCGTTACAGTCGTCACGAAAGCAATGGCTAAAGAAGCCGTCGACAACGGAGACAGCGTAACCGTCAAATATGAAGCAAACGGTAAAGAAGAAGTTATCGAAGCTGACTACGTAATGGTTACTGTCGGTCGCCGTCCAAATACGGATGACTTGGGTCTTGAAGTAGTCGGAGTTGAAATGACTGACCGTGGTTTGGTTAAGGTCGATAATCAAGGCCGCACAAATGTAAAACACATTTTTGCGATCGGCGATATCGTTCCTGGTGCTGCCTTGGCTCATAAAGCCAGCTATGAAGCTAAAATTGCTGCTGAAGCTATTGCAGGACATCCTTCTGCAGTTGATTACCGCGCTATGCCAGGGGTTGCCTTTACGGATCCTGAATTAGCTACCATCGGCTTCACTGCTGCCGAAGCAAAAGATAAAGGGTTGGATGTCAAAGCATCCAAATTCCCGTTATCAGGTAACGGACGCGCATTGTCTTTGAACCAGACAGAAGGCTTTGTCCGTTTGGTTACGACAAAAGAAGACAACGTTCTTGTCGGCGCGCAAGTTGCCGGTGTGAATGCCAGCGAAATCATCGCTGAGCTTGGATTGGCGATTGAAGCTGGAATGAACGCAGAAGATATCGCGTTGACGATCCACGGTCACCCATCATTATCCGAAACAATCATGGACGCTGCCGAATTGGCTTTGGGCATGCCGATCCACATCTAATTCAAAAATAGTAAAAGGTAGAGAGAATCCGGATCCGGATTCTCTTTATTTTTTTTGTCATGTATAATATAGTAGAAACAGGAATCAGATGGAGGGAATAAGATGCAACATTATGACTATCCGTTCGAAGTAGAATGGTCCAAAGAGGAGATCGTTAAAGTCATCTCTTTATGGAATGCTGTCGAGCGTGCTTATGAAAGTGGGATCAGCAAAGAAGACTTTATGAAGGCTTACCGGGAATTTAAAACGGTGCTGCCTTCAGTCGGTCAGGAAAAGAAATACGGCAATCAGTTCGAAAAAGAATCTGGTTACTCCTTGTACAAGGTGCTGCAGGAAATAAAGAAGAGCGAAAAAAACAAGATCTTCCTTGGGGAGCGTTAAATGACTGGTTAAGGCGCAGATATAGAAGCAGGAGAAGGGAGGGGCCGGATGAATCAGATCGATAAAAGACACAGCCTGATCATGTCTTGGTTGCATGAGGCTGCAGATTTGCTGCGGGAATCGTTCAATAAAGAACTTGAAATTAAAGAAAAAACGTCGCGAACGGATTTGGTGACAAACATGGATCGGGAAATCGAGTTGTTCCTGTATGAGAAAATCACTGCGCATTTCCCTGATGAGCGTATTTTGGGAGAAGAAAGCGTAGGACATGATATACAGGATCTGGAAGGGATTGTCTGGATCATCGATCCGATTGATGGTACCCTCAATTTCATCAAGCAGAGAGCAAATTTCGCCATCATGATAGGGATCTATGAAGATGGTGTCGGCCATCTGGGATATATTTATGATGTCGTCAGGGATGAGCTCTACTTTGCGATCCGGCATAATGGCGCTTACTGCAACGATCGAAGACTGCCGACCGTGGAGGAACTGCCTCTTTCTGAGGGTTTGGTCGCAATCAGCAACCGGTTGGTGGTATCGGATGCGGGGGAAGCGCGCAGAATCGCAAAAAACAGCAGTGGGTTGCGCGTGAATGGCTCCGCCGGGTTGGAAACAGCTTGGGTTGCTTCCGGTAAACTGGTGGCTTATATCGCTCCTTCCTTGGCCCCATGGGATATCGCTGCCGGATTGGTCATAGCCGAAGAGGTGGGCTTGGTATATAGACAAGTTACGGGAGAAAAAATAAACCTGCTCCAGAATAATGCAGTGATTGTCGCCAACAGATGTGCTTTCCAGGAGATCAAGAACGAATGGCAATGAATGTCGGAGCCTCATTAAGATTAAAATTAAGTGGACAAGATACAGAATAATGTATTTTGTTCACTTTTTTTTGGTTAACGAAAGATGTCAGGAATCATGACATGGGAAGGTATGGTATAAACGATTTTATTCACTTGTGTTGAAAAAAGAAATTACTTTTCTCAGAAAGAGGATTAGATTAAAAATCATAAATGTGAGAAAAAACCTAAAAATGATAAATAAATGAGTATTTAAGACCCTTTCTAATGATGCTTAATGAGGGGGAATCTCATTTTTGGTGTGATTGGAGGCAGGTCTCTCATTTTTTCTAATGAAAAACCTTACAAATCCATGTAAGGTTTTTCCAATTGATTGCGCATCCTGACGGTGTTTTTTTTATTTAAAACATTTACATTTGATTAAATTATGGTTATAATCTTCGTATTAAATGAGTTGAATGTGAAAAAGATGATAAACGGGGGTTATACAATGTCAGAATTTAATCAAAATGCCATAGCTTCTTTTAGTTTAAATGGTCATCAGTATGAATACTATAAATTAAAAAAATTAGAAAACAATGAAAAAATCAAAATCGCTAAACTGCCTTACTCGATCAGAGTTCTGCTTGAATCATTGTTACGTCAGGTGGGAGAAAGCGGCATCAAGGAAGAACATGTTGTCACTTTATCTAACTGGAGCGCAACTGAAACGAACGAGGGCGAAATACCATTCAAACCTTCCCGCGTTATCCTGCAGGATTTCACAGGGGTGCCGGCAGTTGTTGACTTGGCTTCCTTAAGAAAAACGGTCCATGATTTAGGCGGAGATCCAGCTATCATCAATCCGGAAGTGCCAGTTGATCTGGTCATCGATCACTCCGTACAAGTTGATAACTTCGGATCCCCGCAAGCCTTGATCGCGAACATGAAGATGGAATTCCTGCGTAACCAGGAACGTTATCAATTTTTAAGCTGGGCGCAAAAAGCATTCGACAACTACCGCGCCGTACCACCTGCAACTGGTATCGTACACCAAGTCAATATTGAATATTTGGCATCAGTCGTCACAGAAAAAGCAATCGATGAGAACAGAAGCTTAGTTTTCCCTGACACTTTGGTGGGAACGGATTCGCATACGACGATGGCAAATGCGCTTGGCGTATTGGGCTGGGGAGTTGGCGGAATCGAAGCGGAAGCCAGCATGCTGGGAGAGCCTTCCTTCTTCCCGGTTCCTGAAGTCGTAGGTGTACGCTTCATAAATTCATTGCAGGAAGCAGCTACCGCAACCGACTTGGCATTGAAAGTCACGCAGAAATTGCGTGAAATGAAAGTAGTCGGAAAATTTGTCGAATTCTTCGGTCCTGGATTATCTTCCATGACATTAGCGGATCGTGCGACCATCGCCAACATGGCGCCCGAATATGGTGCGACCTGCGGCTTCTTCCCGGTTGACGATGAAGTGCTTAACTACTTGACGTTGACAGGCAGGGATGAAAAACATGTCTCTATAGTAGAGGAATACGTAAAAGCAAACGATCTTTACTACCGTGTTGAAGATCCGGAACCAGAATACACCACAGTCGTTGAAATCGACTTGAGCACAATCGAGGCCAATGTTGCAGGACCTAAACGCCCTCAAGACTTGGTGCCGGTATCGAAGTTGAAAGAAGATTTCCAAAGATCCTTGGTTGCGCCGAAAGGCAATGCCGGATTTGGATTATCCGAAGATGAAACAGAAAAAGAAGTTTCGCTTATCCTCGATGGAGAAGAAGTGAAGATGAAAACAGGAGACATTGCAATCGCGGCCATCACAAGCTGCACGAACACATCGAATCCATACGTAATGTTGAGTGCCGGATTATTGGCGAAACGAGCTGTGGAATTGGGACTGAACGTTCCGAAATACGTCAAGACTTCGTTGGCACCCGGATCAAAAGTAGTCACTGCTTATTTGGATAATGCCGGTTTACTGCCTTACCTGGAAGAACTGGGCTTCAATACCGTCGGCTACGGCTGTACGACCTGCATCGGAAATTCAGGACCGCTTTTGCCTGAAGTGGAAGAAGCAATCAAAAACAACGACTTATTGGTTTCAAGCGCATTGAGCGGAAACCGTAACTTTGAAGGACGGATCCACGCATTGGTCAAAGCCAACTACTTGGCGTCGCCGCCATTGGTAGTCGCTTATGCGTTGGCAGGTACGATGAACATCGATCTGAAAACCGAGCCTATCGGCAATGGCAAAGATGGTCAACCCGTCTACTTAGCTGATCTGTGGCCAGAAAGACACGCTGTCGAAGCGATGATCCGTGATTTTGTGACACCTGAGATATTCAAAGAGGAATATTTGCATGTGTTTGATGACAATGCTGAATGGAATGCGATCGAAACGAATGATGACGCTTTGTACCAGTGGGAAGAGGGATCGACCTACATCGCAAATCCGCCATTCTTCGAGAATTTATCGCCTGAACCGAAGCCAATCGTATCTTTGAATGGGCTATCGGTATTGGGTAAATTCGGTGACTCGGTTACGACCGACCACATTTCCCCTGCAGGAAGCATCGACATCAGCACACCAGCTGGACAATATTTGTCTTCTAAAGGCGTGGGCGTCCGTGATTTCAACTCATACGGCGCAAGACGCGGAAATCATGAAGTGATGATGCGCGGTACGTTGGCGAATATGCGTATCCGCAATCAACTGGTAACTGGCAAAGACGGCGGCTTCACGATTTACTGGCCGACCGGCGAAGAGATGAGTATCTTTGATGCATCAGAAAAATACCGTCAAAACGGAACCGGATTAGTGATTTTTGCAGGTGACGATTATGGGATGGGTTCATCCCGCGATTGGGCTGCCAAAGGTGTCAAACTGCTTGGGGTCGAAGCAGTCATCGCCAAGAGCTATGAAAGAATCCACCGTTCGAATCTTGTGATGATGGGCGTATTGCCTTTGCAATACCAAACAGGTCAAGATGCAGAAAGTCTGGGACTGGACGGATCGGAAAAAATCACGATCGATTTGAACGATAGTGTCGGCATCCATGCGGAAATTCCGGTGACGGCAGTCAAATCAGATGGCCAAGAAATCAAATTTACGACCATTGCCCGTTTTGATTCTGAAGTGGATATGACTTACTACCGTAACGGAGGCATCCTGCCGATGGTGATCCGTAAAAAAATGGGGCTTGCTTATTAAGTAGCAAGCCATCCAATTTGCTGAAGAGAGGTTTTTGAGAGGAGAGAAAAATCATGGAAGTACATAAAGGATTAGCAGACGTTGTCGTATCAGAAACCTCCCTAAGCGCAATTGTTGAGGGACAATTATCCTACTCAGGATATAATATCGACGAATTAGTGGAAAAAGATGCATCGTTTGAGGAAATCATCTTTTTGTTGTGGAATTCAAGAATGCCTAGCCGGGAAGAATTTGCGCAGTTGGAGCAAGATCTTCACACGCATATGGCCTTATCTGAAAGTGTCATTGCTTGCCTGAAAATACAGTGCCGCCAAAATCTGCACCCGATGAGTGTCTTACGCACGACAGTCTCACTATTGGGCGTATTCGATCCGTATGCGGAAGATATGGACGAACGTTCTGTCTACATTCAAGCAATCTCGATACAAGCAAAAATTCCGACGATCGTTGCCGCATTTGCCCGATTACGCAAAGGTTTGGATCCGATCGCGCCACGCGAGGACCTATCGTTCGGAGCCAATTTCCTGTATATGTTGACAGGCGAAGAAGCGAATCCGGATTTGGTCAGAGCGTATAATCATTGTTTGGTACTCCATGCCGATCACGATCTTAACGCCTCGACCTTCACTGCACGCGTTGCAGCTTCTACACTGACGGATGTCTATTCTTGTATCACAGGTGCTATCGGAGCTCTAAAGGGCCCCTTGCACGGTGGCGCAAATGAGCGCGTATTCGATATGCTCTCCGAAATCGCTGAATCAGACACCAGAGATGTTCCAGGTTACTTGAAATCAAAGTTGGACAATAAAGAAAAAATCATGGGATTCGGTCACCGTGTCTACAAAACGGAAGATCCCCGCAAGAAACATTTGAAACGCATGGCTAAGGAATTGACCCAGGAATTCGGAAAAGAAGATTTATATGATCTTTCCTGCGAAGTGGAAGACTATCTATTGAAGGAAAAGGGTTTGATTCCGAATGTGGATTTCTACTCAGCAACTGTTTATCACTGCTTCGGGATCGAACATGACCTCTTCACGCTATTGTTTTCAATGAGCCGTGTTTCCGGGTGGTTAGGGCATGTCTTTGAGCAAAAGCGTGAAGCTACCTTGATCCGTCCGCGTTCTAAATATGTGGGAGCCGTAAATCTTACTTACATCCCTTTGACTGAAAAAGAAACTATTGGAGGTACAGCACAATGACAGTTGGCGAAAAAATTGTTATGAATGAAACAGGGTTGCACACACCTGATTTTCCGATCATCCCTTTCATCGAAGGGGATGGCATCGGTCCGGAAATTTGGCAAGCATCCAAAAAAGTATTTGAAGCCGCAGTTGAGAAAGCCTACGGCGATTCCCGTAAAATCGTCTGGAAAGAAGTGCTTGCAGGAGGGAAAGCATTCGATTTGACTGGTTCCTGGTTGCCTGACGAGACTATGGATGTCATCCGTGAACATTTGGTGGCCATCAAAGGACCACTGACAACACCAATCGGCGGGGGCATCCGTTCTTTGAATGTTGCTTTGCGCCAGACATTGGACCTTTTCGTATGCTTGCGCCCTGTCCGTTATTTCGAAGGCGTGCCGACACCATTGAAAGAACCTGAGAAAACCGATATGGTCATCTTCCGGGAAAATACCGAAGACTGCTATGCAGGGATCGAGTTCGAAGCGCAAAGCGAAGAGGCAAAACGAATCATCGAGATTCTGCAGACCCAATTCGGCGTGGACAAAATCCGCTTCCCTGAGACATCAGCAATCGGCGTCAAGCCGGTTTCAATCGAAGGATCGGAACGCTTGATCCGCAGCGCCATCAAATATGCCTTGGGAAATGGGCGCACTTCAGTGACCTTGGTCCACAAAGGCAACATCATGAAATTCACAGAGGGCGGTTTCAAAAAATGGGGCTATGCTTTAGCTGAACGCGAATTTGGCGATAAAGTCTTCACTTGGGCCCAATACGATGCCGTAAAAGCTGCGGATGGCAGGGCGGCAGCTGATAAAGCTTATGAAGATGCTGTAGCGGAAGGCAAGTTGATCATCAAGGACCGGATCGCCGACATCTTCCTACAGGAGATTTTGATGAACCCTGAGAACTATGACGTCATCGCTACATTGAACCTGAACGGTGACTATATTTCTGATGCGTTGGCTGCTCAAGTGGGCGGAATCGGGATTGCACCCGGGGCTAACATCAATGAGGACACTGGGCATGCTATTTTCGAAGCAACACACGGCACTGCACCGGAATATGCCGGCTTGGATGAATTGAATCCTTCATCGGTGCTGTTGTCAGGTGCTATGTTGTTCGATTATATCGGCTGGAATGAAGTCAGCGACTTGATCACCCGTGGCATCGAAAAGACGATTGCCAACAAAACAGTCACACGCGATTTCTATTATCTGATGAAGGATGAGGCTGCCCAAAAAGTCAGCTGCTCTGGATTTGCGGAACTGGTCATCAAAAACATGTAGGACCCAATCAAAAAAACAGAGGCATAATCTTTTTGGATTATGTCTCTTTTTGCGGATTAAGCCAAAAAGAGGCTGGCCCTGAATACTTGCTGGTCAGGGCCAGTTGAGCCTGAGTGACAACTGAAAGAAAAACTTTTTCAAGAAAGCCGTTACATTGAACTTTTTTCTTTCCAAATGGTTCCGGAGGTGATAGACTGGACAAGTTGATAGTTGTCTTCATGAGTTTTCAACGGGTTTTCACCTATTCCGTAAACGAAAACTGATGGGAAGTTCAAATTCAGAATTGTGATCGACTATATAATGGCAGTAGCAGTTGGCATATCAAACAGCAGTGAAAAACAAGTAAACATTTTGGAGGAAAACAACAAATGGAATTTAGAAAAGATATTCGTAATGTTGCAATCATCGCCCACGTCGACCATGGTAAAACAACATTAGTAGATGAATTGTTGAAACAATCGGATACATTGAACGCTAGAACTGAACTTATGGAACGCGCAATGGACTCCAACGATCTTGAAAAAGAACGCGGAATTACGATCTTGGCGAAGAATACAGCTGTACAATACAAAGGTACGCGCATCAACATCATGGATACGCCAGGACACGCGGATTTCGGTGGAGAAGTAGAACGTATCATGCGTATGGTTGATGGTGTAGTACTTGTTGTCGATGCTTACGAAGGTACGATGCCGCAAACGCGTTTCGTATTGAAAAAAGCCTTGGAGCAAAAACTGATTCCTATCGTCGTTGTAAACAAAATCGACAAACCGACTGCCAGACCTGCTGAAGTCGTGGATGAAGTTCTGGAATTATTCATCGAATTGGGCGCTGATGACGAACAATTGGAATTCCCGGTTGTCTATGCTTCTGCAATGCACGGTACTTCAAGCATGTCAGATGATCCAACTGAACAAGAAGATACAATGGATAACGTTTTTGATGCAATCATCGAACACATTCCAGCTCCAATCGACAACTCTGCTGAACCATTGCAATTCCAAGTAGCTTTACTTGACTACAGTGACTTTGTTGGCCGTATCGGTATCGGACGCGTATTCCGTGGCACAATCAAAGTTGGGGATCAAGTATCTTTACTTAAATTGGACGGTTCATTCAAGAATTTCCGTGTATCAAAACTGTTCGGCTACTTTGGTTTGGACCGTATCGAAATCGAAGAAGCAAAAGCGGGCGATTTGATTGCCATTTCCGGTATGGAAGATATCTTTGTTGGTGAAACAGTGACTCCTGTCGACCACCGTGATGCCTTGCCGGTTCTGCATATCGACGAGCCTACACTGCAAATGACTTTCCTTACAAACAACTCTCCTTTCGCAGGTCGTGAAGGTAAATGGGTCACTTCCCGCAAAATCGAAGAGCGTTTGATGAAACAATTGCACACTGACGTATCTTTGCGTGTTGATCCTACCGACTCTCCTGATGCTTGGATCGTTTCTGGACGTGGCGAATTGCATTTGTCCATCCTGATTGAAAACATGCGTCGTGAAGGCTACGAATTACAAGTATCCCGTCCAGAAGTTATCATCAGAGAAGTTGATGGCGTAAGATGCGAGCCGTTTGAACGTGTTCAGATCGACACCCCTGAGGAATACATGGGTTCCGTAATCGAAACAATCAGCCAACGCAAAGCTGAAATGCAGGATATGCAAAACAGCGGAAATGGTCAAGTCCGTATCATCTTCCTTGTTCCATCACGTGGACTGATCGGTTACTCTACTGAGTTCTTATCCATTACACGCGGTTATGGCATCATGGCTCATACGTTTGAAGCGTACTTACCAGAGTTGCCAGGAAAAATCGGCGGACGCAGCAAAGGCGCGCTTGTCTCTACTGAAACAGGCAAAACAACAACTTACGGCATCATGGGCGTAGAGGATCGTGGTACGATCTTCATCGAACCTGGTGTGGAAATCTACGAAGGTATGGTTGTCGGCGAAAATGCCCGCGACACAGATATCGCTGTCAACATCACAAGAGCGAAACAAATGACGAATATCCGTTCTGCAAACAAAGATTCTACAAACGTGATCAAACGTCCACGCACATTGACGCTGGAAGAATCTCTTGAATTCATGGGAGAAGATGAGTATTGCGAAGTGACACCTGTAAGTGTTCGTCTGCGTAAACAAATCCTGGATAAAAATGAGCGCGAAAAAGCTGCAAAACGCAAGAAAAAAGCAGAATAATCCGAAAGCAAGTTCTGGAAAAGGGTCCTTGGCAATCATTGCCTCGGGCCTTTTTCTCTTCATTAGGCTGGAATCCGCTTGGGGAAGAATGGCGGTATGCGCCGGCCTGATTGTTTGGTATAATAGACTGGAAAGATCGTACAATTTTTGTATCAACCGCAAGGAATGCGGAGTAATTCAAGATAGAATGAAGTAACTTTTGAGGGGAGGAATTAATATGGATAGCATCAACAAAACGACTGCCTTGGAAATCTTGATGCAGGATGCTGAAAAGATCTACAAATTAATCAATAGCCAAAAAGAACACCTCTGCTTTGCGAACTGTCCAGCCTTTGAGGATGTGGTGGATACGCAAATGTACGGATTCTCCCGTGAAGTCGAGTATGCTGTAAAATTGGGAATCATCTCGAAAGAAGAGGGACACAAAATATTGAGTGATTTGGAAGCTTCCTTGAACGCCATGTACACGAACTATTTTGATCAATCGAAAAACGATTCCGCCGACAAAGGGGTTTAGTTATCTACATGATTAAAAATGCAATCAAGAAAAAATTCTCCTATATGGATTGGCGTCTTCTGATTCCATACATCATCCTGTCGGGTTTCGGCATACTGATGGTCTACAGTTCCAGCAGTTACCGCGCCATGACGGATTACAATAATTCAGAACACTTCTTTTACAGGCAAATGTTATTCGCTGTCCTGGGTCTGTTCGGTGCGCTGTTCGTTTCATTTCTCTCAAAACGTCTGTTCAAAAATGAAAAGCTGCTGATGTTTGTTTTGTATATTCTTTTCGGTATCTTGGCTTATCTTTTGCTTTGGCCGGGTACGGCAACGAAAGGGGCGCGCGGCTGGATCTACTTCGGATCTTTCGGATTACAACCCGCCGAGTTCATGAAATTGAACCTGATCCTTTACTTGTCCTTGATCATTTCCAAACACCAGTCCCACATCAATGATGGTTTTTACGATACGATGAAGAAACCGCTCCTGTTAACGGCAGCAGCAGTTGCGATGGTATTCGTGCAGCCCGATCTCGGCGGGGCTGCCATCATTGCTTTCATCTGCCTCGTGCTGTTCCTTCACAGTGGTGTCAAGGTCAAGTATGGAGTAATGATTTTTGGGGCAATCGGTGTGATCTATGGTCTGATTATCGTCATGGTGAAAACATTCGGGCGCAGCATCCCTTTCTTCCATTCCTATCAGATGGAACGGATCACATCATTCATCGATCCGTTCGCCGACATACAGGATTCCGGTTACCAAGTGGTGAATTCGTACTACGCTTTAAGCAGGGGGGGCCTTTTCGGTGTAGGCATCGGTGAAAGCATCCAAAAGTCCGGCTATCTGCCGGAACCCCACACCGATTTCATCTTGTCCATCATCGGGGAAGAGTTGGGTCTAGTGGGTGTCGCATTCGTTTTGGTGCTGTTTTTCTATATGGTCTATCGTATTTTTAAGGATGCAATCAAAATCAAAGATCCGTTTGCCCAACTGGTCTGTATCGGAATCGGCACTATGTTCCTGGTCCAGGGAGTAATCAATGTTGGTGGTGCAACCGGTCTGATGCCATTGACCGGGGTCACTTTCCCGTTCGTGAGCTACGGAGGATCGAGCCTGTTGGTATCCGCTGTTTCGATCGGCATAGTCAACAATATGTACATCAACGATCAGATTTCCAAACAACCAAAATAAACAGGAAAAAGAGCCGGGAATCCGGCTCTTTTTTTGAATGGTGGCTTCGATTCCGCAACCAGCGGATGCCTCGGAGCAGCAGTTGCCGGAAAGCTTTTCGTATCGAACAAAAATAGAGTATAATAAGATTTATCGTGGTAATCGTGCCATCTTGAACGTTCAGAAATCACAAGGAGGGATAGGGATGAAATTTTCCATCAAAGTAGTATCACTTTTCATTTTGTTCACTTTCATAGCCTATACACTCCCTCTCTATGTGGATAACGGGGATCAAACAAGACCGCCTGCAAGCGTTGTGAGGAACGAGCAAGCATCCATTGATGAAAATGAAGGGTATCCTTTGCCTGTGACGGGTTATGAATCCTACATCGGTCAGCCCATTGCTGCCTACACGGCCAAACACGGGGATCCGATACGCGTAGGCAAAGCCTATGGAGACAGCGAATGGTGGATATTCGGAACAAATGCAACTGACTACATCCAAATAGGCGTCAAGGATGATATCATCCGCTCCCTGTATATTTTGGGAAACAAAATCGAAACGGGCATGTACACAATCGGCATGACGCAGGAAAATGTACTCGATGAGGGTTACCTGGCAAGGGATTTTCAACTTACTGTCGGTGATACGCCGTATGAACTGGCATTGTCCAAAAAACAAAAAAAATTAGCGCCATTGATTCAGTTCGAGAATGACAGCTTTGTGATTTTGCTGTTTGACGACGTGACAGAAACGGTTTATGGGATGTACTTCCTTTCGAATGAGGCGCTGCTGGATTTGGAATATTATTCCATCGTTTCAGACGAATCCTATGAAGTCGGACGTGATGACTGGGAACGAAGCGTTGCTGCGGATGAAGAAAATGTACTGCAAATCAAAAGCATTTTAGCTTTACTGCGCGAACGCAGAGGCTTGACTATGTTCCAGGAATCCGAAGAGTTGCTTACGGCTACAGGCGAGCTTATGCCGAGTGAAGCAGGAATCAATGATTTTACCGCGGCCTTCACTTTATCGGATCAACGCATCGAGAAAAAATTAGCGGAAGTTGCCCCGGATACGCGGACGGCCTTTGTTTTTGATGACGATGTCTACAGTGTTCCTGCGCTCTTCCTGAAGGTGCTGCAAGAGGATAACGTGATATTTGATGACTATCTGACGCGCTACGCCGTCGCGGGCAATGAGCATTACCAATTGATCCTTTTGAGCGAGCAGCCGATAGAACCATAAAAAACGGTTGAGTCGCCCGTCGTTTCAAGCTATACTAAAAAGTAGACATCATCAACACATACGAGGCAGGGGAATAAGATGATCATCAATGAAGCGTACTTTGCGTTGGAAGACCAAACATTCCGGCTTGTGGAAGCAATCTGCAGCGGAGAAACTATGTCATCTTATAAGGAAGCAAAGCGTCTTCTGGCAAAAAATGAAGAGGCCAACGCTAAGATAAGGGCATTCAATGAAGCAAAAGAGGCATACGAACGGGTCGAAGCCTACCCTGAATTTGCACCGGATTATGCGGAAATCAAACAACGCGTTTACCAGGCGAAGCGGATCATGGATTTGGATGAATCCGTCTATCGCTTTCGGACAGCGGAACGTGAATTGCAACTGCTTTTGGACAAGGTTTCCGAGCGATTGGCGCATGCCATTTCACCGAATATATTGGTTTCTGCAGGGGACCCATTTTTTCAATCAGGAGAATCAAACATGCCTGCAGCTTGCCAGATACATATTTCCAGTAGGGGGTAAACATATGAGTTTAGAAGTGACCAAAAGGCAGGGCATCGTCGTCTGGGTCTATACCTTGAGACAGATCAAAAATTTGAAAAGATACGGCTATATCCATTATGTTTCCAACAGAATGAAGTATGTCTTATTGTACGTCGACCAAGAAGAGGCACAGGCTACAGCAGAAAAATTGAACAGTCTGCATTTTGTCAGGAAAGTGGAATTGTCGCATCGTCCTGAAATCGACATGACCCTGAAGAATGCTCTTCCTGACAGGAAAGATCGCAGTAATCCTGAATCGGAATACAACGTATCCGCTTTTGAAACGAAGACATATTCTTTTTAGAATGTATATCGAAATAAAAAATATTTGTTTGTAGGTGAGGACAGATGCGAGTTATCGCAGGAGAATACAAAGGACGCAGATTGAAAAGCGTTCCTGGCAGCAATACACGCCCAACGACGGACAAGGTCAAAGAGTCCTTGTTCAATATCATCGGTCCGTTCTTTGATGGCGGAATCAGCTTGGATATGTTTGCAGGCAGCGGTGGCTTATCAATCGAAGCGGTTTCCCGCGGGATAGACAGAGCGGTGTTGTTCGAAAAGAACCGAAAAGCGCTTGATACGATCAAGGAAAACATCGCGGTCACAAAGGAAGCGGAGAAATTCACTATTTATGCAGGGGATGCGCGAAAAAATCTGCGTGTCTTTGCCTCGGAAAATCCGAATACGCAATTTTCTTTGGTCTTCCTTGATCCGCCGTATGCTGAAGAAAAGACAGTGGCTGACATCACTGAAATGATCGCTTTGCAGTTAGTCAACGAAGAAACCGTATTTGTTTGTGAAATGGCAAAGGAGAACACGTTGCCTGAACAGATCGGCCCTTACGGAAAATGGAAGCGTGCCGTTTATGGGACCATCGCTATCGAAATGTTCGACTACTATCAGGAAGGGTGATTCCATGGGGAAAACAGCACTATTTGCAGGGAGTTTTGACCCTTTGACAAACGGGCACATCGATACGATCTCCCGTGCAGCCATTGTTTTCGACGAAATCGTCGTTGCGGTGTCGACCAATACATCCAAGCAATCATTATTTGACGGTGAGCAACGGATTCAGTTGGTTGCCGAAGCTTTGCGTGACTTTCCGAAGGTCCGGGTCATCCGCCATACCGGTGGGCTTACAATCGAAATGGCAAGGGATGTCGGTGCCTGTGCGCTTTTGCGCGGGGTGCGAAACGTAAAGGACTTCGAGTATGAACACAGCATTGCCTCGATGAATAAGCTGCAGGCTCCCGATCTTGAGACGGTGATTCTCTTGTCTTCGGAAAACTATCGTTACCTCAGTTCCAGCCTAATCAAGGAAGTCGCGATGTTCGGCGGGGATGTATCCACCTTGGTGCCGGCCAACATCAACGCCGCTATCCTTCAGAAATTCAAGGATAGCGCGTTCAAGGGGAAAAAAATATCGGAATGAATCGAGCATGTGCATAAGGTTGGGAGAGGAGCCGCTGGTTCTTGTCCCGACCTTTTTATTTTGATGACCAGGTGGATAATTTTTTCGAATGGCTGAATGTTTCTGTGCCTTTTTGCGTATGTTTTCAGTGGATGCGAAAGGAGGGATAGTTTGGATGCTATTCGGGAATGGCTTGCTGGGCATAAACGGGAAGTGATCAGATTTGCTGTTTTGTTTATGTTTCTCGCGGTATGTCTCTTTGGCTTGGGCAGATTGATATCCGGCAATACGGCAGAAACCGACACCGAGTCACTGCAGTTGGATGAAACTTATCTGGCGGCAAGCTCTGTTGAGTCTGATCAGACGCCAGTGCAGCCGCAAGAGTCGGGGCCGGCCCAGGAAATCATCATTGTCGACATCAAGGGGGCCGTAAAAAATCCGGGTGTATACCAAGCTGAGGCTGATATGCGCGTCATTGACATAATTGATTTGGCGGGTGGCTTGAGTGAAACGGCTGATGCCGACACAGTGAATCTGTCCCAGCGCGTGACGGATCAGATGGTGATCTATATTCCTGCAGTCGGGGAAGCAGCCGAGCGGCCGATTGCGGTGCCGGAAAACAACCTGACCGAACAAGAAATCGGAAACGAGGAGGCCGGAACCGAGAAAGTGGACATCAATACGGCAGACGCGGTATTGCTGCAGACATTGAATGGGATAGGTGGAAAAAAAGCTGCGCTCATCATCGCGTACCGTGAGGAGAACGGCTCTTTCCAGACGATCGAGGAAATAATGGAAGTTTCAGGAATCGGTGAAAAAACCTTCGAGGGGTTTAAAAATCTAATCACGGTCGGAGCAAAATAAAATTGAATCAAGGGAGCGGCTCTTGTATACTTAATTTTATATATGGATGGAGGTTACTGCATGGAAAGAATTCCTTGGAATCAATATTTTATGGCACAAAGCGTGCTGCTCTCGCTGAGGAGCACTTGTAAACGCTTGGAGGTAGGGGCAACAATCGTCAGAGACAAACGCATCATAGCCGGAGGATACAACGGAAGTGTTTCCGGCGATGTCCACTGCATCGATGAGGGCTGCTATGTCGTGAACGGGCACTGTGTCCGCACTATCCACGCGGAAATGAATGCGATCCTGCAGTGCGCCAAATTCGGCGCTCAGACACAGGATGCGGAAATATATGTGACACATTTCCCTTGCCTGCAATGCACAAAAATGATTCTGCAGGCCGGCATCAAGAAAATCTACTATTTGGAAGACTACCATAATGACTCCTACGCCGTCCATCTTTTGGATACAATGGACATTCCGTATGAACAAGTTCCCCTCGATCCGGATTATTTTTCTCAATTACTGAAACGAAAAGAACAACCAGATGATGACTCTGCTGCTTGTTGCGGTCATCATGACGACTGACCATTAAAGGTTATCTGCTTTTGCCTGCCTTGCTCGTCTTCCCGTTGACCATTCTTGGTTTTGACGGAACCAACGTTTTCGCATGGGTACTGCTGTTTGCCATTTTTGCGCGCCTTTTCTTTATGCAATCTAAGCTTCTGAACTTCATTGCTGCTGCGGTAGTGACCGCAAGCCTTTTGAGCTTGCTGGTCCACCAGTGGTCAAGTGCATCTGCGTTCTCTGCTCAGGAAGCGGAAGGAATCAGAACAGCTGCGCTGCAGTTGGATCCGAACGACATGCGGATCAACGGCAATCTGTTGACAGGGGAAGCCCTGCTGCAATCGGAAGGCAAGGAAGAAACCGTTTATTTCTACTACACGATCGGAACGGAAGAAGAAAAGTTCAACTGGGAACAACAGCGATTTCCCCAACGGGTCGTGGCCACAGTCCAGTTGGAGAAGCCGGAAGCTGAGAGGAATCTGCATCAATTTGATTTTGAAGATTATCTGAATGCGAAAAGCGTCCATTGGGTCGTTACTGTCGAAGCGATACAGTCCCTAAGTGAGGATCGTTCTTTCTGGTCCTGGCCAAGCAGCATCAGGAGATCCATCATTTTGATGCTGGAAAAATTGCCTGCTGTCCAGACGACCGACTATATTCAAACCATGTTATTCAATCAGTCGCATACTATTGCGGGTGATACCTTGGATGCCTATCGCGGGATCGGTTTATTGCATCTTTTTTCGATTTCCGGCATGCATATCCAGTTGCTGCTGTCTCAGATGCGCTATATCCTTTTGCGGATGAAAGTCAGCCATGAGACTACAAATAAGCTGCTGGTCGTTTTTTTGATCGCTTATGGTGTGTTGACCGGGTGGGGAATCGGTGTCTTCCGAGCTATCTGCACGCATTTTATCCTTTTGATGGGAAAAATCACCGGCCATCGGATTGAAGCGAAAGATGCCTTCGCGCTTACGGTGATGGTTGCTGTTTTTTATAATCCGCTGCTGATTTATTCGGCAAGTTTTCAATTGAGCTATCTTTTGGCGGGAGTATTGTATTTCGTTGCTCCGGTGAGTGCGGAATGGAAACTGAATGGGCTGTTGAAGGATATCTGTTTGACGGCGCTGATGACGATGGTTTCTTTTCCTGTTGTCGCCTATCATTTTTTTGAGGTTTCCTGGCTTGGAATCTTTGTGAATGTGATCTTTTCCTTCTTCTTTTCCTGGCTGCTTTTTCCGCTGTTTTGGTTGTTGTTCTTCGCGGTGCTTTTTTTTCCGGAAGCCCCGTTTCTGGGGGTGCTTTGCGCCGTTTCCGACAACTTGCTCACCCTGTTGGAAACCTTCGCTGGAGCAGCTGCGGATTTGGATTTTGCGTCACTCGTCACAGGGAGACCGCCTGCCTTTTATTTTGCGCTGGTCTGGATCGCCTTGGTGTTGCTCTTGCTGAGCGTTGAAAAGGCACAAAGGGATATCCGTGTGCTCTGTTTCCTGATGGCTGCTGTCGGACTGTTTTCCTTCGCCCACCAGCTGACGGCTTCCGGAAAAGTCGTCATGCTTGATGTGGGGCAGGGGGATGCCATTCTGATCATAACGCCCTTTCATCGTAGTGCCGTGCTGATTGACACGGGAGGCGTGATCACTTTTGAAAGGGAAGCTTGGCAAGTCCGGGAAACAGCGACCACCGCCGGCGAAAAGCTTGTGTCGATAATAAAAGCGGAAGGCGTGAAAAAATTGGACAGGGTCTTTCTGACACATGCCGATCAGGATCATGTCGGTTCGTTGCGGGAACTAGCCGAAGGGTTGCCGATCGATGCGGTTTATTTCCCTAAAGGAGCGGAGGGGAATGCGGCTTTCGCCGCAGTGCTCCTTGAACTGCAAAGCCAGCATCAAGTGGGTCTCTTCCCTTTATTGGGCAAGGTCGATCTAGAGATTGATGCCGATTTTGTTTTTCACATCCTGGCACCTTTAGCGCCGGGTGAAGGCGGAAATGAGGATTCATTGGTCATCCAAACCAGCATAGGCGGTTTGGATTGGTTGTTCACAGGCGATCTCGGAGAAGAAGGTGAAGAGGTGCTGATGCGGACTTATCCTGATCTGAAGACCGATGTCCTGAAAATAGGTCATCACGGCAGCGCAACATCCAGTTCGGAAGGTTTCTTGGATCATGTCCAACCTGAATTGGCCTTGATATCGGCTGGAAAACAGAACCGGTATGGACATCCGGATGCGCAAATACTGGAACGTCTGGAATTGCGGAATATCCCTATATTTCGTACGGATCGACAGGGCGCTATCCACTTTTTGTATGGGTCAGAAGAAACAGAATGGCGAACCATTTTGGAGAACAAAAAATAAAAATGATGAATGGTGGTCCAAACGTGAATTATACAACGGAGATGTCCAAAATAAAAAAAGGTCAGCTTCAGGCGGTCTATTTATTTTTGGGCAAAGAAGATTTTTTTATAGAAGAAGCGAAGCAGCTGTTGCTGCGTACGGTGGTTGACGAAGCCGACAAGGATTTGAATGTCGGCATATTCAATATGGATGGGACGTTGGTGGATCGGGCTCTTGAAGATGCGGAGTCGCTGCCTTTTTTTGGGGAAAGACGTTTGGTCATCATCGAAAACCCGCTGTTTTTGACGGCCGAAAAACCCAAAAATGGGCTGGAGCATGATCTTGGTTGGCTGGAGAGTTATCTCGAGAACCCTTCGCCCTCAACAATTCTGGCTATTTTTGCGCCTTACGAAAAATTGGACAGCAGAAAAAAAATATCGAAACTCTTGGCTAAGAAGGCCGTCACTGTGGATGTTTCTCCTTTAGCGGAAAAAGAAGCCCGCAAATTTTTGGGGGATATGATAAAAAATGAAGGCTATCAGATGGACCGCGACGTACTCGAGTTATTTTACGAGCGGATCGAAAATCAGCTGTCCCGGGGAATGAGAGAGTTGCCTAAGCTGTTTCTCGCCGGATCTGAAGACAAGAAACTCACAAAACAGATGGTGATCGACTTGATCCCGCGAAATCTGGAACAAAATATTTTTGAATTGGTGACGCAGGTTCTGAACAAGAACACGTATCTGGCCATCCAGATTTACCGGGATCTGTTGCTCCAAAAAGAGGAACCGATCAAAATCAACGCCATCCTTTTAGGGCAATTCCGGCTCTTGCTGCAAGTGAAGCTACTCTCAAAAAATGGGTATCAACAAACCGACATCACCAAAGTATTGAAGATCCATCCTTATCGTGTCAAACTTGCTTTCCAACAAGTGAGGAACCTTTCCGAAAAGGTCTTGGCGGATGCTTTTCAGGGATTGGTCGAGACGGAATACAACATGAAGACAGGGCAGGGGCTGAAGGACATACAATTTGAGCTGTTTCTGATCCGCTACGCAAACGCAATGCCCAAACAGTGAAACGATCAGAAAAGCGGAACGGGTTCGCTCAGGCCTGAAAGAAATTTAGGAAATCGTGCCATGCAACGTTCCCTACGGTCACCTTGTACTGGGACTCTAAGGGATGAATCCCTAAGACTCCCATGCAACTGAGCATCGTAGAGCGCAATAGGTACGATTTATCTAATTTCCGAAGGGCTTACCCGTGAAGCTGGACATCATTTTGGATGCGTGAAATAAGTTGCAAATCAGTTTAACACCTGCGGTGATACGCTTCTTAGTTTGATAAGTTATACAAATTACTTTACATACGAAAAAGGCCGAAGACAGACCAGTTGAACTGGTCTGTCTTCGGCCTTACGTTTTGAAGTCTCTTAAATCAAAAAATTATTTTGCTAATTTTTTAGTTAAACGAGAAATGTCGCGAGACGCTTTGTTTTGATGAATTAAGTTTTTAGAAGCTGCTGAATCGATAGATTTAACTGCTGCCTTTAATAATTCTTCGCTATTTTCAGCGCCTTCTGCTACTGCAGCTTCAAATTTCTTGATAGCTGAACGCATAGCACTCTTTTGAGCGTTGTTTTTTAGGTTAGCTTTTTCGCTAGTGCGAACACGTTTGATTGCTGAATCGATATTTGGCATTGGGTTCACCCCTCTTTCCTTATTTCTATAACTATTAGGCTGTTTTGCCAACATGCCATATTATACATAATTTTCGAGGGTTGTGCAATAAAAAATGAAAGAGATTCCCTTTTTAATCACTGCTGCCCGGAATTCCGGGATGCTTTATTTGAAATTGTTGGGTCAAAATCGTGTAAGGCCATGCCAAAAGCTCCAAAGTGTACGAAAGTATGTTTGGGTGGTAAAATAGTTTTAAAAGTAAGTGAAGAGGTGAATCATCCAGATGAAAGATCAATTTGAATTAGTTTCTCCATACCAGCCAAGTGGTGATCAGCCGGAAGCCATCAAAGAGCTCGTCGACGGCTTGAATCTGGGAAGACGGGCGCAGACCTTGTTGGGCGCGACCGGGACCGGCAAGACTTTCACGGTAGCAAACGTCATCCAGCAAGTAAACAAGCCGACGCTTGTCATTGCACACAACAAAACGTTGGCTGGGCAATTGTATGGCGAATTGAAGGAATTTTTCCCGAACAATGCCGTCGAATATTTTGTGAGTTACTATGACTATTATCAACCCGAAGCGTATGTTCCCTCCAGTGACACTTATATAGAGAAAGAATCCAGCGTAAATGATGAAATCGACAAACTGCGTCATTCCGCAACCAGTTCCTTGCTGGAAAGGCGTGACGTTATTGTTGTGGCTTCCGTATCCTGCATCTATGGTCTGGTGAATCCCTTGGACTATAAAGAGCATACCTTATCTTTGCGGCAAGGGATGGAGATGGAGCGGAATGAACTGCTGCGCAGGTTGGTGGAAATGCAGTTTGAACGCAATGATATCGATTTTAGGCGCGGTTCTTTCCGTGTGCGCGGGGATGTGGTCGAAATTTTTCTGGCATCCCGCGACAACGAGGCGATCCGTGTCGAATTTTTTGGGGATGAAATCGATCGGATCAGGGAAGTCGATGTGTTGACCGGAGAAATCAAGAACGACGTCGAACATTTCCCCATTTTTCCGGCCACTCACTTCGTGGCTAATGAAGAAAAGACTTTGCATGCAGTCGATATGATCCGGGCAGAATTGAAGGATCGCCTCAAAGTGCTGCGTGAAGAAAACAAACTGCTGGAAGCCCAACGCTTGGAACAGCGCACCAACTACGACATGGAAATGTTGATGGAAATGGGATACTGCAACGGAATCGAAAACTATTCCAGGCACATGGATGGACGCGCTCCTGGAGAGCCACCATACACGCTGCTTGATTTTTTCCCGGATGATTATTTGACAGTCATCGACGAGTCGCACATCACGATGTCGCAAATACGCGGCATGTACAACGGAGACCGTTCACGGAAAGAACAGCTGGTGGCATACGGCTTCCGTCTGCCGAGCACCTTGGATAATCGCCCGTTGATGTTGAAGGAATTCGAGGAACGGGTCAACCAGATCCTTTATATTTCAGCGACACCGGGACCATACGAATATGAACAAAGCCCTTATGTTTCCCAACAGATCATCCGTCCGACCGGCTTGTTGGATCCGATTGTGGAAGTGCGTCCGATCAAAGGCCAGATCGATGATCTGATCAGTGAAATCAATTTGCGCGTCGAACGCAATGAACGGGTATTCATCACTACGCTGACGAAGAAGATGTCGGAAGATTTGACCGATTATCTGAAGGAAGTTGGCATCAAAGTCAATTATCTGCACAGTGAAATCAAAACGATGGAGCGCGCGGAAATCATCCGCAAGCTCAGATTGGGAGAATTTGATGTATTGATCGGCATCAATCTTTTGCGGGAGGGGTTGGATGTTCCCGAGGTTTCCCTTGTTGCCATCTTGGATGCCGACAAAGAAGGCTTCCTGAGGAGCGAACGCTCGCTTGTCCAGACGATCGGCCGGGCTGCCCGCAATGAGAACGGGAAAGTCATCATGTATGCAGACCGCATAACAGATTCCATGGAGCGGGCCATAAATGAAACGAACAGGCGACGTGCGACGCAGGAAGCCTACAACATTAAGCATGGCATCACGCCGAAAACGATCATCAAAGAAGTCCGTGACCGCATCAGCATCTCGCACACGCCAGAAGATGCAGAAGGGGATGTCAGCATTTTGAGCGTCTATAAGGCGATGACGATGGAACAACGCCGCGAAGCGCTCGATCAACTGGATAGGGAAATGAGGGAAGCCGCCAAAGCCCTCAATTTTGAAAAAGCGGCAGAAATCCGTGACATGGTATTGGAGCTGAAAGCCGAATACAAAGGTTTATAAAAAAGTGATTTTCACTTGCAATCGGTAAGGAATTACGTTAAACTGTTCCATGTATTATATATACGACCTTCAACTTGGTTAAACGAATCACCAACGTTTTACTCAGTTAAAGGTAACTTTATGAAAGAGGTGAAAAAAATGGCAATTTCAAAAGAACTTAAAAATGAAATCATCAAAGAATACGCTATTCACGAAGGAGATACTGGATCCCCTGAAGTGCAAATCGCAGTTCTTACATATGAAATCAACCACTTGAACGAGCACGCACGCGTTCATAAAAAAGACCACCATTCTTACCGTGGCTTAATGAAAAAAGTTGGACACCGTCGTAATTTGTTGGCTTACTTGCGTAACAAAGACGTTCCCCGCTACCGTGAACTAATCCAAAAATTAGGCTTACGTCGTTAATTTCGTGGCTAAGATATATGAAGCGAGATTCCACTGTGAATCTCGCTTATTTTTTGGGATTTTTCGGACAATGAGTGCAAAAATGCTGAGCAATCAGCTATAATGGAATGAGGCTCCCGCTCTACAGACCGCTACTATACAAATGTGAGCTTATAGTCATCAGTAGGTTGACATTTGTTTAGTAGTTGGTAGATGGGAAGCATCGCAAAAGGAGAATGATAACATGTCAGAAAAAAAAGTGTTCCAAATGGACTGGGCAGGTCGTTTGCTGCAAGTCGAAATCGGCCAATTGGCTAAGCAAGCCAATGGTGCGGTATTGGTGAGATACGGAGATACCGTTGTGCTGACGGCTGCTGTAGGTTCAAGAGAACCAAAAGATACCGATTTCTTCCCATTGACTGTGAACTATGAAGAAAAAATGTATTCAGTCGGTAAAATACCTGGAGGATTCATCAAGCGTGAAGGCCGCCCAAGTGAAAATGCAACGTTGACGGCGCGTTTGATCGACCGTCCGATCCGCCCGATGTTCCCTGAAGGATTCCGTAACGAAGTACAGATCACAAACGTTGTCATGTCAGTTGAACAGGATTGCGCGCCTGAAATGGCTGCTATGTTCGGTTCCTCGTTGGCATTGGCGATTTCCGACATTCCGTTCTACGGACCGATCGCTGGAGTCAATGTAGGCCGCGTGGATGGCGAATATGTATTGAATCCTACCGCTCCACAGAATGAAGCATCCGATATCGAATTGACCGTTGCTGGTTCAAGAATTGCCATCAACATGGTTGAGAGCAGTGCTGCAATGGTTAATGAAGAAGATATGCTTGGAGCATTGATGTTCGGCCACAAAGCGATCCAAGAATTATGCGATTTCCAAGATAAAATTGTAGCTGAAGTCGGCAAGGAAAAAATGACAGTCAAACTTTTATCTTTGAATCCTGAACTTGTAGCCGAAGTTACCGCTGCTTATGGCGAAAAAATGACGGCAGCGATCATGACAGAAGAGAAATTGGCTCGTGAAGCCGCTATTGAAGATGTGAAAGCTGAAGCAATCGTGTTCTTCAACGAAAAGTATCTGGATGACGCCAACTTTGCAAAAATCTCCAAAGAAGTCCGCCAAATCGTGGAAGACATGGAAAAAGACGAAGTGCGCCGTTTGATCACAGTCGATAAAATCCGTCCTGATGGCCGTAAAATCGACGAGATTCGTTCGTTGGCTTCAGAAGTCGGTTTATTGCCGCGCGTGCACGGTTCCGGCTTGTTCACGCGTGGACAGACGCAAGCGTTGTCCACTTGTACATTGGCTCCGCTGGGCGAACATCAGATCATCGATGGCCTGGGTCTGGTAGACAGCAAACGATTCATCCACCATTACAATTTCCCGCAATTCTCGGTCGGCAGCACCGGAAGAGCAGGAAGCCCTGGACGCCGCGAAATCGGCCATGGTGCTTTGGGTGAACGCGCATTGAAACAAGTCATCCCGACTGAAGCCGAGTTCCCATACACAATCCGTTTGGTTTCGGAAGTATTGGAATCCAATGGGTCCTCTTCACAAGCAAGCATCTGCGCCAGCACGTTGGCAATGATGGATGCCGGTGTACCGATCAAAGCGCCAGTAGCGGGTATCGCGATGGGCTTAGTGATGGAAGGCGAAAACTACACAGTCTTGACTGACATCCAAGGACTTGAAGACCACCTGGGCGACATGGACTTCAAAGTTGCCGGAACAAGCGAAGGCATCACTGCCTTGCAGATGGACATCAAAATCCAAGGAATCACAGAACAAATCCTGACTGAAGCCTTGATGCAAGCGAAAAAAGCGCGGATGGAAATCCTTGCTGAGCTGACAAGCACAATTGCAGCGCCTCGCGAAGAGTTGTCTCAATATGCTCCGAAGATCGAAATGATGCAAATCAAACCTGATAAGATCAAAGTCGTCATCGGTAAGGGCGGAGATACGATCAACAGCATCATCGAAGAAACCGGCGTGAAGATCGACATCGACCAAGACGGTAACGTGAGCATCGCTTCAGCTGATACTGCGATGATTGCCCGCGCTAAACAAATCATCGAAGAGTTGACGCATGAAGTGAAGGTCGGCGAAATCTACGAGGGCACTGTAAAACGCATCGAAAAATTCGGCGCATTCGTCGGAATCACAAAAGGCAAAGACGGCATGGTCCATATTTCCGAATTGGCCAACGAACGTGTCAAAGAAGTCGAAGACGTCCTAGCCATCGGCGACAAAGTCAAAGTCAAGGTCATCGAAGTCGATAGACAAGGCAGAATCAATCTTTCCCGTAAAGCACTATTGACTAAGGAAGAAAAATAATCTGCTTATAACAGAATAATACTTTCCGCAAAGAACAGGCATAACCTTCACAAAAAGGCGATGCCTGTTCTTTTTGCTGACAGTATTTAAGGTCAGTGCCCGTAAGAAAGCTTGTCAAAATTATTCTAAGAATCCTGACAAATAGAGTAATATTGATTAATAATAGATTTTAATATTAAATCAATGAATTTTTTCCATAAAAGCGTTATTATAGTGTAAAGAGAAACAAATTTTTACGGCTACATTTTCTGGATATATTCTCTGATTATATCGTCCGTGTTAATGTAAGCGCTTTAAATGTTCTTGTGACCTCATCATTCCCTTGTGTGCAATCTCCAGTAAAGTCAAATAATGGCTCCAATTTCGCCTCCAAGACTCTTTTATATTAAAATTGTGGCTATCGCGAAGCTTCCATGTAAGCTTTTATTACAAATAATGGTATTATCAGAGAACAAAATAAAACAGTAAAGGATGAGTGCAATGGCGTCAGAATCTATTTTCTCACAAGGTCAAATGCCGACGCTCAAGGAAGTGTTGGCCTCAAGGGAACAACGTGCCTTTTTTGAAGAAGAAATCAGCAAGACGAACGCAAACCAGACGTTGATTTCCCTTAAATGCAATATTCCTGGACCCGTCAAGTATAATGCCATCGTAAGGCAGATTTCTGAAATCGGCATCCAAGAAGTCAAAAATGCGATCCAAACAAATAAATGGAAAGTCACCTATGAAAAATTGATGGATTTGGATACAGGCCCGGAATACTTTGTTGTCGTCGATACCTATCCGACCACCGTGAAGCAAGCAGCCATCATGATAGAAGACGGCAGTTTGCTCGGCCAGCTATTCACGATCAGCGTGTTTTATCTGGAAGAAGGCAAAATGATCGAGGTGCAGCGAATGGAAATAGGCTATGAACCGAGAACGTGCATGATTTGTGGGGACGAAGCATTCGAATGCGAAAACGCGAATGTGCACAGCAGGGAAGAAATCCAGAAAAAAATCGAATCGATTCTGCAGGAAGATGGAAGAGTCCATTTGGATTAAGAAACCTAGTTGATTTATTGCATCCAGAAAATCCGCGAAATCATCGGAAACAACAAAATAGTCAACATTCAGCATTCCAAACAGAGAGCCCAGGCGGGGTTTCTGCGTGGAATGTTTTTTTTGATAATTAAAAAATAGATTAAAAAATTCTAATAAAGTATGGTAAAATGCTTAAGTGAAGGATATCCAAATCCTAAAAAATAGATAGTACAGAAAATGAATGAGTGAGGGATCAATGATGAAAGAGTATAATGTTGCCATTGTAGGTGCTACGGGTGCTGTTGGAGAAAAAATGCTGGGCTTGTTGGAGAAGGCTTCTTTTCCGATAAAAAGTTTGAAGCTGTTGGCTTCTAAACGGTCTGTAGGCAAAGTGAAGACTTTCCGAGGACAGGAACTGCAGATTGAAGAAACGACTGATGACTCATTTGAAGGCATCGATATTGCCTTATTCAGCGCTGGGGGCGGCATCACGAAACAATTCTCCCCTGCAGCGATCAAAGCTGGAGCCATCGTCATCGACAATACGAGTGCTTTTCGTATGGATCCGGAAACGCCATTGGTTGTTCCTGAAGTGAATCCGGAAGACTTGCGCAAACACAAAGGGCTGATCGCTAATCCAAACTGCTCCACTATTCAGATGGTTGTGGCTTTGCAACCGATCCGCGAAAAATTTGGTTTGGATCGCGTCATCGTTTCCACGTACCAAGCGGTAAGCGGAGCTGGCCTGCATGCTTTGGAAGAATTGAAAGCTCAAACCCAAGCTGTCCTGAACGGTGAAGAGCCGGTTGCGAAGATCTTGCCTTGTGGTGGCGATAAGAAGCATTTCCCGATCGCATTCAATGCTTTACCGCAAATCGATGTGTTCAGCGAAGGCGGCTACACGTATGAAGAGTGGAAAATGATCAATGAAACCAAAAAAATCATGGGCGACAAGGACATCAAAGTCTCTGCAACCTGTGTGCGCATCCCTGTAATGTCCGGACACTCGGAATCCGTCTATTTTGAAGTGGACGATAAAAACGTTTCTGTCGCAGATATCTGGGAAGTGCTGAAAGATGCTCCAGGAGTTGTGCTTCAGGATGACACAGCTAATCAAGTCTATCCTACCGCCCGCGAATCAGTCGGAAAGAATGAAACATTTGTCGGACGTATCCGTAAGGATGTGGATGTCGACAATGGGTTCCATATGTGGGTTGTTTCGGATAACCTGTTGAAGGGCGCTGCTTGGAACTCTGTGCAGATCGCTGAAAAAATGATCGAAATGGGCCTACTGTAAAATTTTTGAGTGCGGATGAGCAAGTCCGCGTCAACTGAAGAATCGGATATGACAGGACCTGTCAAGGGATGGATCGGGAAGGGTGTTTGGTGAAAACATCGTTCCCGGTCTGTTCCTTTTGGCAGGTCTTTTTTGCACTTTCAGAAAACCGGAACAGAAACTGAAGCAAATGCTACAATTTTGCCGATAATCATGTATAATATAACAGAGAGGATATCGGTCACGTTTAGCCGGATGCGAAGAAAACGCATTCGCTTGTAGACCCTGAAGGCAGTTCGGCAAAGCAGCAGCGCTGATTTTCAGGGACGAAAATACGGAGAAAGGCATTCAAACGATCAAAATAGATAACAGCATAGAAAGCTGAAAAATAAGAGGTGGTACAATGAGTAAAGTAAGAATAATTTCTCTTGGAGGTGTGAGAGAAAGCGGTAAAAACATGTATTTGGTGGAAGTGGACGATTTAATTTTTGTATTGGATTGCGGTCTGCTCTATCCAGAAAACGAATTGTTGGGAATTGATGTTGTCATCCCAGATTTCACGTACCTGGAGGAAAACAAAAATAAGATAGCAGGTATTTTCCTGACGCATGGTCATGCGGATGCTGTAGGAGCATTGCCTTATTTACTGCAGAATATCGATGCACCTGTGTTCGGTACAGGTTTGACGATTGCGCTGGCTAAACTGGCGGTTGAGTCAACCGGATTGGCTACAGGCTTTGAGGATTACCATGTCATCGATGAGAACACTGAAATTGAATTTGAAAACACAAGCGTCCGGTTCTTCAGAACCACGCATACCATCCCTGATTCTGTAGGGATTTGTGTGAAGACGGAAGAAGGCAGTGTCGTCTATACAGGTGACTTCAAGTTTGATCAAAGCGCATCCCCGATGTATCGGACTGATTACGGCAAAATTACGGATATCGGCGAAGGCAAGGTATTGGCGCTATTGAGCGATTCCGGAGATGCCGAATCAACTACGGAAAATGTCAGCGACCGCAAGATTGAGGAAGAAATGCTTGATACCTTCATCAATGCTGAGGGACGCATCATCGTGTCCTGTGTCGCAAGCAACATTTTGCGCATTCAGCAAGTTTTTGATGTCGCTCTCCGAGCTAATCGCAAGATCTTTTTGACAGGACCGACTTTGGTTGAAACAGTCGATGTCGCCATGAAACTAGGGAAACTAGTCTTGCCGACTCCCGATCTGCTTGTGAACGTAAAAAACATCAATGATTACCGTGATGGTCAAGTCTTGGTTCTGGAAACCGGCAACAGCGGTGAACCATTGGAAGCATTGCAACGGATGTCCAAAGGCAGACATAAGCAAGTGAACCTTAAAGAAGGCGATTTGGTTTACATCACGACTACGCCTTCCACAGCGATGGAAACAACAGTCGCGAAAACCAAGAATCTGATTTACCGCGCCGGTGCCTCAGTGCGGGAAATATCGGGAACATACAAAGCATCCGGACATGCTTCGCCGAACGATCTGAAATTGATGATCAACCTGCTAAGACCTACGTATTTCGTGCCTGTCCAAGGCGAGTACCGGATGCAGGCTGCACATGCCCAGTTGGCGAATGAAGTCGGCATTCCGTTCAAAAACATATTCATCCCCGGAAAAGGCGACGTCATCGAATATGCGAAAGGCCGTATGAGTATGACAGGGCAGGTCCCAGCCGGGAATGTACTGATCGATGGAATCGGCGTCGGCGATATCGGCAATATTGTCCTGCGCGACCGCAAACTGTTGTCGGAAGATGGCATCTTCGTTGTCGTTGTGACGATCTCCAGAAGATTGAACAAAATTTTGTCAGGTCCGGAAATTGTTTCGCGCGGTTTCGTCTACATGAAGGCGAGCGAAGAGCTCGTCAAGGAAAGTTCGAATATCGTCCGGGAAGTAGTGGAAGACAATCTGCATACGAAAGACTTTGATTGGGCCAAGTTGAAACAAGAGATACGTGATTCGTTGAGCCGTTATCTTTTTGAGAAGACGAAGCGCAAACCGGTCATTTTACCGATCATCATGGAAGCATCCAATTATCAGAAGAAGAGCTGATGCCCGTTTGCCGGATAGGCAATGAAACGGATCGTTGTTGAAAAGGAGAGATTCATCTTTATGGGTTCTAATAGTACGAAGGCTTGGGTCGAGGCAGCTCTGTTTGCTGTCCTCGCGATCGCCTTGGCATATGTGGTCATGCCATTTGGAGAATACACTATTGTTTTTGCTTTGTTGCCGTTGCTTTTCGTTTCCCTCCGCAGAGGAATATTGCTTGGACTGGTTTCAGGAACGCTGACCGGCCTCGTTCTGATTATGCTCAAAGGAGAGGGAATGGATGTTGCCGCAGATATCCTGACCCAAGCGGCGCCATTCGTTTTCGTGGGCATCGCCGGTTTTTTCGCGAAGTTCACGCAACGCACGTTGAACAATAAACGTTTCCCGAATGCAGCCTTGAATATAGTGACGGCATCCTTTTTCGGAACGCTTGTCTATTTTGTTTGGGCGCTGATTTCGGACATATTCCTCAGCGAGGAAGCAGTTCCTGCTGGCGTTTCTGCCTTTGCGCATTTCCTTCCGGGACAGGCGTTATCGTTTGCGGCAACTTTTGGCGTCAGCGCAGTTGTTCTGGTGTTGATCGCAAAATTCGCTCCTAAAGCGTACATTCCAAAAGGCAGCCGTTTCTTGAGCAGAAAAGAAAAATCGAAACTATTAAATGATTAAAAAATAGAAGGCGAAGGACGGATTTTAATTATCCGGACTTCGCCTTTCTGTTTTTGTGTGCTCGTGTGCTATCATGAGGGAGTAACATGTTTTGTCATTATGTTGATTTGGAGTGGTCATATGAGTATTTGGTCAATGATATTTACGGCAATCATCATTTTAAATACAATCGGTGCAATCATCACCGTCTTCAAAGAAAAAAGAGACGTTGCTGCCACTTGGGCATGGTTGTTGACGTTAAACCTGCTTCCGGTGGCGGGTTTCATCATCTATCTCTTTATAGGGAAAAAGATGTCAAAAGAAAACATCTATGATATGCGCACGCAAAAAAGCTTGGGTATGTCCCAGTTGGCGAAGGTCCAGATTGAGATGCTGGAGGATGAAGATTTGGCGCAAGGTTTGGTCGAAACCGACTATGCACAAAAAACAGCCATCCTGTTCCTGGAAAGTGATGAATCCATTTTGACTAAGGGGAACAAACTTGAAATATTCAAGACCGGTGAAGGTGTGTTTGATGCGCTCGTTCAGGACATCTACAAAGCTGAAGATCATGTGCATATGCTTTATTACACTTTTCGCTCAGACGAGTTGGGGAAACGCATTCTGGCGGCTTTGGAAGACAGGGCAGCAGCCGGTGTGGAAGTTCTGGTCGTTTACGACGCGATGGGTTGCAGAGGGAACGACCCAAGATTTTTCAAAAACCTTGAAAAATTAGGCGGAAGGACGGAAGTATTTTTTGGGTCAAAAATACCTTTCGTCAACTTGCGGATGAATTATCGTAATCACCGCAAAATAATGGTGGTGGACGCCAAAGTTGCTTATCTTGGCGGTTTCAATATCGGCGATGAGTATTTGGGGAAAGGCGAACTCGGTGAATGGCGGGATACGCATATGAAGATAGAAGGCAATGCGGTCCTGACGCTTCAAAGCCGATTCTTCATGGATTGGAATGCAGTTGCCAAGCCCAAGAATCGGAAAGATTATGCAGAGGCCTATTTCCCGATTGCCGATAAAAAAGGCGATACAGCCATGCAGATTGTGGCAAGCGGGCCGGATGACGAAGATCAGACCATCAAAATGGGTTTCTTGAAGATGATCAGCCAAGCCAAAGAATCGATCTACATACAGACACCTTATTTTATACCTGATGAGAGTCTGCACGAAATGCTCAAAATTGCGGCTTTATCCGGTGTAAGCGTCAAAATCATGATCCCTTCGAAGCCGGATCATCCTTTCGTCTACCGGGCAACGGAATATTTTTCCAAAGACATCATAGAGTACGGTGCTGAAGTCTATATGTACCAGAACGGTTTCCTGCATTCAAAGGTGATGGTGGTCGACGATGAAATTGTATCGTTAGGCACGGCAAATATGGATGTACGCAGCTTCAAACTGAATTTTGAGATCAATGCCTTTATTTACGATCGTGAAGTGGCCGCGGAATTGATTGCGAATTTTGAAGAAGATCAGGAAAAGTGCATACGCGCAACTCATGATTACTTCGCGAAACAATCGAAAGGCCGGAAATTCAAGCAGGCTTTTTCCAGATTGCTTTCGCCGATACTTTAGGCAGTGCGCGTGATTGAAATGAACAAACGAGGACAAGGCCATCCCATCTGCAACGGGAGGCCTTGTCCTCTATTTATTTTATGAATACTCCATAGTTCGAAGTGAATTAACCAAGTTGGATGGCCAAGATTTGACTGATGTTGAGCAGGTAAGTGACTTTTTTATCGGCGGTTGTGAACATGACCTGCCTTTTCGGGGTTACGCGGGAATTGAACTTGCCCCAGACCAGTGTTCTTGTATATGATTTCGGTCCCTGCTTTTCTTCGATCACAACATACACAGGGGTGTGATTTTCAAAGGCTTGATTAGCGAAACGGACAACCTGATGGATCGGCATCACTTTATCCAGGATGGCTTCATTGATGGATTGGACGGATGATAGTGGGCGCAGGTATGCTTTCTTGGAAGGAGTTTCATTATTATTGGATACAGGATAGATGTAGTTTTGCATATTGGTTCCTCCGAACATGTGTTTGTCTTGTAACTCTATTATAAGAACATCTGTTCTTTTTTGCAAGCTATTTATTTTGCGCTCAAGAAAATTTCAGGACAGCACTCATGCAACTCAACCTGCAGTTTTGTCGTTTCGGCTGCAAATGGCCCAAAAATCCCACGTTATCAAGTAAAGTAGAGTCATGAAAAAAACGTGTTGGCCAAAAATTAACTTTGAAGGAGGAAAAAAAGATAGTTTCATTGCTTGGAGGAATCACCGTAAAAATAAGCTGCAAAAGTGACTCCACGAGGAGGGCTTGCATTGATGCCTGCTTCTTGGGGATTTTTGTTCACAAAATGTTCATTTAACTTTTTTAAAGAAATTTCAGAAAGTTTCTTCCTATTAATGAAACCGCATTGATTGTTGAAACCGCTGAAAATGGCGTTCAAATAGATTTGAACGGCCGTTACAATAACTGTATAATGAAAATACTGATTGGAAAAAAACTTTTTTCCTAAGGATAATCAAATGAGGGACGGAGGTGGAATGAAAGATGCAAATATTTGATGAAGTTAAAAAGATTGAGCAGGAAGCAACGGATCTGGAATTGGATTACCAGAACAAGCTGCGCAAACTGGAACAGAACACGCAAGATAAAATAGGCGAGATGAAAAGGAATATCGAAAAGGAATTAGCCACTTTTCAATCCGAAGAACTTGCGCAAAAATCAGAGCAACTGGCAATTCTCAAGAACGCTTCCGCAGAAAGTGAAAAATCGGAAATCGAGAAGTTGCAGACTCGGTTTAAAGCGAAAGAAGAAGAACTTGTGAATGCCGTAATTGGGGAGGTGATGAGGAAATATGGCAATCGCTAAAATGAAAAAAGTTACTCTCATTTCTTTTCACGAAAAAAAAGAGCAGCTATTGACGGCTATCCAGACATTGCAAAGCTTAGAAGTCATCGATTTGCCTGCTGCAAAAGAAAATTTGCAATCCTTATCGCCTAAAGAACGAGAGTCAATTGAGCAAAACATCAAGAAGACCGAAAGTTATCTGGAAAATGTCACGGAAGCCTTATCTTTTTTGAAGTCGTATCTGAAGAAAGAGTCTTTGATCAAACAGTATACAATCCCTAGACAATCCTTGTCTTTGGAAGAACTGGAAAAGGCTGTGGGCGAATTTTCTTCCGACAATGTTCTGGATAAAGTGTTGGGTCTGAAAGCCGAACAGAAGAAACTCGAAGATGCTAAAAAACATCTTTATGAACAAGAGGATTTCCTGCTTTTATGGAAAAAATTATCATTCAATCCGAGAGATACAGCAGCATTTGAACATATCGCGGTCAAAGTGGGCACGATTCCTCAGACGCTCTCCAACGATTACATCACAAACGTGACTTCCAACCCCTTGGTCTATACGGAAGAAATCTTCCAGAACAAAGAATCATTTGGAACGGTGATTTTCTATGATCCGTCAAAAGTTACTGATGTAAACGCTTTGTTGGACAGCAATCATTTCCAAGCTTTAACGTATGAGTATGATTTGCCGCCTGCAGAGGCATTGGCGGATGTTCAAAGCCGTATTCAGGATAACCGTGAAGCAAACAAACAGTTGTTGGCGGATCTTTCCGACATGAAAGCAGAAGAGTGGCAGTTAATGCTACTGTCCGAGTTTTATTATGCAAAACTGCAGCGGATCAAAAGCCAACAATTGTTGGTCAATGAGAAACATCTCTTCGTTATCCAAGGATGGCTTGAGGAAGATAAAGTCAAAGAAATCAAGCTGGCGTTGACTGATACTGTTGCTGAGAATGAGTACGCACTGACGGTTGATGATGCTGATGATTCGGATATTTCGGCCATTCCAACCGTTTTGAAGAACAATAAGCTGGTCACTCCTTTTGAGAGTATCACGGCCATGTACAGTTTACCGAAATATGACGAAATAGACCCCACACCACTATTGACGCCTTTCTATCTCTTGTTCTTCGGAATGATGATTGCGGATGTCGGGTACGGTCTGTTGCTCCTTATCGGAACATTACTGGCATTGAAGTTCCTGAACTTCAATAAAGGCATGCGCACAAATCTGCTGTTCTTTCACATCCTGTCCTATCCAGCCATCTTGTGGGGATTGGTCTACGGCTCTTTCTTCGGTCTTGAATTGCCGATTGTGCTACTGTCCACGAGCGATGATGCCAACACGATCCTGTTGATATCGGTTGTGTTCGGGGTTGTTCAGATTATGTTCGGTTTGGGAATCAAGACTTATTTATCCTTGCGCGACAAAGATCCGCTGGGTGCGATTTCCGGCAGCATCGGCTGGCTGGGGATTTTTGTGGGTCTCATTTTTATCCTGTTCGGGAAGATGCTATTCCCGAGCCAAGTGCTTGTGACAGTGGGTGCTGCAGTTGCCATCACTAGTGCGGTCGCGATTGTGCTGGCAACGGCAATGGCCTCGGACAACAAAGCGTTGGGGGCAGGCGCCGGTTTGTACAATCTGTACGGTATCACAAGCTACATCGGCGACATCGTCAGTTATACCCGTTTGATGGCCTTAGGCGTATCCGGGGGAAGTATAGCGGTAGCTTTTAACATGATCATCGACTTTATGCCGATATGGGCAAGGTTCACTATCGGTGCTGTATTGTTTGTTTTGTTGCACACTATCAACTTCGGCTTGTCCATGCTGAGTGCCTATGTGCACGGTGCTCGTCTAGCTTTTGTCGAGTTTTTCGGCAAGTTTTACGAGGGTGGCGGAAGAGCTTTGGAGCCGTTGAAGACAGAAGAGAAATACATTTACCTAAAAAATAAAAAAGAAGCTTAACTATCGGAGGAATTATAAAATGGAAAATATGACATGGTTACAATATTTTATCGACAATAACGGAGGTATGATGTTCGCGGCTTTAGGCGTCGCTTTGGCAGTCGGCTTGGCGGGAACAGGTTCAGCAAAAGGAGTCGGTATGTGTGGTGAAGCCGCTGCTGCCTTGATCAAGGAACAACCGGAGAAATTCGGTAAATCATTGATCCTGCAACTATTGCCGGGTACGCAAGGGTTGTACGGTTTCGTTATCGGATTCCTGATTTATCTGCAAATGGCTCCTGAAATGACCGTTGCACAAGGATTGTATTATCTGATGGCCGGTCTGCCTATCGCAATCACTGGTTTGACTTCAGGTATCGCGCAAGGCCGTGTATCTACAGCGGGTCTGCAGATCTTGGCTAAGAGAGAAGAGCACAACACAAAAGGGATCATCTATGCTGCCATGGTTGAAACGTATGCGATCCTAGGATTCGTTACATCATTCTTGTTGGTATTGAACGCTTAAATCTCAAAAGCTCCAGAAGAATTTAAGAAAAAGTAAGGAGATGAGAAAGCGTGAAAGATCTACAATCCTTGTCTGAACAGATCCTGAACAAGACAAAAGCAAAAGGACAAAGCAAGCTGGAGGATGCTGAAAAAATTTCTGTCGCAAAGATAGAAGAGAGCAGATTGACTCTGGTTGAACAACAAAAGGCGCGCAAAGCTGCCATTTTGAAAAAAGTTGGCAACGATTTTGATCGTGAGCAACAAACGTTGAAAAATAAAGAGCGCAATGCTGTTTTGAAAGAGAAACAGGTCATCCTGAAATCGGTCTTCCAGCAGGCTTTAGAAAAAATGAACACGTGGGATGAAATCCATTTTGCGCAATTCCTGAACGGTGTGCTTGCTCAGGCTGGCGATTCGAAAGCCTACAGCATTGTTCCGGGCGCAAAATCGATCGCCCACTTTAAGGGGAAAGAGTTGCAGCAGCTGTTGGTCAAATATCCGGCTGTCAAGATTTCTGAGGAGTCCATTCCGAATAAAGCCGGATTCATCCTTCAGGAAGGCGGAGTCGACTACAACTATTGCTTCGATGATCTGATCGAAGATGTAAAGAACGACTTCGCAGCGGAGCTGGCGACTTTAGCATTCCAAGACGAAAAGTAAAGGAGGGGCACTATGCAAGAGATTGATTACAAAGGCGTCAATACGATACTTCGCACCTATGAATTAAAATTATTGGCGGAAGCGGATTACGATTGGATGCTGAAAGCCTCTTCTCTAAAAGATGCCTTGGATGTTCTGAAAGGTACCGGTTATGAGTTTGACGAGAAAGAAACACTGATGAACAAAAATTTCGAAGGTTTTCTCATGAAACACCTGGCAGAAGTCTATCAGGACTTGTTCAGCATCACACCGGTTGCTGAGATTGTGGAATTATTCGCCCTGCGCTATACCTATCACAACCTGAAAGTGTTGTTGAAACAACGTTTTTCGGGTGAAAATCTGGAGCAGTTGTTGATTCCCATCGGCAAATATTCCATAGCCAGTCTGAAGAAATTGGTCGAAACCGGCGACGGCAACGACGAACATCCGATTCTGATAGAAGGAGTTCAAGAAGCGATCCGCGATTTCGATGAAGGTCATCGCATCGAAGCGGCCACTATCTTTATGGACACTTATTATTTCAGGCATCTGCGTTCCATCAGCAACGAGCTCCAACAACCGAGCATCACGAAAATGGTGGATGGCATGATCGACCTCTATAACCTTTCGACCATGATCCGAAGCTTGAAACAAAATAAGCCCCGCGGTTTTCTCTATACGGTCTTATCCAGTTCAGGTTCGATTTTGAAACGCGATTTGATTGAAGAATCGATCAACGGACCAAGCGCGGTCATGCGCAAGTATTATTTCAGCAAAGAATACGGCACGCGCTTATCCAATATGATTTCTGAGACAACGAACGAAGTGGACACACAGAAGCTGGATAAACTCGTAGATGAACTGACCTATGAATTGATTGCGGAAGGCTTGTACCAACCGTTCGGTCCGATCCCCTTGTTGGGTTATCTGTTTGCCAAAGAGAAGGAAGTCACCAATATCCGCTTGATTTTGGTGGGCAAAGACAATCAGATAGATGAACAAATATTGAGAGAGAGGATGCGACCTGTATATGGCTCATAATATTGCAGTTGTGGGAGACAAAGATTCCATCCTTCCTTTTAAGATTTTGGGCTTCGCAGTATTTGCATGCCATAATGCCCAGACTGCCCGTGAAACGGTAGATCGCCTGGCGATGGAGAATTATGGAATCATTTATCTGACGGAAGAAATGGCAAAAGAAATACCTGATACAGTGAGCAGGTATGACAGTAGTGTCCAACCAGCCATCATCCTGATTCCGAACCATAAAGGTACGTTGAATATCGGGAAAAGCCGTATTCAGGAGAATGTTGAAAAAGCAGTTGGACAGAATATCTTATAATTTGGAGGGGACTTTTTTGAAAAATGGAAATATAATAAAAGTTTCCGGACCTTTAGTTATGGCGGAAGGAATGGAAGAAGCGAACATCCAAGATATTTGCCGCGTCGGTGAATTAGGATTGATCGGCGAAATCATCGAGATGCGCAATGATGTCGCATCCATTCAAGTTTACGAAGAGACTTCCGGTATTGGTCCTGGAGAACCGGTAATCACAACAGGGGAGGCATTGTCGGTCGAATTGGGACCAGGCATCCTGTCGCAGATGTTTGACGGGATCCAACGTCCTTTGCATACGTTCCGTGAAATTACTCAAAGTAACTATTTGGTGCGTGGGACGGATATCTCACCATTGAAGAGAGAAAACATCTGGGAATTCAAAGCCACGAAGAAAGTCGGCGATCACGTCATCGCCGGTGATATTGTCGGTACCGTGCAGGAGACGAAAGTCATCGAGCACCGGATCATGGTTCCTTACGGCATTTCCGGGAAGCTGACTGCCATCCAGGACGGCAGCTACACTTTGGATGACACGGTATATGTCATCGAAACGGAAAATGGCCCGAAAGAAATGACTATGTTGCAAAGATGGCCAGTCCGTCGCGGACGTCCATTCAAGCAAAAAATGAATCCGCACACGCCGATGGTTACCGGCCAACGGGTCATTGATACGTTCTTCCCGATCACAAAAGGTGGAGCAGCCGCTGTTCCTGGACCTTTCGGAGCGGGGAAAACCGTTGTGCAGCACCAAATCGCAAAATACAGTGATGTGGACATCGTAATTTATGTCGGTTGCGGCGAACGCGGGAATGAAATGACTGACGTATTGAATGAATTTCCGGAATTGATCGATCCGAACACGGGTGAATCATTGATGGAGCGTACGATCCTTATCGCCAACACCTCAAACATGCCGGTTGCGGCGCGTGAAGCATCCATCTATACAGGCATCACGATCGCGGAATATTTCCGTGACATGGGTTACAGTGTAGCGATCATGGCTGACTCGACATCCCGTTGGGCAGAGGCTTTGCGCGAAATGTCGGGCCGTCTGGAAGAGATGCCTGGTGATGAAGGCTATCCAGCCTACCTAGGAAGCCGTGTAGCAGAGTATTATGAACGGGCAGGACGAGTGTTGGCTTTGGGGTCGGAAGATCGTGAAGGGAGCATTACGGCCATTGGAGCGGTATCGCCTCCTGGTGGGGATACCTCTGAACCGGTAACCCAAAATACATTGCGGGTCGTTAAAGTTTTCTGGGCGTTGGATGCTACATTGGCACAAAAAAGACATTTTCCATCCATGAACTGGCTGACTTCCTATTCCCTTTACAATACCGAAGTGGGGGAATATCTGAACAATGCCTTACAGACAAAATGGTCAGAGATGGTTCAGCATGCTATGAACCTCTTGCAGGAAGAATCGGAATTGGAAGAAATCGTCCGTTTGGTCGGTATCGAATCTTTGTCCGAAAAAGACCGCATGACCATGGCAATCGCGGAATCGCTGCGTGAGGACTATCTGCAACAGAACGCTTTCGATGATGTCGATACGTACACTTCCCGCAACAAGCAATTGGCGATGCTGGATATGATCCTTGACTTCGAAACAGAAGCACGTGAAGCGATGCGTTTAGGCGCTTACTTCAACGAAATCATTGAGGGCACAGTTGAATTGCGCGACCGGATCGCAAGAAGTAAATACATCAGGGAAGAAGACCTTGAAGAAATGAAAAACATCAAGGCAGACATGAAGAACAGATTGCATGAAATCGTTGCGGAAGGAGGGATGACACGCCATGCTTAAGGAATATAAAACAGTAACCGAAGTTGTAGGCCCGTTGATGGTTGTAGAGCAGATCGAGGGAGTCAAATTCGACGAATTGGTTGAGATACAAATGCAAAACGGCGAAATCCGCCATGGTCAAGTTTTGGAAGTCAGCAAAGATAAAGCGATGGTGCAGATCTTTGAAGGCCCAAGCGGTATCAACATCAAAGACACCAAAGTCCGCTTCCGAGGAAAACCTCTTTCCATAGCTGTTTCTGAGGATATGGTAGGCCGTGTGTTCGATGGGATGGGCAATCCGATTGATGGCGGCCCGGAAATCATCCCGGAAATGAACTTGGATGTGAACGGACAGGCAATCAACCCTGTAGCGCGTGACTATCCGGATGAGTTCATCCAAACGGGAATTTCCGCCATCGACCACCTGAACACACTTGTAAGAGGGCAAAAACTTCCTGTTTTCTCCGGTTCAGGTTTGCCGCATAAAGAATTGGCTGCACAGATTGCCCGTCAAGCAACGGTTTTGAACAGCGATGAAAAATTTGCGGTTGTATTTGCAGCCATGGGGATCACTTTTGAAGAAAAAGAATATTTCATGGAAGATTTCCGCAAGACAGGGGCGATCGATCGCTCAGTCATGTTCATCAACTTGGCGAACGACCCAGCCATCGAACGTATTGCCACACCAAAAATGGCTTTGACGGTCGCGGAATATCTGGCCTACGAAAAGGACATGCACGTCCTGGTAATCATGACTGACATGACCAACTATTGTGAGGCTTTGCGTGAAATTTCAGCAGCCCGTCGTGAAGTGCCGGGTCGCCGTGGTTATCCAGGGTACCTGTACACGAACCTTTCCACCTTGTATGAGCGTGCAGGCCGTATCATCGGCAAAAAAGGCTCAGTGACTCAAATCCCGATCCTTTCCATGCCGGAGGATGACATTACGCATCCGATCCCGGATTTGACCGGTTACATCACGGAAGGCCAGATCATCCTTTCGCGTGAGTTGAACAACTCAGGCATCAAGCCGCCGATCAATGTGTTGCCTTCGCTTTCCCGTCTGAAAGACAAAGGTACCGGTGAAGGCAAGACAAGAAAAGACCATGCTCCAACCATGAACCAGTTGTTTGCGGCTTACGCAAAAGGAAAACAGGCAAAAGAATTGGCTGTCATCCTAGGGGAGTCCGCCTTGTCCAAGACAGACAAACTGTATGTGCAGTTCACGAAACGTTTCGAAGAAGAATACATCAATCAAGGATTCTATACGAACCGAACGATCGAAGAGACTTTGGCTTTGGGTTGGGAACTGTTGTCCATCCTGCCTGTAACGGAACTTAAGAGAATCAAGAGCGATATGATCGATGAGTTTATGCCGAAGGGAGAGTGATCGTCCATGGCTAGATTGAATGTAAAGCCAACCCGGATGGAACTGTCCAACTTGAAATCGCGTCTGGTACTATCCACCCGCGGTCATAAACTGCTGAAGGATAAGCAAGATGAACTGATGCGTCAATTCATCTTGCTTATCCGCGAAAACAACATCCTGAGGGATGAAGTCGAAAAAGAACTGACCGCCTCCATGCGTTCTTTCGTGGTAGCCAAGTCGCTTCTGAATGAGGCTTTCATTGAAGAATTGTTCGCTGTACCGGCTACGGCGGTTGAATTGGACATCCAAGAAAAAAATATCATGAGTGTCGTCGTTCCCCAAATGAACTTTTCGATAGCCGACAAAAACGATAAATCCACGGATTTACAGTACGGCTACGTAAACTCAAACGGTGAACTGGATGATGCGATCAAAAAGATCGAAGATATCCTTCCGAAATTGCTTAAATTATCGGAAATCGAAAAAACATGCCAACTTCTTGCCGATGAGATCGAAAAGACAAGAAGGCGCGTAAATGCATTGGAATACAAAATGATTCCCCAGTTGCAGGAGACGATTCGTTACATCCAAATGAAACTCGAAGAGAACGAGCGCTCCAGCATCGTCCGAATGATGAAAGTCAAAGACATGGGTGCTTCATGATGCCGCCAAAAGAACAAGACAGGGATATCCTTGTCTTGTTCTTTTTTGTCTTTCCGACCATCCAGAGCGGTAACTGTATCCGATTCAGCAGTGCAGTTGCTGAAAACGGGAAATGATAAAATGTTGGCGGAAGACCCCGGTAAAGGTTTTAACCTTGACGAAATTGTGTTAAACTATGAAATAATAAACAGAACGCCGCATTAGGCTGTACGATGCTGTAAAAATATAATTGGATGGTGGGCATTAAATGACAGAAAAAGGATTGTTGATTGTCTTATCCGGACCTTCGGGAGTAGGCAAAGGGACTGTGAGACAAGCAATTTTTTCTCGTGGTGAACGGGAGTTCATATATTCAATTTCCGCTACGACCCGCAAAGCGCGCGAAGGGGAAGTGGATGGCAAAGATTATTTCTTCAAGGAAAGAGAAGAATTCGAGAGAATGATCGCCGATAATGAACTGTTGGAATATACCGAGTATGTTGGCAATTACTATGGTACGCCAATCGACTATGTAAGAAGAACGTTGGATACGGGAAAAGATATTTTTCTGGAGATCGAAGTTCAAGGTGCCATGCAAGTGAAGGAACGGATGCCTGAAGGGATATTCATCTTCTTGACGCCTCCTGATATGACTGAACTGGAATCACGTATCGTAAATCGCGGTACGGACGAATCCCCGATCATCAAGCAAAGAATGGAAAAGGCTATTGAAGAGCTTAGTTTGATGCGTTATTATGATTATGCGGTAGAAAACGACACAGTAGAGAATGCGGTACAGAAAGTGCTTGGCATCATCCAAAGCGAACACTTGAAAGTTTCACGGATTCTGGATACCATCTGTGCGGATGAAAGGGAGTAAATTATTATGATGTTATATCCTTCGATCGATAAATTGTTGGAGCAAGTGGATTCAAAATATTCAATGGTCATTCTTTCAAGCAAAAGAGCGCACCAATTGCACGATCGCTCAGAGCCTTTATTGGACACTTACCAGTCATTCAAGAATGTTGGACGTGCGCTGGAAGAAGTAGTTGCCGGCGAATTGGAAATCGATCCGAAATCCATCATCCCTGAAAGATAACAGAATAGGAATGAAAAAAGACTACTGTTTTTGAACTTCAAAATCAGTAGTTTTATTTTTTTGATGCCGAAAATCTCAGGGAAGACTTTATCGGCATAATTTAGTAATATAATGGTTAGAAAAAGAAGGGGGAGGGCTTTATTTGCAAATTGCAAAAGTGATTGTCGATATACCTGCAATGCAGACCAATCGTCCCTTTGACTATGCGATCCCTCCTGCTATGGAGCATAAATTAGGCAAGGGCATGCGGGTTGAGGTGCCTTTCAACAAACGCATGATCCAAGGGTTCATAACGGAAATTTCTGATCATACCGATTTTGAAGGGGAACTGAAAGAAATCATCCAACCTTTGGATATCGAGCCAGCTTTGACCGAAGAACTGCTTCTGTTGGGCGAGGAAATGGCGGAAACTGTTTATGCCTATCGGATCCATTGTTATCAGACGATGTTGCCGCCTTTGATGAAGGCAAAGTACGAAAAAGAAATTGAGATTGTCGATGAATTGGATGAGGAGTCTTTCTACGGACTTTTTCAAGGGAAAAGCAAAATGAGTTGGGAAGATGCCGTCGACCGCGGCATTTTGCCGCAACTGATCGAATTGAAACGAGCCGGGAAGATTGAAGTCAATTACATCCTGAAAAATCAGGCAAAGGCAAAAACGGTGCAGGTCTATTATTCCGATCTGGAAATGGACAGTTTGGAAGACGCATACCGCAGCCTGAAAAAGTCGGCCAAACAACAGCAAGCCTTGTTGGCGGCAATCATGTCCATGAACGGAACCCCGCTGACGTCCAAAGAATACAAGGATCAATTCGATATCGGTTCAAGCACAATCAGGACCGGCGTAGAGAAGGGCTGGCTAAAAGCGGCGGACCGGGAAATCCTCCGGGATCCCTTTAAGGATAGGCTGTTCAAAAAAACCGAAGCGCTGCCCCTTTCGGACGAACAAACGGCAGCTTTCCGGACGATGGGTGCCAGCATCAAGGAAGAACGCCATGCGGTTTTTCTGTTGCAAGGTGTAACGGGAAGCGGCAAGACCGAAGTATACCTTCAATTGATCGCTGAAGTGATCAATCAAGGCAAGACTGCCTTGATGCTCGTACCCGAAATCGCTTTGACCCCGCAGATGGTCAACCACTTCAAGAGCCGCTTCGGTAACCGCGTGGCAGTGATGCACAGTGCGTTGTCATCGGGTGAGAAATACGACGAGTGGCGCAAAATCCACCGCGGCGATGCTGATGTCGTAGTTGGAGCCCGTTCTTCCATTTTTGCTCCGGTTGAGAATCTCGGGATCATCATTATGGATGAAGAACACGAGAGCACGTATAAACAGGACGAAAATCCGAAGTATCATGCCCGGAATGTAGCGATCTGGCGCGGTCAGCATAACCATTGTCCGGTAGTTCTGGGAAGCGCGACGCCTTCGCTGGAGTCGCGGGCCAGGGCGCAAAAAAAGGTTTACACATTGGTAGAATTGAAGGGACGCTTCAATCAACGCGCGCTGCCCCAAGTCGAAATTGTCGATATGCGTGAGGAGTTCAAAGCGAACAACCGCAGCAGCTTTTCTGTGATGCTTCAGGAAAAGATCACGGATCGTCTGCATAAGAAACAGCAGATTGTGCTGATGCTGAACAAAAGAGGCTATTCCTCTTTCATCATGTGCCGGGATTGCGGTTTCGTCCTCGAGTGCCCGAACTGTGACATCAGTCTGACTTTGCATATGGACAGCAAAACGATGAAGTGCCATTACTGCGGCCATGAGGAAGCAATCCCCAACACCTGTCCGAAATGCAAGGGCCACAATTTCCGTTACTACGGTACGGGAACCCAAAAAATAGAGGAAGAACTGCAGGCACTCTTCCCGGAGGCGCGCATTTTGCGCATGGATGTGGATACCACCCGCAAGAAAGGCGGCCATGAGGCTATCCTGTCGGCATTCGGAAGAGGAGAGGCAGACATCTTGCTGGGCACGCAGATGATCGCAAAAGGATTGGACTTTCCGAACATCACGTTGGTCGGTGTCATCAATGCGGATACTTCATTGGGGCTGCCGGATTTCCGGTCTTCGGAGAGGACGTTCCAGCTGCTGACCCAAGTCAGCGGCCGTGCAGGTCGCGCTGAGTTGTCCGGGGAGGTGGTGGTGCAATCCTATAATCCGGATCATTATGCCATCCTTTTTGCCCAACAGCACAATTACGAAGGCTTTTACCGTACCGAGATGTCGCTCCGGCATAAAGCGGGTTATCCGCCTTATTTTTATACCGCGCTGATCACCGTGAGCAACCCGGATGAAAAGAAAGCGCAGAAGAAAATTTATGAAATCCATGAGATCCTTCAAAAAAAGCTTGAACCTGACACAATCATGCTCGGGCCATCAAAGGGATCCATCGCGAGAGTGAACAACCGCTATTATTTTCAGATATTAGTGAAATACAAACAGGGAACCAAACTACATCCGGCATTGAAACAGATTTTGGATGAGTCACAAAAAGAAAATGCACGCGGTCTCTATATTTCAATCGATTCAGAGCCGGTCAATTTCTTCTAGGAGGTATACAAATGAAAAAAATCATTTTTATGGGCACCCCGGAATTTTCAGTGCCCATTTTAGAGGCTTTATTGCAGCATGGGTATGACGTGATCGCAGTTGTTACACAACCGGACCGCCCGGTAGGCAGAAAGAAAATATTGACGCCTTCTCCGGTGAAGGAAGCCGCACTGAAGCATGGTCTGCCGGTCTATCAGCCGGAAAAAATTTCCGGTTCACCGGAAATGGATGAACTGATTGCCTTGAAGCCGGACCTGATCGTGACAGCGGCCTATGGGCAATTTCTGCCGGTTAAGCTGCTGAACACTCCACGTTTCCGCTCCATCAATGTGCATGCTTCTTTGTTGCCGAAATATCGCGGAGGCGCTCCTGTCCATTACGCCATCATTAATGGGGAAAAAGAAACAGGGGTCTCCATCATGTACATGGAGAAAAAAATGGATGCCGGGGCTGTGTTGGCGCAAAAAGCCATACCCATCACGGAGGCAGATGATGTTGGGACGATGTTTCTGAAGTTGAGCGACCTGGGTAAAAATCTTTTGATCGAAACATTGCCTGATTTTTTCCAAGACAAACTCGTGCCGCAAGAACAGGATGAATCCGCAGCCACCTTTTCGCCAAACATCAAGCGCGAAGAGGAACGCATCGATTGGTCCAAAACGGCTGCACAAGTGGCCTGCCAAGTCCGAGGCATGCGTCCATGGCCAGTGGCTCATACGCTTTTGGGCGGGCAACGGATCAAAGTATGGGCGGGACAGGCTGTCGAAACGAGTACGACCGATGAACCCGGAACTGTTTTTGCAACAGACAAGGAAGCCCTTTATGTAGCCTGCGGAGCGGGCACCGTTTTCAAAATGACGGAACTCCAACCTGCAGGGAAAAAACGCATGTCAGCAGCGGATTACTTGCGGGGCAGCGCCTGCGAAATACAAGAAGGTACAAGGTTTGATACAGATGGACAATAAACTTAAAAACAAAATCAAGCATACGGTCCGTTATCTGGCTGTCGATATATTGGAGAGCGTAGAGAAGGAAGGCGCGTATTCCAATCTGTTGCTGAACAAAGTCATCCAATCCGAAAAGTTATCCCCTAAGGATGCCGGCCTGTTGACGGAGATTGTCTATGGCGTCATCCAGCGGAAAATGACTTTGGATTATGGCCTCTCGGGATACATCAAAGATCCCAAAAAACAACTTTCTTGGGTGACTAACTTATTGCGTGTCTCCGCCTATCAGATGGTCTATTTGACGAAGGTTCCGGATCATGCCGTCCTTTTCGATGCGGTTGAGATAGCGAAAGCTAAGGGCCATGCGGGCGTCGCCAGTTATGTGAACGGTGTGCTGCGTAATGTGCAACGCAATGGGCTGCGCGACTGGAAAACCATCAGCAACGCCAAGAAACGCATCAGCGTGGGGGCCAGCATGCCGAAGTGGCTCGTCGCCTATTTCATTGAAAAAATCGGTATCGAGGAGACCGAAAAAATGGCTTTTTCCTTATTGGAAGATCCCTTTGTATCGGTCAGACTGCAGTCACAGGCAATGTCCCGGGAAGCGGCGCTCGAACAGTTGCAAGCAGAGGGTTACGATGTGGTCCCAAGTCCAGTTTCGCCTTCCGGCATCCGGATCCGCGGCGGGAAAATCGTTGACTCCCCGCTATTCAAAGAGGGCATCCTTACAATTCAGGACGAATCGAGTCAATTGGTCGCACCAGTCGGAGAACTGGAAAAGGACTTTCTCGTATTGGACAGCTGTGCCGCACCGGGCGGGAAGACTACGCACATGGCCAGTTATATCTCGGCTTCGGAAAACGGCAAAGTCATCGCCTTGGATATGTATGAGCACAAGATAGGCTTGATCAATCAAAATGCCGAGCGTCTGCACGTATCCGATCGCATTGAAACCCGGGTGCTGGATGCGAAAGAAGCAGGCAAAGCATTTGCACCGGAATCCTTTGATGTCATCTTCGTCGATGCACCCTGTTCGGGGTTAGGGTTGATGCGCAGAAAGCCGGATATCAAATATGTGAAAAATGCGCAGGACTTTCTGGACCTGCATCAAGAACAACTTCGGATCCTCGACTCCGTCAGTTCATTGTTAAAAAAAGGTGGACGTTTGGTATACAGTACATGTACACTTACTGAAGAAGAGAATCAAATGACTGTCCAGACATTCATTGAAAATCATGCCGAATTTGCGATTGTTCCGGTACGCTCCGATTATTTGGATAAAAAATCTTTCACTCATGAAGGGTTTGTGCAGATTTATCCGCATGATTACGGAACTGATGGTTTCTTCATCAGTTGTATGGTAAAGAGGTAAATGATAAGAAAGAATTGAGGGGAAAGAATGCAGATAGCCTTCAAAAGTGATAGAGGCAAAAATAGAGCAATCAATCAAGATTATGTGAGTTATTTCGTCAATGAAGCCCAGCAGCCGCTCATGATCGTATGCGATGGCATGGGTGGCCATAAGGCTGGCGACGTCGCCAGTGAGATGGGGGTATCCCATCTGGGGGCAGCCTGGAAAGGATCCCGTTTCACGAGCAGCGAAGAATTGTCCCGCTGGCTGATCGCCAACATCCAGCGCGTCAATGATCTGGTTTTTCAAAAATCTTTGGATTACAGCGACTTGGATGGAATGGGTACGACTTTGGTGGCGGCTGCCGTCGTTGGCAAGGAAGTCATTATTGCCAATATCGGCGACAGTCGGGCTTACGTCTACAGAAATTATAAACTCCGTCAAATCACGGAGGATCATTCCTTGGTGAATGAATTCATCAAATCAGGGGAAATAACCCCGGAGGAAGCACAACATCATCCAAGAAAGAACATTTTGACGCGCTCCTTGGGCGTTTCCCGGAAACTGGATATCGATATCTTGGCTATGCCGCTTGTGCAGGGCGATCTGTTGTTGCTTTGCTCCGATGGTTTGACTAACATGATGGATGATGAAGAGATCGCCCAGATGCTGAAGGAATGGCTTCCTCTGGAAGAAAAAGTCCTTTCCTTGGTCGATAAAGCGAATGTAGCTGGCGGCCTGGATAATATCACAGTCCTTTTGGCTGATTTTACGGATAGAGAGGGGGAACCGCTGTGGAGGCAGGAAAGAAATTAGGCGGCCGCTATAAAATCGTCCGACATATCGGAAGCGGCGGGATGGCGAACGTTTACCTGGGCCATGATCTAATTTTGGATCGCCCAGTCGCCATCAAAGTATTGCGCTTTGACTTCCGCGACAACAAGGATGCCCTGCGCCGTTTCCAGCGTGAAGCCCTCTCAGCCACGCAATTGATCCATCCCAACATCGTAGGTGTATATGATGTGGATGAAGAAGATGGCTTGCAATATATCGTAATGGAATTCATCGATGGCACGGATCTGAAAAAATATATCGACATTCAAGGCAGGGTTTCGCCGGAGAAGTCGATCCATATCATGCACCAAGTTTTGTCGGCTGTGGCATTGGCCCACAAAAACCGGATCATCCATAGGGACATCAAGCCACAGAATATTCTGATCGATAATCAAGATCGCATCAAAATTACCGATTTCGGCATTGCGGTTGCGCTGTCGGAAACTTCGATCACCCAGACGAATACGCTGTTGGGCTCCGTTCATTACCTGTCTCCGGAGCAAGCCAGAGGCAGCATGGCCACTTCAAAATCAGACATCTACGCTTTAGGGGTTGTCCTGTATGAATTGCTGAGTGGTAAGGTTCCTTTCGATGGGGAGTCGGCTGTCAGCGTCGCGCTGAAGCATTTTCAGGAACCGATGCCTTTCATCCGGGAAAGCCATCCGGAGATTCCTCAAAGTTTGGAAAATGTCATTCTGAAAGCCACGGCGAAAGAACCTTTAGACCGTTACGCCACCTGTGAAGAAATGATGGCGGATCTTGATACCTGCCTGTATGAGGAACGCTTGCACGAAGCACCTTTCATGCCGGTATCGCTGTTGCAGGAAACCAAAGTACTCACTCCCTTGTCCGCTGAAGTAGTTGCCAAAGCGGACAGCGGTAACACGATTGTATCTCCGCCACCAAGCGTGAAAGCTGAACCGATCCAGGAATACGAGTCAGGGCGAGAGGCCGCTGGAGGCAAGCAAAAACGAAAGAAGTGGACATTCGTTCTCTTCGGGGTGTTGCTGCTGGGTCTGATCGCCAGCTTTTTCCTCTTCTTTTACAATAACCAGGAAGCAGATGCGCTGACAGTACCGGATGTGTCCAATATGGATCAAGCCAGCGCACGCCTCGCATTGGAGGACGCAGGTTTGACTTTGGGGGATATAACGGAAGAACACAGTGATGAGGTCGAAGCTGATGCTGTCATTGAAACGTCACCAAAAATCGGTGCAGCCGTTGAAGCCGGTGATGAAATCGACCTGATCATCAGTCTGGGCGAGGAATTGTTCACGCTTCTCGACTATGAAGGCCAAGAATATGAAAGTGTTCTGGAAGACCTGCGTAAAGAAGGGTTTACGATCGAAAGGACACATGAATTCAGCAGCGAAGTCGCTGCAGGTAACATCATCAGCCAAAGTTTAGAGCCTGGCTCAGAAGTGAAACCAAGCGAAACTACGCTGTCGTTTCTGGTGAGCGACGGAAATGAATCCTATACGATGCGCGACCTATCAGGATATACGCGAAAAAGCGTCGAGGATTATGCAGGGCAATACGGGCTCGCATTGACGGTCACTGAAGCTTATTCCGATACGATAGCAGCAGGTCTGGTCATAAGCCAAAGTCTTGCAGATGGATCCGCTTTTGTATCCGGTGATGCCCTGAGTGTGGTGATTTCGCTTGGACCTGAAGAGCCGCAAGTGATTTCCTTCAGCCGTACCATCACGATTCCCTATCTCGCTGCAGCCGTTTCGGAACCCAGTTCTGAGAGCAGCAACAGTCAAGGCAATGAAAATGCCAACAGCAATGGAACTGCCAGCAGTTCTTCCAACAAGCCGAACCATATCGTCATTTATGTGCAGGACGAAGATCATGCGCTCAGTGACGTATTCCGTGAGTTCGATATAGCAGCGGATGAGCTCGTGACATTGAATTTCCGTATTCTGGAAGGCAGCTCCGCTTCCTACCGGATCGAAAGAGATGGCGAAGTCATCAACGAAGCTTCTGAACTAACACAATAGAAACAAATAGGCTGCAAAAAATGACAAACATCAAAATGGTTTGTCATTTTTTTGTAGAACAGTGTAGAATAGAGAGAAAGAACTAAACTAGGAGGCGTTGTCGATTTGCAAAAAGGACAAGTCAGGAAAGCAATAAGCGGATTTTATTATGTGTATGTGGATGGTCAAACGTATCAGACGAGAGGAAGAGGAAACTTCCGCGTGAAAAACATGGCTCCGCTTATTGGGGATTTTGTCGATTTCGAAAGTGACAACTTAACGGAGGGCGTTCTGCTGGACATCTACCCAAGGAAAAATGAATTGATTCGCCCGACTGTGGCGAATGTCGATTTTGGCGTCATTGTGATGTCGGCGATCGAACCCGATTTTTCTTCTTATCTGGTGGATCGTTTCTTGGTTTACCTGGAAGCAAACAACATCAGTCCCATCATCTACGTTACGAAAATTGATCTGTTGGATGAAAAAGCCAAGATGGAGATGCTACAGTACAAAACCTATTATGAATCGATCGGATACACGATGATTCTGTCTGATTATCCTGAGGGAGCTTCTTCCTTGGAAGAATTGGTCACGAGCATGGGCAAAGGGATGGCGGTTTTTATGGGCCAATCCGGCGCCGGAAAATCTACTTTGTTGAACCAACTGATGCCCGAACTGGATTTGCTGACAGGCGAAATCTCGACCGCCTTGGGCAGAGGCCGCCATACGACGCGACATGTCGAGTTGCATCCTGTAGGGGAGGTTTTGATTGCTGATACGCCTGGTTTCAGTACAATCGACTTGATCGACATTGAAGCGGTCGATCTGCCTTCCTTTTTCCCGGATTTTGAAGCGCTGCGCGATCAATGCCGATTCGGCGGCTGCATGCACATCAACGAGCCGAATTGCAGGGTGAAAGAGGCAGTTGCCTCCGGAGAGGTTGCCCCATACAGATACGAACACTATCTGCAGTTCCATGAGGAAATCGTCGGGCGCAAACCGATGTACAATAAAAAAAAATAAGAGATAAGGTGTGTGTGAAAATGAAAATTGCTCCATCCATATTAAGTGCTGATTTTGCGAATTTAGAGCGGGACGTCAAGTTGGTCGAACAAGCTGGTGCCGATTATATCCATATCGATGCCATGGACGGCCAATTTGTTGCCAATTTGACGTTGGGCCCAAATGTTGTGCAGGCAATCCGTCCACACACAAAATTACCGTTGGATTGCCATTTGATGGTAAATACACCTGAAAATCTGATCCCGGCTTTCGCCAGGGCCGGCGCCGATATCATCACGATTCACGCGGAAGCAACTGCCCACATCCATGGCGCGATCCAGATGATCAAAAATGAAAACATTGCAGCCGGCGTCGTCATCAATCCAGGCACAAGCGTAGACGTCATCAAACCCGTTTTGGGCGATGTCGACATGGTGCTCGTCATGACCGTCAACCCGGGCTTCGGGGGGCAAGGCTTCATCGAAAGCACCCTGAACAAAATCCAAGAACTGGCTTTCTTGCGCGAAAAGCATGGTTATCATTACGAAATCGAAGTTGATGGCGGCATTACCCATGAGACGATCGTCAAGTGCATTCAGGCAGGTGCGGATGTATTCGTAGCAGGGTCCTATATTTATGACGATGAAAATCCAGCAGCGGCAATCAGCCGACTGAAGGATGCTTGCCATAATGCAGTCTGAGAAAGTGGTGATTGTGGTCGGCGGCGACCAGACGGATGTCGATGCTTTGGTCCTGCGTTATTCGGAAAGCCATCGGTTGGTCGGTGCAGACCGGGGAGCGTTGACGCTTGCCGAGCTGCGCACACATTTCGATGCGGCCATCGGTGATTTTGATTCTGTCACCCCGAATGAAATGGAAGAAATCAAAAAGAAAAGCCGTGTCTGCCGCATCCTTCCTGCGCAAAAAGACGAAACGGACACTGAGGCGGCCATTGCCTATGCGATCGAAACGTTCAATCCGGAAGAAATCATTCTTTTGGGTGCTTTCGGAGGGCGTTTGGACCATCTGATGAGTAATTTGTGGTTGGCATTCCATCCGCTCGTGAAAGAGATGGCAGGTAAAATCAGCCTGATGGATTTGCATAATACCTTGCGGTTTTATCCGCCCGGCAGTTACGCTCTTGAAAAAGAAAGTGATAAAAAATATTTGTCATTCATAGGCATGACCCCCATCGAAAAGTTGACGCTGACCGGGGTTGTCTATCCTTTGAACGGAAAAGATTACGATTACCCGATAGCTTTGGTCAGCAATGAGTTTGAAGAGTCTAAGGCTGAGATGCATTTTTCTTTTGAATCCGGTCTTTTGGCCGTCATCCAAAGTGCTGACAAACGCAAATAAAGGAAAGCGGCCGCGGCCGCTTTCCTTTATTTTTTAACGATAAATAAAAAAAAGATGAGCTGGAATCATGGCATGGTCCCGGGGCTCATCTATATTTTTATACTCTTTCAACTTTACCAGATTTCAAAGCTCGAGCTGAAACCCATACTTTTTTAGGTTTTCCATCGACTAAGATACGAACTTTTTGTAAGTTTGGTTTGAAAGTACGTTTTGTGTAGTTCATAGCGTGGGAACGGTTATTACCTGAACGGCTTTTACGTCCTGTTACGAAACATTCTTTTGACATTTTCTTTCCTCCTTTGCTGTTACAGAAGCAAAGCTTCTTTCCAATTCATACACTTGATTAATTTATCATAATTCAAAAGTGAATGCAACTGTTTTAAAGGAAAAATACTTGACAGCTGTTTTTTTTATCCTGTCCTCATCAAATATCCGCATTTGACCATCCTCAAAAAGAGAGGAAGGGGAGATGAGAAAACGCTGAAAATATATCGGAAAATAGTCAGAATTGCCGTAAATCGAGCGGAAATGAGAAATTTAATCGCAAAAAGTTATTTCTTTTGTATAAAATATGCTATCATAATTTGTAATTAACGATTGTGTGCACACATAAAGGAGGCTATTAAAAATGGCAGTTAAAATCCAAACACAATATGGGCTGGTTGACTTATCGAACGACGTGATCGCTACGGTAGTGGGCGGCGCCGCCACGGATAATTATGGAGTTGTCGGCATGGCCAGCAAAAATCAAATCAGAGACAATATCAGTGAAATATTGAAAAAAGAGAACTATTCACGCGGTGCCGTGATTCGCCAAGAAGAAAATGGAGTAGCTGTTGATGTCTATATCATTGTACTCTACGGAACAAAAATTTCTGAAATTTGCCGGAATGTTCAAACACAAGTCAAATATAATCTTGAAATGATGTTGGGCTTTTCCGCAAATACAGTGAATGTGTTCGTCCAAGGCGTTAGAGTATTAAAGGACTAAAGATTACAGATCACCATGCTTTATGGTGAAGGAGGATTATAAGGTGAAGAAAACTGAATTAACAGCGGAAGACTTTAAGGCGATGGTCGCAATCGGCGCCGAACGCCTTAGCGAGAATGCAGAATATGTGAATTCTTTGAATGTGTTCCCTGTTCCGGATGGAGACACGGGCACAAACATGAATCTGTCATTCACATCCGGCGCTGAACGCGTAAGGCTGTCGAATGCTACAAAAATAGATCAATTAGGATCGGACTTGGCTAAAGGTTTATTGATGGGGGCGAGAGGGAACTCAGGCGTCATTTTATCCCAGCTGTTCCGCGGCTTTTCAAAGGCGATCGAAGGCAAAGCAACTTTGAATACAGCTGACTTTGCTGAGGCTTTTTCCCACGGCGTCGAGACAGCCTATAAAGCGGTCATGAAACCTGTGGAAGGCACCATACTTACGGTTGCGCGCGAATCCGCAAAAGCCGGTGTTAAAAAAGCCGAACATACGGATGACATCATTGAATTGATGGGAACAGTCCTTAAAGTCGCGCAGATTGCGTTGGATAAGACGCCGGATCTGTTGCCGGTATTGAAAGAGGTAGGCGTCGTCGACAGCGGCGGACAAGGCCTTGTGTACATTTATGAAGGTTTCATGGAATCCTTGACCGGTGAAAAAGTGCCGTCCGCGGAAAAAGTCATCTCACAAGCGGATGTAACCGAAATCGCTCACCAGGAAAATTATCATAACGTTTCGCATTCCATTGCGACAGAAGATATTGAATTCGGTTATTGTACAGAAATCATGGTCAAATTAGGCGAAGGCGAAACCGTGACGGACACATTTGACTACGATACATTCCGTAATCATCTGAACGAAATCGGGGATTCCCTATTGGTCGTCGCTGATGACGAAATCGTGAAAGTCCATGTGCATACCGAGTATCCAGGGGAAGTCATGAACTACGGCCAAAAATTCGGCTCACTGATGAAAATCAAAGTGGACAACATGCGCATGCAACATGATGCAGTCCTTGAAAAAGCCGATGCACCCGCCAAGAAACTTGAAAAAATTCCTTATGGCGTGATAGCTGTTGCTGCCGGTGAAGGTGTGCATGCCCTGTTCAAGAGTATGGGCGTCTCCACGATCATCAATGGCGGGCAAACGATGAATCCAAGCACGGAAGATATCCTTAAGGCTATCGAAAGCACAAATGCCGAAAAAACAATCATTTTGCCGAACAACAAAAATATTTTCATGGCTGCAGATCAGGCTGCCGAAGTTTCTGATGCGGATGTGGTTGTAGTGGCTTCAAAGACGATCTCACAAGGTCTGACAGCCATGCTTGCCTTCAATGAATCGGTGGACCTGGAAACGAATAAAGCCAACATGACTGCTGAACTGGAAAATGTTGTCAGCGGACAGATCACGAATGCGGTGCGCGACACAGTCATCGACGGATTGGCGATCACCAAAGACGACTTCATGGGAATCGTCGACGGGAAAATCCTGACGGCCGACAAGGACAGAAAAGCCGCAACGATAGAAACCCTGAAAAAAATGATCACGGATGATAGCGAAATCGTCACCATCATCTTCGGGGAAGACAGCGATGAGAAAGAAAGCAAAGAGATTGCAGCGGTCATCGAAGCGGAATATGACTTTTTGGAAGTGGAAGTGCAAGAAGGCAATCAACCGGTATACAGTTATCTTCTTTCTGTAGAATAATCTGAAAAAGCTGAACGAGTTTCTCTGTTCGGCTTTTCTTTTTCAAAAACGGTTGGTCAAAGAAACTGTCCTGCTCCCGGAAGAAAGGAGGCGAACGGATGGAAGCGGAAGACAACAAGCAATTGGATATTTATGATCCAGTCGGGGAATTGCCCCATGTAGGACCGAAGAGGGTTGAGGCGCTGCATTCGTTGGGCATCGATACGATCTATGATCTGATCACACATTTTCCTTTCCGGTATGAGGACATAAAAGTCAAAACATTGGACGAAATCGAGGATTCGGACAAAGTGACGCTGAAAGGACAAGTCGTGACGGCTCCGGTCGTACACCATTACGGTTTTAAAAAAAGCAGGTTATCATTCAAATTAGCCATCGAAGATGCCATCATTTCGGTAACCTTCTTCAATCAGCCTTACCTGAAACAAAAGCTCCAGCTTGAGGATGAGGTTGCGATCTTCGGTAAATGGGAACGCGCACGCCAATCTTTGGCTGGGATGAAGATCCTCGGCAGTTCGAACGGACAGGATGATTATGCCGCCATTTATCACGTCAATAAGGCGATCAAGCAGCAGACCGTCCTGAATCTGATCAAACAGGCGATCGAACTTTATGCCCCGGTCATTCCCGAGATTCTTCCGCAGCATCTGCTGCAGACGTATCATCTGATGAGCCATAGGGAAGCCATCCGAGCGATGCACTTTCCCAAAAATGATGAAGAATCGGAGCAAGCGAGACGGCAAATCATCTATCAGGAATTCTTCCTTTACCAGGTGCGCCTGCAATTGCTGCAGTTGAGCCGCAAAACCAACAATCGAGGCATTCCGATTCTGTATGATGTGGACAAGCTGAAGGGATTCATAGCGACTTTGCCGTTTGAATTGACGGATGGGCAAAAGAAGGTCGTCAACGAGATCTGTCGAGATCTGCGCAAACCTTATGAAATGAATCGTTTGTTGCAAGGTGACGTCGGCAGCGGCAAAACGATCGTAGCGGTGGTCGCCCTGATGGCTACCGTCCTAGGCGGGTACCAAGGAGCTTTCATGGTACCCACTGAAATTTTGGCGGAACAGCATTATCGCACCCTGCAGAGCCTGTTCGAATATACCGATGTCTCCGTTGCCCTGCTTACCGGCAGCACGAAGGCAAAGGACCGAAAAGAATTGTTGCACCGCCTTGCTGAAGGGGACTTGCATATCCTCATCGGAACGCATGCACTGATCCAAGAGGATGTCGTTTTTGCCGACCTTGGCTTGGTCATCACCGATGAGCAGCACCGCTTTGGTGTTCAACAAAGGCACAAGTTGAACGAAAAAGGGAATAACCCGAATGTATTGTATATGACCGCCACGCCGATCCCGAGGACATTGGCGATAACCACGATGGGCGAAATGGACGTTTCGGTGCTCAATCAGATGCCCGACGGCAGAAAACCGATCAAAACCATCTGGAACAAATCGGACAAGATTGAAAATGTACTTGAGTTCATCCGGAAACAGATGGATAATGGACAGCAGGCGTACATCATCACACCTCTGATCGAGAAATCCGAATCACTGGACGTCAAGAACGCGGAAGATGTGCATCAAGCAGTGACGGCCTATTACAAAGGGAAATATCAGATCGGTCTGTTGCATGGCCGTCTGAAGTCGGAAGAAAAGGATCAGATCATGCGCCGTTTCCAAAACAACGAGCTGCAGGTTCTGGTATCGACGACAGTCATCGAGGTAGGGCTGAATGTGCCGAATGCAACAGTGATGGTCATTCAAGATGCCGACCGATTCGGATTATCACAGCTCCACCAATTGCGGGGGCGAGTGGGCCGGGGAGACAAAGAATCCTATTGTGTGCTGGTTGCCGATCCGAAAACCGATAACGGCAAGGAACGCATGCGCATCATGGTGGAGTCGACTGACGGTTTCTACCTGAGCCAACGGGATTTGGAACTGCGCGGACCGGGTGATCTTTTCGGCAACAAACAATCCGGCTTGCCCGATTTCAAATCCGGAGATATCGTGCGGGATGCCGTCATTTTGGATAGTGCACACAATGACGCTATCCAAATCACACGCGAACAAGACTTTGAAAGTAACCCAGCCTACGAAAGTTTGCGGGAAGCAGTCGAACGCGAAAAAGAGAAGTTAAAGAGATTGCAGTGAAACTAATAAAAGTGAGGTATATGATCTATGAAAATCGCTGTCGATGCGATGGGCGGGGATTTTGCGCCCCAAGCTATAGTAGAGGGCATTTTAATGGCTGCCAAAGAATTTAATGATTTAGAATTTTTGCTTTTTGGTGACGAAGCCAAAATACGCAAAGCTTTAGGGAATCAATATGCCGAAGATGGGAAAATCACGATCGTTCATACGACCGAAAAGATCGAGAGCGACGATGAACCCGTCAAGGCAATCCGCAGAAAAAAACAAGCTTCCATGGTGCTTGCTGCTCAAGCAGTCAAGAACAAAGAAGCCGACGCTTTATTTTCGGCAGGGAATACCGGAGCGCTTCTGGCAGCCGGATTATTGATCATCGGCCGGATCAAAGGGATCGACAGACCCGGCTTGATGCCGATTCTGCCAGTCATCGGAAAAGAGAATGAACAGTTCCTGTTGATGGATGCAGGCGCAAATGCTGACTGCAAACCGGAAAACATCTACCAGTTCGGGCTTTTGGGCTCGTATTATGCCAAGTTTGTGCAAGGCATAGACAACCCAAGGATCGCTTTGTTGAACAATGGTTCCGAAGCAACGAAGGGCAGTGAACTTTCCAAAAAAGCTTATGTGTTATTGGAAGAAGATTCCGAACTCAATTTCACGGGCAATGTTGAAGCGCGGGAAATTTTACTTGGAGCTGCGGATGTCGTCGTGACGGATGGCTTCACCGGGAACGCTGTCCTGAAGACGATGGAAGGTACGGCAATGTCCTTGCTGAAGTTGATCAAAACCCAATTGCTTTCAGGCGGCCTGAAGACAAAAATCGGTGGAATGCTTATCAAGGATTCCTTTTCGGAAATCAAGGATACGATGGATTATTCGAAGCATGGAGGAGCAGTGTTGTTCGGATTGCGTGCGCCGGTCGTCAAGACGCATGGATCTGCGGATAAAGTCGCTGTCTATCACACAGTGAAACAGATCCGCAAAATCATCAGTTCCCACGTCATCGATGATGTCGTGAAGCACTTTGATGAAATGAATGCCTAGCCCGTAAGTAAAACCGAGCAGGAATAAAAAAATATAGACAAAAGATTAGTGTATGGGTAAAATAGATGTGAGCCTTTACAAAATATTTCCAGTAAATGTGATGTAATTGGTTATGGAACGATAATGGAGGTGTAACGCTTGGCAGATACAATTACTTTTGAGCGAGTAGCCAAGATGGTTATTGAACGATTCGGTGTCGATGAAGCAAAGGTTACGAGAGAGTTGACTTTCCAAAACGACCTTGGGGCGGATTCATTGGATATTGTTGAACTCGTTATGGAACTGGAAGATGTCTTCGCTGTACAGATTTCCGATGAAGATGCTGAGAGGATAATCACAGTAGGAGACGCAGTCGACTACATCGATTCTCAAAAATAAGAATCGCAATAATTTAACGACAGAAGCAACGTTGACGGTTTTCAAAAGCCAATGTTGCTTTTTTTTCAGGCCAAGAGGACGGATTATGGCATAAATATGAAATGCATTAAAAATGAATGAAATAGCGGTTGTTTTTGCATGTGCTTAAACGTATAATGTTAGGAGATATTTCATCAAGTTTGTTATATATACATGGGAGGAGGCGCACGATGGGACTTGGAAGACCTTTGCTGGAGATAAACGCATTGCACACCGCATTCCGAATGCAGGATAACTATTACGATGCAGTGGATGATGTTTCCTTCAGTCTGGAAAAAAATGAAATTTTAGCGATTGTAGGAGAGTCCGGCTGCGGGAAAAGTACCCTGGCCACAACAATCGTCGGACTCCATAATAAGGTGAATACCCGAATTTCGGGAGAGATCATCTATCAGAACCTGAATCTAATCGATCTGAATGAAACGCTCTATAACCGCATTAGAGGAAACGATATCGGAATGATTTTTCAAGATCCTCTTTCGGCCCTCAATCCTTTGATGACGGTAAATGAACAGATAGAAGAAGTGTTGCTTTACCATTCCAGGATGACCAAAGAGGAACGTTCGCTGCGTGTGAGTGAATTGTTGGTCCAAGTTAAAGTGGAGGATCCGGAAGGGACAGCCACACGCTACCCGCATGAGCTATCAGGTGAAGCGCGTCAGCGGGTCGGCATTGCCATTGCTGTCGCCTGTGAGCCGCCGATCATCATCGCGGATGAACCGACGACCTCTTTGGATGTCACTGTTCAAGCTCAAATATTGGATCTGTTGAGCGAAGTGAGGGACGACACGGGTGCCGGAATCATCCTGATCACCCATGATTTGGGTGTTGTAGCCGAGATTGCGGACAGAGTAGCCGTCATGTATGCGGGCCAAATTGTCGAAACAGCCGATGTCGTTGATCTGTTCACGGATCCGAAGCATCCATATACTCGTTCTTTGTTGCGTTCGATGCCGCAAGCGAATGGCACCCTCGAATCGGATTCCGGGGACCTCTATGTGATTCAAGGCGATGTCCCTTCCCTGCAGCAGTTGCCTAAGCAGGGCTGTCGTTTTGCCGAACGGATTCCATGGATTCCATTTTCCGCGCATGAACCATCACCCAAAATGCATGAGGTTTCTAAAGGGCATTTTGTCAGGTGCACGTGCCATGAGTCCTTCCGTTTTGAAGGGGAGAGTGAGTAAGATGGGACTTTTGGAAATCAAGGATTTGAAGGTTCACTACCCGCTCAAGAGCGGCTTCTTATCCAGCAAAAAGAGCCTTGCAGCCGTCGACGGCATCAGTCTTTCCTTGGAAGCAGGTAAAAATTACGGTTTGGTGGGCGAATCAGGGTCCGGAAAATCAACTGTCGGAAGGGCGATCGTCGGATTGGAGCGGATAACTGCCGGCCAAATCATTTATGAAGGCACTGACGTAACCGCTGCGATAGCCAGGCGGAAATCAGACCACAAACGCAATGTCCAGATGATTTTTCAAGATTCGGGTGCGAGTCTGAATCCGAAAAAACAAATCGGCCAAATCATTTCCGAACCTTTGCATAATTTTGAGCAGCTTTCCCAGCAGGAAGAAAAAAAACGCGTGCTGGAACTGCTGGAAATGGTTGGGTTGCCGGAAGCTGCGCTGCGGAAGTATCCTCACGAATTCACCGGTGGGCAGAGGCAACGCATAGCGTTGGCACGGGCGGTTGCACTGCGGCCAAAGTTTGTCATAGCTGATGAACCCGTTTCGGTATTGGATCTTTCCGTTCAGGCGCAGGTGCTGAATTACATGAAACGCATCCAAGAACAATATAAACTCAGCTACCTGTTCATTTCTCATGACCTAGGCGTCGTGAAGCAGATGTGCGATGAATTGGCCATCATGTACCGAGGAAGGTTCGTGGAATACGGAGACAGGCAGGACATCTATCTCAACCCACAGCACATTTACACGAAAAGGCTCCTTTCCGCAATTCCGAACTTGGATCCGGGCAACCGGGAGTTGCACAAGCGTTTGCGGCGGGAAATAGAATCAGAATATAAACAAAGCATGGAGAGTTATCTGGCAAAGGACGGTCGTGTTGGGGATTTGATCCCGTTGTCGAAAACACATCGCATTGCCGGAAAACCATCGAAAGGAGAGCGTTAAAGATGTGGAACAGAATTCTGAGACGCTTCTTCTTTATCATTCCGCAACTGTTGGCGTTCAGTTTATTGGTGTTTGCGCTGGCACAATGGATGCCCGGAGATCCTCTGACTGGGCTGATCGTCCCGGGGATGGACCAGGGCAGCGTTGACGCGATCCAGGCGAGCGCGGTTCTGGATAACCCTTGGTACATTCGGTATCTGCAATGGATAACAAATATGCTCAGAGGGGATTTCGGCCTCAGTTACACTTACCGGATGCCTGTGGCTGTTCTGGTTGGGGCAAGGCTTGGCAACACGCTCTGGTTGGCAGCGGCCTCGCTCTTGTTGTCGTATCTGATCGCTGTTCCGCTTGGCATTTATGCAGGGCGTTTTAATGGCTCTTTGGGAGATAAAATCATTCGGTTTTTGAACAGGATCAGTTTTGCCTTGCCGATATTTGTTGTTGCCTTGCTGCTGGTTTGGCTTTTTGGATTTCAACTGGAATTGTTTCCTACGCGGGGGATGCCCTTGTTGCCGGAAACGCAAAGTATATTTGCCTCTCTTTGGAATAGGCTCCACCACTTAGCGTTGCCGGCACTGGCTTTTGCCCTCTCGGCATCCGCTGGCAACATCCAACGTTTAAGGTCGGGCATCATCGAGGCAAAGCAAGAAGATTATGTACTGACAGCCCGCTCAAAAGGCGTTCCGGAGAGCATGGTGTATCGGAGACACATCTTCAGGAACGCGAGTATGCCGGTAACTTCTTTGTTGGGCTATGACATTACCGGTTTCATAGGGAGCAGCATCTTTATCGAATACATCTTTTCCTATCCGGGAATCGGCCGATTGTTCATCAGTTCTTTAGAATCACGCGATTTCAGTGTCATCGTTGCCTTGTTGCTGATTTATGGGCTGGCTGCTTTGATTGGCACAGTAGTATCTGACATCATTTTGACCGTTGCGGATCCGCGCGTCAGAATGAGATAGCAAGAGGAAAGGGGGGATATGTTGAATACGGAGGAAGAAAAGAAAGCAGGACGAATGGAAGAGTTGAAGACGGAGCTTGCCTCCGTTGCGGCAAGTGAGAACCGTTTGAGCCATGAAGTGAATGAGGAAACAAAAACTGTAGTCGATTTCCGAGGCATGCTTGGAGAATTCCGAAAAGACAAGTTGGCGGTCATAGCTTTGGGTACGCTCGTTTTGCTCTTGTTGCTGGTCTTTGTCGGCTCCCTTTTTTTTGATGTGAGCCAAGTGATGAAGGTGGATCTGTTGAACAGGTATGCTTCGCCTGGGAAAAACCATCTGTTGGGGACGGATGAAGCGGGACGGGATGTGCTGGGCCAGCTGTTGCTGGGAGCGCGCACCTCGCTGCTGGCCGGGACCGCCGTGACAGTCTTGACCGGATTCATCGGAATCGGCTTGGGTCTGCTGTCCGGCTATTACGGTGGCTTCCTGGATGGCCTGCTTATGCGCTCCGTTGAATCCATCATGGTTCTTCCGGCAAGCGTGTTTGTTCTCGTGCTCGTATCCATCGTATCGGAATACAATCTCTTTACATTCATATTGCTTATGAGCGCATTCAATTGGGCAGGGAAATCAAAGGTTTTTCGTAACCGGACGCGTGCGGAGGCCAAACGTGACTATGTGCGGGCATCCAAAACTGCAGGGTCAAACGATTTGCTGATCATGGTCCGTGAAATACTGCCTAATTTAAGTTCACTGGTCATCATCAATACGACTATGTCTTTGGCAAGGAATATCGGGATGGAGACAGGCTTGAGTTTTCTCGGCTTAGGCTTGCCGCCCAACGTGCCGAGTATAGGCAATTTGCTGCGTTATGCAATTGCCCCTGAAGTTTTTGAAAACTATACATGGGTATGGTTACCAGCATCCACACTCATCTTCGCGGTGTTGTGGTGCATCATTTATGTCGGACAGGCATTGCGGCGTGCGGCAGATGCTAAACAAATGCAAGCATGATAAGGAGACTGAGCTATGCTGAATAAAATGATCGTTCCCTTTTTGTTTGCTGCGATGCTGGCTGGCTGTGGAAACAAGGAGGTTCTATTGGAAACGGACGGGGACTTGCCTGCTTCATCAGCTGTCATACAGGAATTCGATACTGTCATGAACAGCGATGCCCCCGCCATCGCCGGCGGAGTGTTGAAATATGCTCTGGTTGCCGAATCATCCTTCCAGGGTGTATTCAACCCTGTTTTTTCAGAGGATGCGTATGATGAAGAACTCATGGGTTTTTCACATGAATCCATTTTTTCGTATGATGAAGAGTTTCAGCTTACGCAAGATGGCATGGCCACTTTTGTACGCAATGAAAATTTAAAAACGGTGTCGATCACTTTACAGGATAACCTGAAGTGGTCGGATGGAGCGGCGCTTACTGTCGACGATATCCTGTATGCCTATGAGGTGATCGGGCATCCGGACTATGCCGGTCCCCTTTATGGAGACTCTTTCGCGAATGTCGTGGGCATGACCGAATACCATGAAGGCACTGCGGATTCGATTATCGGTATCGAAGTTTTGGATGATACGCACCTCACCATCGCTTTCGAAGAATTGAATCCATCCCTTTTGCAGGCGGGGGGTGCCTTATGGAGCCAACCGCTGCCAAGGCACCAACTGGAAAGTATCCCTGTATCGGAAATGATGAGTTCGTCCCAACTGCGTGAGCAACCTGTCGGGTCGGGTCCGTTCCGGATCAAGGCGATCGTTCCGGGCGAGTCGGTCCTTTTTGAAGCCAATGAATATTATTGGAAAGGGAAACCGAAGTTGGATAATATTCTTGTTGAAGTAGTCGGTTCAACAACGATCGTATCCGAAATGGAAGCGGGAAATTACGACGTCGCTGTCATGCCGGCAAGTTCTTACGAAAGCTACAAAGATTTCGACAATATAACCTTGTTGGGCAGAGAAGAATTGGCGACAACTTACATCGGGTTCAAACTGGGATCCCAAGACGTTGAATCAGGCGCCAACAGCCTTAATCTGAGTTCAAAAATGGCGGATGCGGCATTGCGGCAAGCGATGGCATATGCGCTCGACAACGAATTTGTAGCTGCGGTCCTTTTCGATGGGCTGCGGCAACCGGCAAACACTATGATTCCACCAGCGTTTGAAGGAATCAGTGATGAGGAGGCAGTTGGCTTCAGTTACGATCCTGTGAAGGCATCAAGTCTGCTGGATGAGACCGGCTATCTGGACAGTGACGGAGACGGTTTTCGGGAAATGCCTGACGGAGAGCCGCTCAAAATCAACTTTGCGGCCGTAGCAGGCGGAGACGCAACGGAGGCGGTTGTTGCCTACTATATCCAGCAATGGGAAGAAATCGGTTTGGATGTTTCGCTCGCCACAGGAAGATTGATTGAATATCAGAAATTCCATGACATGCTTGCATCCGACAGTCCGGCAATTGATGTCTATCAGGCAACTTGGGGGACAGGCATGGATCCCAATCCGACCGAAATGTTCGGTCGTACCAGTGCTCTCAACTATACCCGTTGGACAAACGAAAAGAATGATGCTTTGTTGGATCAGATCAATGCGGCGGCTGCCGCGGACGAAAACACGCGGACGGGAATCTATCAGGAATGGCAAGCGTTGCTGTTCGAGGAAGCACCAGTCATCCCCACTTTCTGGCGTACGCAGATTTTTGCCGTCAACAACCGCGTCAAGAACTTCAATATCCGCTATGGCGCAACTAGAGGGTGGGAAACCATCGAACTGACATCTGAAGAACCGGTCAGGTAATGCGCGTTCCGTTTGGTTATCAGAAATGAAGTAGAGGCCCGGATTTTGTCCGGGCCTCTTTTCGCGTCGGCAGGGACAGACTGTTTGGAAACTAAATTTGCGTGCTTATGGAACGCATTTGTCGTATAATGAAAAAGGACTAAATTTTCAAAAGTAGCTTGACAGTAAGGAGTCCATACAAGGAAAGGAGGGAACGAATTGGAAAAAATAGTCAAACAAATAGCAACTGACTTCTCGATTGTTTTTAGGAACGAGAAACTTTTGCATGAAGCTTTTACCCATTCATCTTATGTGAATGAGCATCGTCATCTGGCATTGCAGGACAATGAACGATTGGAATTTTTGGGCGACGCGGTCTTGGAGGTCGTCATCTCCGATTATTTGTTTCATACTTATGATACGTGGCATGAAGGCAAAATGACCCGTCTGCGTGCGCAGATTGTCTGCGAACCAAGCTTATCCGCTTTCGCGAAGGACTGTCATTTCGACTCTTATATCCGTTTGGGTAAAGGGGAAGAGAATATGGGCGGAAGGCAACGTCCGGCTTTGTTGTGTGATGTATTTGAAGCGTTCATCGGGGCCGTTTACCTTGACCAAGGAATCGAAGCCGCCAGAAAATTCATCAACCAAGTCATGGTCACGAAGTTAAACGAGGATGCTTTTTCACATGTGATGGATTATAAGACCAGTCTCCAGGAGGAACTGCAAAAAAATGGGGACGTGGATATCCAATATATCCTTCTGAACGAAGACGGGCCTGCGCATGCAAAACGGTTTGATGTGGAAGTGCGTGCATTCGGAAAAGTGCTGGGTCAAGGGCAAGGCCCAAGCAAAAAAGCTGCTGAACAGAAAGCGGCACAAAACGCTTTGGAATCTTTAAAAAAATGAATAGCAAGTTTCACCGGAAAGGATGTTATCTTTGCATCTTGAGAGAATAGAAATGTCGGGTTTCAAATCATTCGCCGACAAAACCGTAATCGAATTTGATGAAGGTGTGACAGCGGTAGTAGGGCCGAACGGAAGCGGCAAGAGCAACCTTTCGGAAGCTGTCCGCTGGGTATTGGGGGAACAATCCGCAAAAAATCTGCGCGGGAAAAAAATGGACGATATCGTTTTTGCCGGATCGCAGACACGCAAGCCTGTCAACATTGCGGAAGTTACCCTCATCCTGAACAACGAGGACGGATTCCTGCCGCTGGAATTCAGCGAAGTGAGCATCACCAGGAGATACAACCGCAATGGCGACAGTGATTGTTTCATCAACAAAAAGCCATGCCGATTGAAAGACATAACGGAATTATTGATGGATTCGGGCATCGGAAAAGACTCTTTTTCCATGATTTCGCAAGGGAAAGTGGAACAGATTTTTCAGAATAAACCCGAGGACAGAAGGATCATCCTTGAAGAGGCAGCCGGGGTAGCCAGATACAAAAACCGCAAAACGAGCGCCGAACGGAAGCTTTCCCAAACGGAAGAGCATCTGAATCGGATTGAGGACATCCTGCACGAAATCAACAGTCAACTCGCGCCTCTGGAACTCCAAAGGAAAACGGCTTTGGCATACAAGGAGAAAAAAGCGTCATTAAGCGAGATCGAAATCGCTTTGACCGCTTCCGAAATTGAACGGCTCAATGTGCAGTGGCAAACGAGCAAACGAGAACTGGCCGATTATGACCGGAAAATCAGCACGGAAGAACGGTCGCTTGCGAGCACCCAGACTGCTTTGCGGGAACTGAAACAAAAGTTGGATGGGTGCGACGAACAATTGGAAGCCCTGCAGACCGGCTACGTCACTGTCATCCAGAAATTGGAACAGCTGGAAGGGCAAAAGCAGGTTTTCCAGCAAAGGGCGTTGTACTCGTCAAAGAATCAAGAAGAGCAAGCCCAGATCATCGCTGAAAAAGAGGCGCTGATAAAGACTGAAAAAGCCAATCTGGCGGCCTTGCGGACTGAGCTTGCAGCGAAAGTGGAAGCGAGGAAGGAACTTTCGGAAAAAAGAGCGAGCCTTTCCGAAAAAGAAGCGCAACTGACGCAAAACAAGGCAGAGCTTGTCCAGCAACTCCGGAACGATTACATCAACAGGCTGCAGGAACAATCCAGCAACCGGAACACAACCGTCCATCTCGAAAAAGAAATGACGCTTGCAACCGAACAGGAGCACCGTTTCCTTTCGAAAGGTGACGAACTCAGGAAGAATCTGCGCCAACTAAAGGCGAAACAGCAATCTTTGAATGAGGAATACGTCCAGTTTGTTGAAGAGAATGCCAATCTGGAATCGGAACTGCAGGACTGCAAACAAAATAGCTTCCAGCTTGTTTCCAAACTCCAACAACTGAACGCTGAGCTGGATACCGTAACCCGGAATCTGCAGCAGGCGGAAGCCCGCCGTGAGAGCCAGCAGGAGTTGGACGACAGCTATGCCAGTTATTATCAAGGCGTAAAGGAAATGCTGAGGAGAAGAGACAGCGTTCCGGGTATCCGTGGTCCCGTTGCTGAATTGATCCAAGTTCCCGAAAAATATACATTAGCCATCGAAATCGCTCTGGGAGCCACGATGCAACATATTGTGGTGGCCGATGAACGCACTGCATCCCAATGTATCGGCATTCTGAAAGCCCAACACTTGGGTCGCGCGACTTTCCTTCCGATGACAGTCATCCAAGGCAAGATTTTGCCAGCGGCTGTGCGGACGACATTGGCAAACAGTCCCGGATATATCGGCGTCGCGAATGAGCTGATCGGTCATGAGGAAATGTACAACGCGATCGTCAGCAGTTTGTTGGGGACAACGATTGTAGCGTCAAATATCCAGGACGGTTTGCAGATTTCCAAGAAATTGCAGAGCCGTTACCGGATCGTAACCCTGGAAGGGGATGTCATCCATGCCGGCGGATCGATGACGGGTGGCGCGACAAGGCGTCAACAAGAAGCATCCTTATTGGCCCGCAAAAACAATCTGAACAAACTGACCGACTATGTGCAACAGTTGTCCATCCAATACAATCAGCTGAAACAAGAGCAAGAGAAATGGTCGCTGCAGCAACAAAGTCTGCAGGAGGAACTGGATGATAAACGCCAAAAAGCGACAATCAAACAGTTCGAACTGCAGCAAAGAGAAACTTCCCTGCAGCAAGTGACAGCTGAAATCGCAACGAAAGAAAAAGAATCGGCAGCACATGAATATGAAAAGCGCATGTTCTATGAAGAGAAAGAGGACAGACAAACGCGATTGGCCCAAGCCCAACAAAATTTGCTCGTCCTAAACAGCGAAATCGACCAGCTTCAGAAGGATATAGCGGAATCCAGCCTGGATGAAGAGGAGCGCTTGAAACTGCTGCAGGACGTCCAGTCGAACCGGCAGCAAGCAGACCAAGAGCTTGCGGTCCTGCAGGAGCAAGAAAAGCAATTGCGGCGTGACGTGAAACTGTCGACTGAGCGCATCCAAACGGAGCAGGAGGCCATCAGCTCGCTGAAAGGCAAACAAGATCAAGTCGCCAAACTGGCCGATACGGAGACGCTGACCATCCAAGAAATTACGACGCAGCTGAAGTCCACGACTGCAGAAAAAGCTGGATTCGATGCAGATTTGAGACAGTTGCGGGAGCGGAAAAAGCAAACCGAACAGAATCGCGCCGTCCAGGAAACCGAACAGAACGAAAAAAATAAAAATCTCCAAAAATTATGGAGTGAGCACGCCAAGCTGGAAACGAATGCCGGGCGCTATGAAATCGCCATCGACCATCACCTTGCGCATTTGAGCGAGGAGTACGGTCTCAGTTTTGAAGCCGCGAAACAAGAGCATCAGTTGACCCAAGAACCCGAAGAGGCAGCCCGCCAAGTGAAAAAGCTGAAAAAAGACATTGAAGAGCTGGGTCCGATCAATATGGGTGCAATCGAGGAATATGATCGTATTTCCGAAAGGTTCACTTTCCTTTCGGAACAGCAGACGGACTTGCTGTCTGCCCGAGGGAATCTGCTCAATACGATGAACGAAATGGATGATGAAGTCCGCTTGCGTTTCAAGGAGACTTTCATCCAGATCAAAAAGCAATTCGAAAAAACCTTCCCGAAATTATTCGGCGGCGGCAAAGCGACGTTGGAGCTGACGGATCCGAATGATCTGTTGGAGACCGGCATTGAAATTGTCGCGCAGCCGCCAGGCAAGAAACTCCAGCAGCTCAGCCTGCTCTCCGGAGGGGAAAAAGCCTTCACTGCGATTGCGCTCCTGTTCGCCATCATCGAGGTCAAACCGGTGCCGTTCTGCATTTTGGATGAAGTGGAGGCTGCCTTGGATGAAGCGAATGTATCCCGTTTCGGGAAATACCTGGCAGCATCAACCGAATTGACCCAGTTCATCGTGATCACCCACCGCAAAGGCACGATGGAAGAGGCGGATGCATTGTACGGTGTGACCATGCAGGATTCCGGCGTATCCCGCCTGGCATCAGTCAAATTTGAAGATTACGAAGACATAGGTTAAGGGGATGAAGATTAATGATTAAATTGATAGCACTCGACTTGGATGGCACGTTGCTGAATCCTGATAAAAAAATCAGCGATGCGAATAAACAGGCAATCCACCGCGCCCGGGAAGCCGGCGTGAAGATTGTCCTTTGTACGGGACGCCCGCTCATGGGAATCAAAGCTTATGTGGATGAACTGGACCTGCTTCAAGCAGAAGATTACTCGATCACCTATAACGGCGGATTGGTCCAAAAGAATAAAACGTCGGAAATCATTTCCCAAAAGGTGCTGAACTATGGGCAGATCGTGGAACTCTATGATCTGAGCAAAGAACTGAACATCCCGATGAACATGTTGGATCTGGAGTCAGTATACGAACCGGAGTATCCGCAAGGCCGGGAGTCCTTGTACAAGAGCCTGCAGAGTTCGAGTTTGCCGTTCGTTGAAAAAAAGATCGAAGACTTTCAAGCGCAGCATGCGTTCAATAAAGTTGTTTTTTGTATCGCGCCTGCTGTCTTGGATGAAGCGATCGCCAAAATACCGGCGGACTTCTACAGCAAATATTCGATGATGAAATCACGTCCACTTCTGTTCGAAGTCATGCATCCCGAAGTCGACAAAGGCAACGGCATCGCGGCTTTATGCAAGCATTTGGGCATCACTGCCGATGAGGTCATGGCTTGCGGAGATGAAGAGAACGATTTGGCGATGCTGGATTTTGCGGGCGTAAGCGTCGCGATGGGCAACGCTCCCGATAAGATCAAGGAACGGGCAAGCTTCGTCACGAAGACAAACGGGGAAGATGGCGTCGCACACGCAATCGAAACGTTCGTCTTCGCGTAAAAAAGACTGCCATAAGAAAGGAAGTGTTCAGATGGGATTATTTGATCGAATAAAACGCGCATTTACAGGTGAAGATGTCGTTCAGACACCGGTAACCGAAGAAACTAAGATCGTCATCGACAAATTCGACAAAGGCATGGAGAAGACGCGCAAAAGCTTTTCGGAGAAGATGAATGAACTTTTCGCCGGCTTCAGAGAGGTGGATGAAGAGTTTTTTGACGACTTGGAGGAAACGCTGATATCCGCAGACGTCGGGTTTGATATGACATTGGCACTTTCGGATGTGCTGCGTGATGAAGTCAAGATGAAGAACGTGCGCACCGGAGAACAGGTGAAGAATGTCATCATCGAAAAAATGGTCGAAATCTATGAAAAAGGCCAGACGGAATTGCCTACCATCAAAAAAAATGAAAACGGGCCGACCGTCATCCTGTTTGTGGGCGTAAACGGCGTAGGGAAAACGACGACCATCGGTAAGTATGCTTATCAGTTGAAGAACCAAGGGAACAGCGTCTTGTTGGCGGCCGGAGATACTTTCCGGGCCGGCGCTATCGAACAGCTGGAGGTTTGGGGACAGCGTGTCGGTGTGCCGGTCGTGACGAGCGATGCTAAAAGCGATCCCGCTTCCGTCGTTTATGATGCGTTGAAGCAAGCCAAAGAAGAAAACTACGATTATCTGCTGATCGATACAGCAGGACGATTGCAGAACAAAGTGAACCTGATGAAGGAATTGGAGAAGATCAATCGGATCATCGCAAGGGAAATCCCCGGCGGCGCAACCGAAACGTTGTTGGTGCTGGATGCCACTACGGGTCAGAACGCTTTGATACAGGCTAAGCAATTCAAGGAGACGACTGATGTCACCGGCTTGATCCTGACGAAGTTGGATGGCACAGCGAAAGGCGGCGTCATCCTCGCGATCCGCCAGGAAATGGATATACCCGTCAAATTCGTCGGTTTGGGTGAAGGCTTGGATGACCTGCAGGTGTTCGATCCGGAACAGTACATCTACGGACTGGTAAAAGACCTGCTTGAGAAAAAATAACGAAGCGGTTTGTCCTTCCCGATGAGGCACGCTTCATAAGAAAAACGAAAGCAGCATGGTCAGGCCGGCAATCCCGATGCGATTGCCGGCCTGACCTTACTTTTTGTTGCGGCAACACTGCTTCAGTGCAATTTATGGTTGACTAAGCTAGGCAAAATCGTTAATCTAATGAAGTGTAAAGATTTTTTCTTGACAATCCGTACGAGAAGGAAGGTATTCTGATGGAACTGGAAAAAACCAATAATATGAATACTCTTTATGAATTCTATAATGTCCTGTTGACCAACAAACAGAAAGGCTATCTTTCTTTGTATTATGGCGATGACTACTCGTTGGGCGAGATTGCTGAAGAATTCGCGATCAGCCGGCAGGCAGTGTACGATAATATCAAGCGCACCGAAAAAATTCTGATGGATTACGAACAGAAATTGAAATTGGCGCAAAACTATAGCCTCCGAAACAAAAAATTGGACGAATTGGCGAACTATGCCGAAGAAAAATATCCCGCAGACAGAACTTTGCAGAGCTTGATCAACAATCTGGAAGAACTGGATGACAAAGACGAATAAACAGTAAGGAAGTGGCAAATATGGCATTTGAAGGGTTATCCGAGCGTCTCCAGGGCGCGATGACCAAAATCGGCAAAAAAGGTAAAATTACGGAAGCCGATCTGAAGGAAATGATGCGTGAAGTACGTCTGGCTTTGCTTGAAGCTGACGTGAATTTTAAAGTCGTGAAAGAATTCGTTAAAAAAGTGAATGAACGAGCGTTAGGTTCTGATGTGCTCGAGTCGCTTTCGCCAACACAGCAAGTCATCAAAATCGTCAACGAAGAACTGACTGAATTGATGGGCGGGCAGCAGGAACCGTTCCAATTTTCTGCCAAACCACCGACTGTCGTAATGATGGTCGGCCTGCAGGGTGCCGGTAAGACCACAACTGCCGGAAAGCTTGCCAATTACATGAAGAAAAAAGAAAACAAACGCCCGATGCTGGTTGCCGCCGACGTCTATCGTCCGGCAGCGATCAATCAGTTGCAGACCTTGGGCAAACAATTGGATTTCCCGGTGTACGCATTGGGTACCGAAGCAAATCCGGTCGATATAGCGAAGCAAGCCGTTGAACAAGCCAAACTAGATGGACGCGATCTGGTCATCATCGATACGGCGGGACGACTGCACGTGGATGAAGTGTTGATGACAGAATTGAAGAACATCAAAGCTGCCGTCAATCCTACAGAAATCCTCTTCACGGTGGATGCCATGACCGGTCAGGACGCTGTCAATGTTGCGCAATCCTTCAATGAACAGCTCGGCATAACTGGTGTCATCCTTACCAAACTGGACGGGGACACACGCGGCGGGGCGGCGCTTTCCATCCGTTCCGTAACCGGGAAACCGATCAAATTTACGGGTCAAGGCGAAAAATTGGAAGATTTCGAACCATTCTATCCTGAACGCATGGCTTCCAGAATCTTGGGCATGGGCGATCTGATGACGTTGATCGAACGCGCGCAACAGGATTTTGATGAGACAAAAGCGGCAGAAATGGCCGAGAAAATCCGCGAGAACACCTTCAACTTCAATGATTTCATCGAGCAGATGGATCAAGTCACCAACATGGGGCCACTTGAAGACCTCCTGAAGATGATTCCGGGTATGAGCAACGTTCCGGGACTGGACAAAATGAAGATCGATCCCAAAGATGTGGCCCATATGAAGGCAATCGTGCTTTCGATGACGCCCGCAGAACGCGAAAATCCCGAACTCCTGTCCCAGAGCAGACGCAGACGGATCTCGAAAGGTTCCGCAAGATCGTTGGCGGAAGTCAACCGTCTGATCAAGCAGTTCAACGAATCCAGGGATATGATGAACAAGATGTCCAAAGGCAATTTTGCAGGGATGGAAGGCCTCCTCGGTCAAGGCACGAAAGGCAAAATGGGTAAAATGGCCATGCAACAAATGGCCAGACGGATGAACAAAAAGAAGAAAAAGAAAAAATAATTCCAAGTGTAAAGAGAAAACACTTTACAAGCAAATGGAAAACTGGTAATATATAAAAATGTGAGATATAGATATATGGAGGTGTTATATAAATGGCAGTTAAAATTCGTTTAAAACGTATGGGTTCTAAAAGAAACCCGTTTTACCGCGTCGTTGTAGCTGATTCACGTTCTCCACGTGATGGACGTTTCATCGAAAAAGTAGGTACATACAATCCAGTTGTTGAACCGGCTGAAGTTAAATTTGACGAAGAGTTGGTTTTGAAATGGTTAGCTGAAGGTGCACAACCTTCTGATACAGTTCGTAACTTACTTTCTCAACAAGGTATTATGAAAAAATTCCACGACTCTAAGTTAGCTAAATAAAAGGGTGGTTTAAATGCCTGAAATTTCAGATTTAATCCTGGCAATTGTCAAACCTTTAATCGTCCACGATGATAAGATGTCCATCGAAATCAAAGAGACAAGTGAGTTCATGGAATATCACTTGCATCTTGATGCCGAGGATGTCGGCCGTGTGATCGGGAAACAGGGACGTGTCGCTAGGGCGATCCGTACAATTGTATACAGTGTCAGAACCAAAGGCACAAAACGTGTCCGCCTTGTGATCGAAGGGGCCGAATAATCCGCTCCAATTGCGGGTCCGGTCTTTTCCACTCGGTGGATGCCTAACTTAATAGCGAATAGATAGAAGCGGATGATGATACAATTGTAGCACTTATCCCTTCTATTTTATTATGTACAGAAACGTTGACAGCACGATTTATGTAAGGAGAGGTGAAAAATGGAAAAATTTTATGATGTCGGAAAAGTTGTGAATACGCAAGGGCTTAAAGGTGAAGTGCGTGTCATTTCCAGCACTGATTTTGCGGATGAACGCTATAAAAAAGGGGCTACGCTCTACTTGTTCCGCGAAAACAGTGAGCCAATCACTCTGAAGGTAGCCAGCCACCGTGTGCACAAGAATTTCAATATGCTGACATTCGAGGGGTATAACCGGATCGAAGAGGTCGAACCGTTCAGAGGGGGAATCCTGCGAGTTTCCGAATCGCAGTTGGAGGATCTTTCGGATCATGAGTTCTATTATCATGAAATCATCGGATTGTCCGTCGTCAGTGATGCCGGCGAAGAATTGGGTATCATCAAAGAAATTTTGCCGCTTGGGGCGAATGATGTGTGGGTTGTATCCAAACCAGGCCGAAAGGATTTATTGGTTCCGTATATCGCTTCCGTAGTGGAAAAGGTATCTTTGGAAGATAAACAGGTCACAATCCACATTCTAGAAGGAATGATGGACTGATGAAGATAGATGTATTGACGTTGTTTCCGGCGATGTTCGAAGGCCCTTTGTCCGAGTCGATCATCGGAAAAGCGATCGAGAGCGGTCGTGTTTCGATCACTTGCACGAACTTCCGCGATTATTCCGAAAATAAACACAATTCCGTCGATGATTATCCTTTCGGCGGCGGGGCAGGCATGCTGCTGCGCGCGCAGCCGATTGTGGATGCGCTGACGGACATCGAGGTCCAATCTCCCGAAACCAAAAAAAGGATTGTCCTTTTGGATCCATCCGGAAAAACCTTCAATCAGGAACTGGCGGAAGAGTTTGCCGAGGAAGAGCACATTGTCTTCATCTGCGGCCATTACGAAGGCTTCGATGAACGCATCAAACAACATGTGACGGATGAAGTTTCAATCGGTGATTACGTCCTGACGGGCGGCGAATTGGGCGCGATGGTCATGATCGATGCGACTGTCCGGCTGTTGCCGGCAGTATTGGGCAATGAGCAATCGAACAAGACCGATTCATTCTCGACCGGGCTGCTCGAGCATCCCCAATATACGCGACCACGCGATTTTCGGGGGGATGTCGTCCCTGAAGTGCTTTTCAGCGGCAACCACCAAAAAATCGCTGATTGGCAAGAAAAAGAATCTTTGCGCAAAACCTGGCTGAGACGTCCGGAAATGTTGGAAAAGATCACTTTGTCGAAAAAGCAGCAAGCCTGGTTGGCGGAGATACTGCTTGAAGAAAAGGCAGATAATGAAGCGCAATAGTGCGCCTTGAAATTCAAACAATGTAAACGAAAAATACTTTACACGTCAAAATTATTGTGGTAGAATTCTACAGGTGAGCAGAGAGACTGCTCCACATAATACGATATTCCGCTGTGCTGAAAGATTGTGTATGAATGTCGGTTGGAAGGAGAAAAAAACATGAGTCAATTACCATTGATTGAAGCAATTACACAAGGACAATTACGTAGTGATATTCCTACATTCCGTCCTGGAGACACTGTTCGCGTCCACGCTCGCGTAGTCGAAGGAACAAGAGAACGTATCCAATTATTCGAGGGCGTAGTCATCAAACGTCGCGGATTCGGAATCAGCGAAACTTATACAGTACGTAAAATTTCCAACGGTATCGGTGTGGAACGTACATTCCCATTGCACACACCTCGTGTAGCTCAAATCGAAGTTGTTCGCTTCGGTAAAGTGCGTCGTGCAAAACTTTATTACTTGCGCGCATTACACGGAAAAGCTGCTCGTATCAGAGAAAAACGTCGTTAATATTCCGCATGACATATGGAAAGGTCTGGACTTCGGTTCCGGACCTTTTTTGTATATCGTGATAAGCGTAATTCTTGGGGAAAATGTGCTATACTAGTAGCACCATATATGAAAAGAGTGATAGTTTTGACGATATTAGCAGCGCTTGACCAAAAGTTCCAAGAAAAAGGCATGCCACTGAAAAGTCATCCCATCCAAAATGGTCAGTATTTGTATCAGGGGAAATTCAATCTCGATAAAGAACATTCCTTGCCGTTCGGTGTAGTCATCGCGAAAGATGAGGCCGAAAGTGATTTTCAGATCAGCTACAGAAAATTGGCTTACCTGAATAATTACGCTGATAAAGTGAACCTGTTGGAACTGATCAATGAATTGAACCAAACCAAGACTTTTTATTATACACTTTGCCTGGCGGGGGATGGCGAGATTTTCCTTCGGCTTTTGGGCCGCTCGACAACCGATGTCAAACCACTATATGAAATGCTCGTGATCGGATCGAATATCGCAAAGGTCATGACAGCAGAATTAAAAAGCAAATTTCCGTCGCTTGGGATCGAATGAGTATTCGTCTCTGACGCGGAAAACGCAGGAGGAACTATGAAACAAAAACTAATCGCTTTAGATTTGGATGGAACCACACTCAACAATCAGTCGTTGTTGAGCGATCGGACCAAAAATGTGCTGGCAAGGTTGCAAAAGGATAACCATCTGGTCATGATCGCAACTGGCCGTCCCTACAGAAACAGCAAAGAATTTTATGAGACGCTCAAGATGACCACTCCATTGGTGAACTTCAACGGTGCCTTATGCCATAATCCCACTGACAACAATTGGAGTAATTATTACCACAAGACGCTGAACAAAGATTTTGCGATGGATCTGATCGAACAACGTGAAGAAATGGGAATCGATTTTATCTGCATAGAAGGCAAGAACAAGCTTTTCGCATCCACCGCAACGCTGCCGTCAAACGAATATTTCCCGAAAAATTTGTTGGCGACGCAAATCACTTCGAAGGATACGCTGTCGGAAAATCCTACTTCCATGAATGTGTTTTCGGACGAACGGAATTTGGAAGCCATCCGGGATCGGATTTTGGCGCGTTATGGGAATTCCATCGAAATCCGGACGTGGGGTGGCACGATGCCCTGCCTTGAAATCGTCTCCGCCGGCGTCCAAAAAGCACTTGGCGTTGAAGTGGTCGCGAATAACTACGGCATCAAGCGGGAAGATATTCTTGCCTTCGGTGACGAGGACAATGATATGGAAATGATCCGCTATGCTGGTCATGGTGTCGTCATGCAGAATGGGATCACGGCATTAAAGAAGATTGCCGACGATGTAACGACGCATACGAATCATGATGACGGTTTGGCAATCTATCTGGAAAAATATTTTTGCCTATAGCAGCAGATCAGAGCTGAAAAAGAGGGATCCAATTGATCGTAATCGAAAGAAAAATCATTCATAATATACCGATTCTGGAAATCGTTGAAGAAGCTAAGAAAAATGAGGCCATTCCGCTCGCATTCTTTTATCATGGCATCACGAACCAAAAAGAGCGAGGCCTGGAGCCCGGTTATGCGTTAGCCAGCAACGGTATGCGGGTGGTCATCCCCGATGCCTATCGCCATGGTGAACGCAAAGATGAAGCCTATGCTGGCGAACCGGCGGCAGAATTCTGGTCGGTCGTCCTGCAAAACATCAAAGAACTTCCCGATATTGTAGCGGTCTACGTTGAAGCGGGGTTGGCAAAAAGGGAAAAAGTCTCGGTCACAGGCCTTTCGATGGGAGGCATCACGGCCTGCATCGCCTTGACGCAATACCCTTGGATCCATTCGGCAGCCTGTCTGATGGGCAGCCCGGATCCGATCGGTTTGTCCCATTGGGCATTGAAGTCCCGTTGGGTGGAGGGCCTACCGCCGATTGATGATGAGAAAGTCAATGCCTTGATGGCGCCATTTGAAAGCCTGAGCCTCAAAGAACATCCGGAAGCGCTCGTGGACACGCCGTTTTATATCTGGCATGGCACAGCCGATGAAAGTGTTCCATACCAACAGATGGCTCAGTTCGTCAGCTCAATCAGTGGGGAAGCTTTTGCGGATAATATTTGCTTCCGGTCAACAGAGGGGGCCGGGCATAAGGTTCCTTACGCTATTTTTGAGGAAATGGCTGCATTTTTGGGGAACGTATATTAGCATTGAATTTCTATGCACAAACTGTTATCATCAAATTAATCCAGAAAGGGTAGAGGTGTATGCAATGACTGAAGAGATAAATCCCCAATTTTCGCAAGAAGAATTGGAAAGCATAAAAGAACGCGTCTTGGCGGCGCTTGAGCAAGTGATAGATCCGGAATTAGGGATAGATATCGTCAATTTGGGTTTGATCTATGAAGTGGAATTGGAACAGGATGGCTTCTGCCTGATCAAAATGACGCTCACAACGATGGGCTGCCCATTGGCGGATGTCATCACCGATGAAATTCATCGTGCGTTGAAAGCTGTTCCTGAAGTAACCGAAACGCAAGTGAAATTGGTATGGTATCCTGCCTGGACGACAGATAGAATGTCCCGCTATGCACGCATCGCGTTAGGAATCCGATGATGAAAAGAACAACAAAGGAAATCACCTTTGTTGTTCTTTTTTTTCGCGTTATAATTTGACCAATTCTGACCATAGTCGTATACTTGTCCTATAAAGCATGAATGCAGTAGAATTTCGAGGAGGTCCTAGCATGGAAATGGAAAAAATGACGACAGCCCTGCAGCAGGCAATAGCAGAAGCGCAACGTATCGCCATGGTGCGCAAGCACCAGACCATCGATGTCGCCCATCTGTGGAAAATATTTCTGCAGCCGGATAGTTTTGCGCGCAATTTTTATATCGATTCAGGGGTGGCGGTCGAGGCATTTGAATCGGCAGTTGACAAGGAACTGGATAAATCAGTGGTGATTGAGGGCACTTCCGTCCAGTATGGGCAAACATTCAGCCAAAATCTGTACAATCTCTTTCTGGAAGCAGACCGCAAGCGGTCGGAGTTGAAGGATGATTTCATCTCCACGGATACGGTGCTTTTGAGCTTGATGACACTGAAAAATCATCCTTTGACCAAATTTCTGGGAAATCAAGGTCTTACGGAAAAAATGATCGCCGAAAAAATCAAGGATATGAGAGGGGGAGAACGCGTGACTTCGCAAAATCAGGAAGATCAATATGAAGCGTTGGAAAAGTATGGCATAGACCTTGTGCAGGCAGTCAGGAGCGGAAAACAAGATCCGGTCATCGGCCGGGACGAAGAAATCAGGGATGTCATCCGCATTTTGTCGCGAAAAACAAAAAATAACCCGATCCTGATCGGTGAACCGGGCGTCGGCAAAACCGCCATCGTGGAAGGTTTGGCCCAACGGATCGTGAAAAAAGACGTGCCGGATAACCTGAAGGACAAAACGATCTTTTCATTGGATATGGGCTCTTTGATTGCGGGAGCCAAATACCGCGGGGAATTCGAGGAACGCCTGAAAGCAGTATTGAAAGAAGTGAAGAAAAGCGACGGCCGCATCATCCTGTTCATTGATGAGATCCATACGATCGTCGGGGCTGGGAAAACCGAGGGGAGTATGGATGCCGGCAATCTGCTGAAACCTATGCTGGCCAGAGGTGAATTGCATTGTATCGGAGCGACCACTCTGGATGAATACCGCCAAAATCTGGAGAAGGACAAGGCCTTGGAGCGGAGATTCCAGAAGGTATTGGTGAAAGAACCCACAGTTGCCGACACAATCAGCATCTTGAGGGGATTGAAGGAACGGTATGAAATCCACCACAGCGTCAATATCCATGATAATGCCCTCGTTGCGGCCGCGACCTTATCCGATCGCTACATCACTGACCGGTTTCTGCCGGATAAGGCAATCGATCTTGTCGATGAGGCATGCGCAAACATAAAAGTGGAAATGAATTCGATGCCCACCGAATTGGATCAAGTGAGCCGCAAACTGATGCAACTCGAGATCGAAGAGGCAGCCCTGAAGAAGGAATCCGACGATCAGAGCAAGAAAAGATTGGCGACTCTGCAAGTCGAGTTGGCCGATCTGCGCGAAGAATCAAATGAATTGCGCATGAAATGGGGCAATGAAAAGGAAGAGGTCGAAAAGCTGCGTGCCAAACGGGAGGACCTGGAGGACGCGCGCAGACAGTTGGAGGATGCGGAAGCCGACTATGACCTGGAACGGGCGGCAGTTTTGCGCCACGGCAGTATCCCGCAGATGGAAAAGGAATTGGCGGCTCTCGAAAAGGAGAATGCAGCCCGGAGAGGTAAAGAAGGCAACCTTGTCCAGGAATCGGTCACCGAAAACGAAATCGCAACAGTTGTGGGACGGATGACCGGCATCCCGGTTACGAAGCTGGTTGAGGGTGAAAGGGACAAACTCCTGAAATTGGAGGAAACGTTGCATAAGCGGGTCATCGGGCAAGAGGAAGCAGTGGAGAGCGTCACGAATGCCGTTCTGCGCTCGCGTGCCGGCTTGCAGTCGCCTAACCGTCCAATCGGGTCTTTCCTGTTCCTGGGGCCTACTGGAGTCGGGAAAACGGAATTGGCGAAAGCCTTGGCGGAAAATCTGTTCGACTCAGATGAACATATGGTCCGACTCGATATGAGCGAATACATGGAAAAATTTTCAGTTTCCCGGCTCATCGGGGCACCCCCTGGCTATGTCGGTTACGAAGAAGGCGGTCAGTTGACGGAAGCGGTCCGCCGAAGCCCTTATACGATCATTCTCTTGGATGAAATCGAGAAGGCGCACCCGGATGTCTTCAACATTCTGTTGCAAGTATTGGATGATGGCCGTTTGACCGATTCGAAAGGGCGCGTGGTCGATTTCAAAAACACTGTCTTGATCATGACCAGCAACATCGGGTCTCAGCTCCTGCTGGAAGGTGTCCAATCCGATGGAACCATCCCGGAAGAGGTGGCCAATGAGGTCATGAAGGTATTGAAAGGGTCGTTCAAGCCTGAATTTTTGAACAGGATCGACGATACCATCCTCTTTACGCCATTAAGCAAAGCGGATGTCAAAAAGATCATCGTCAAAATGGTCAAGGAACTATCCAATCGGCTGGCGGACAAACAGATCCAGCTCGCCGTTTCTGATGAGGTTGCAGCCTGGATAGCGGATAATGCTTACGATCCGATTTACGGCGCTCGGCCGCTCAGAAGATTCATCTCAGCTGAGATCGAGAATCCATTGGCACGCGCCATCATAAAGGGCGATATCCATGAGAATCAGTCGGTGACGGTGACTTTGGTTGGGAATCAAGTTGGATTCCAGACCGTCGATCTTGCTGAATTTCAACAATAATTTGACAAGTCATTTAGCAAAGAGGAAGTCCTGAAAGGGATTTCCTTTTGTTATTTTTGTATTTGCGGTAAAATGATAATATAAATTTTCTTATCTTTATCTTCAAGGATATGACTGTTTATTGTTGCTATCGGAACGAAGCCGAAGGAGGCGTTCATCTTGCTGTTTTTGGTTATCGGATTTCTGTGTCTGGTTTTTATGTTGTTCACTTCGAAGTATTATCTCTTCGGAGCTGCGGCCGTCCTGAGTTTTTTGTTGTATTTCCTGTATTTCGGGAGCGGGAACTGGCTGACTTTGCTACTGTTCCTGTTCGGAATAATGTTGTTGATTGTTGAATTGTTCATACCTGATTTCGGGCTGGTGGGGATCGCGGGTTTCCTGATGGTCGCAGCCGGCCTGTTTTTGAACAATGAACGCATTTTGGAAAGTGTGCTGGATGTCAGTTTAGCAATCATCATTTCCGGTGTGGCGACGTCAGTGCTGTTGAAAAAAGGTTATAAATTCTTGCCGGACCGCAGCAAATTGATTTTGGACACTTCCCTGAATCGGGAGCGCGGGTATTCGTCCAGCAAAGACTATTCCGAATTCTTGGGAATGATAGGCACAGCCACGACGACGCTGCGGCCGGCCGGGAAAGTCGCTATCGGAGGTGTGGTGCTCGACGTAGTCAGTGATGGGAAGATCATATTTGAAGGAAAGCAGATTCAGGTTATCCAGGTTGAAGGGGTCAAAATTACAGTCAAGGAGTTGGATGGAGAATGACAGAAGGATTGATAGGACTCATCTTTATTGCATTGTTTGTCGTACTGTTTTTATCTTTATTTTTCCGTTTTGTGCCGGTTGGTCTATGGATCACGGCTTACTTTTCGGGAGTGAAAGTCAAAATTTCAAATCTGGTCGGCATGCGCTTGCGCCGGGTAATACCTTCTATGATCGTGCAACCGATGATAAAAGCCACAAAAGCGGGACTGATAATTGATATAAATGAATTGGAGGCACATCATCTTGCTGGCGGAGATGTCAATATGGTCATCGATGCGCTGATTGCAGCGCAGCGTGCCGATATCGATTTAGGTTTTGAAAAAGCGGCTGCCATCGATTTGGCCGGTCGTAATGTATTGGAAGCAGTGAAAATGAGCGTTAACCCAAAAGTCATCGAAACACCGATCATCGCGGGTGTCGCCATGAACGGGATAGAAGTGAAAGCCAAAGCAAAAGTAACGGTACGTGCCAACATTGAACGATTGGTCGGTGGTGCTGGCGAAGAAACGATCATCGCCCGTGTCGGCGAGGGGATCGTCACTACCGTCGGCTCTGCAAAGATGCACACTTCCGTACTGGAGAATCCGGACTCCATTTCCCAAACGATCCTGAAAAAAGGTCTGGACTCGGGTACCGCCTTTGAGATACTGTCCATCGATATCGCCGATGTTGACGTCGGCCGTAACGTGGGCGCAAAACTGCAGGCGGAGCAAGCGGAGGCAGACAAGCGTGTAGCCCAAGCAAAAGCGGAAGAACGCCGTGCTTTTGCGGTCGCAGAAGAACAGGAAATGATTGCTGAAGTGCAAAGGATGCGGGCGAAAGTGGTCGAAGCCGAAGCTGAGGTGCCGTTGGCGTTGGCTGAAGCACTGCGCAACGGAAACATAGGCGTGATGGATTATTATAAAATGAAAAATATTATAGCGGATACTGAAATGAGGAGCAGCATTTCAGAGTTTCCGGCAGATAGAAGCGAACCGGAATGACTAGCCTAACCTTTCTTTTACCGATCCTGTTGCCGATCCTATTCCTAGTGTTCTTTCTCTCTGTGCTCATCTCGATAGTCAAACGGATAAACCGGCTAGCTGAGAACGCCAGACTTCGAGCGGGTACATCCCAAGCAGCTGCCATGCAGCAGACAGTTCGCCAGTCGTTTGATGGTGCCGGAAATGAGAATGCGAAGCAACTGATCAAAAAACTGGCTACATTGAAGCCTGAGCAGGTCTATGGCTTTTTCCAGGAGCGTCTGCCCGAAAAATATCTGCGGGAAGTCAGCCGGATTTTGGCCAACCGAAATTGGCGAAGGGAAATCCTGATTTTCGTTAACCGCGAAAATCTGTGGCAGCTGCTGTTGCGGGCGAATACGCCAAAAACAGGCAGCGACCAAAATGACACGGAAACTGCGTATGAAACCGCTGAAGTACAAGAGTTTACGGATTATAATATGGACCCTGCCGTGGGGTTGGCTGATGACTTCACCGTCTTTTCTGAAGACAAGAAGGAATTGAAGACCGCTAAAAGAATGGAGAAATCCACCATTCAGAACAAGAAAAAATATTCCGGCAATCAAAAAGCATTGATGCGAGCCGTCATTGCCAAAGAAATACTCGATAGGCCGGACTTTGACCGCAAATAGGACATTGAAGGAGACAGATGGATGGCAAGAGAGATTGGATTGAACACTTTAGCGTACATGCATAGATTTGCGGACAGTAAAGTGGAACAAAAAGAAATATTGCAGGAAATCAAGGGAATGGGTTTCCCGATTGTGGAAGTCAGAAGAGAGTACATCCTGTCCGGCAAAACGGAAATGAAGGAAATAGCTCAGCGAGCCTCGGCGTCTGGCTTGAAGGTGTTCTATTCCGTCCCGACGGAACTCTTTACAGCAGGCGTGTTGAATGCACAAATGGGCAACTATTTTGAGGAGGCCTCGCTACTGGGCGCGGTCCAGCTGAAAGTGACGTTAGGGGAATTCCGAGGATTCACAGCCAAGCTGACTGAAGAAGTACGGCAATTGTTGACTGCCTATCCCATCCGTTTGACGATAGAGAATGATCAGAGCGCAGAGAAGGGCAGCCCGGCTGTCCTGATGGGTTTCATTGCTGAAGCCCGTAAAGCCTCATTGGACATCGGACTGACTTTTGACACGGGCAATTTCATTTACATCGACAGCGATCCTTTCGTTGCAGCTAAGGAAATGCGCGATGTCGTAAGCTACATCCATATCAAAAACGTTGCCGTTACGGAGAACGGAATTACGTTATCCGGCCTGGAATCCGGGTTGGTGGATATGCGCCGTCTTTTGTCGTTGTTCCCGGACTCAGTGCCGGCCAGCATCGAATATCCATGCGGAGTCGGCGATGAAGCGACAAAAACCATCATCGCTGATTACAAAAAGATCCGATCCTGGTGATCGGTCCTTTGCCGATATCATTACGAATCAGGAATGCAATCCTTATTATCGGGATTGCATTTTTTTAATAGCGAATACAAGAAAATAGTGTGCGACTGTGGTATACTGATTGCCGGATATCTATAAGAAAGAAGTGAATACATTGACTGAACCAGCGATTCGTTATCGCCTTATCAAAAAAGAAAAACACACAGGTGCTCGCTTGGGAGAGATTATCACCCCCCACGGCACTTTTCAGACACCCATGTTCATGCCGGTAGGGACTTTGGCAACCGTTAAGACCATGTCTCCTGAAGAATTGAAGACGATGGGCTCACAGATCATTCTGAGCAACACTTATCACTTGTGGCTTAGACCGGGCTCCGACTTGGTTGAAGAGGCAGGAGGCCTACATAAATTCATGAATTGGGACAGAGGGATTTTGACCGATTCAGGCGGCTTCCAGGTCTTCTCATTAAGCCAGAACAGACAGATCACCGAGGCTGGCGTACATTTCCGGAATCATCTGAACGGTTCGAAAATGTTCCTGTCACCGGAAAAAGCGATCCATATCGAAAATCAATTGGGTGCCGACATCATCATGAGTTTTGATGAATGCCCTCCTTATAGCGAAAGCTATGATTACATCAAAGCATCGGTCGAAAGAACGACAAGATGGGCAGAGCGTGGCCTTGAAGCCCACAAAAAGCCCAATCAACAAGGCTTGTTCGGTATCATCCAAGGAGCAGGCTACAAGGATTTAAGGCTGCAGAGCGCCAAAGAATTGATTTCCTTGGATTTTCCAGGCTATTCGATCGGTGGACTTTCGGTCGGTGAAACGAAAGAAGAGATGAATGGTGTGCTTGATTATCTGACGCCAGTCATGCCCGAGAACAAACCAAGGTATCTGATGGGCGTAGGGGCACCGGATTCCTTGATCGACGGAGTCATCCGCGGAATCGATATGTTCGACTGCGTCTTGCCTACCCGTATAGCGCGGAACGGCACTTGTATGACAAGCAGCGGTCGTTTGGTCATCAAAAATGCGAAATATGAACGGGATTTCCGTCCGTTGGATGAAAAATGCGATTGCTACACATGCAAAAATTATACACGTGCGTACATCCGTCATTTAATCAAAGCTGATGAAACATTTGGCTTGCGCTTGACTTCGTATCATAATCTCCATTTCTTGATAAACCTGATGAAAAATGTGCGCCAAGCCATCATGGATGACAATCTGTTGGAATTCAGGGAAGCATTCGTGGAAGAGTATGGCTTCAATGTTGAAAATCCGAAGAAGTTTTAGGTTTTGGGTAGTAGTCTATCTTAAAGTTTGGTAAAGTGGATTATAGATAAAAATAATACACAGATGGAGGAAAATGTATGGATACAGTAATCATGATTGCCTTTTATGGGGTGTTGTTCGGCGTAATGTATTTCATCCTGATCAGACCACAAAAGAAACAAGCGAAAAAAACGCAAGATATGCTGAGTCAAATCAAGCCAGGGGATAAAGTGGTGACCATCGGCGGCCTGCACGGAATTGTCGAAGAAGTCAATTCCGCTGATAACACAGTTGTATTGGATTGCGAAGGGATCTTCTTGACTTTTGAAAAACGCTCTATTTCACGTATTTCAAAGGTTGCCACAATCACAACTGATGATGCGATTGTCGAAGATTATTCAGCAACCGAATCAGAGCAAGAACAAGAGAACAAAAGCGAAGAGTAAAGCGATTTGATTCATCGGAAAGGAGGGACGGCGATTGTCGAATATATCAGAGAAACAATATGATCAATTGAAGCCTTGGTTCAAACTAAAAGCAACTGAGTTCAATCAACTGGGCTACGATAACATCCAAGTCGACGATATCTATCGCTATTTCAAGGAATTTTCTTGGAAGCATACTGTCCCTCCGCATTATTACCAACAGATCCGGGATATCATGAAGACGACGGTAAACCACTATTTCGACTTTGTTGCTTTGGAAGCGCAAGTCTACAAGGTCTCTTCATTGGATGAAATCAATTTTGATGACTTCCTGTAAATAGTTACACGCAAAAAGCGCAATACTTCAGAGTATTGCGCTTTTTTTGCAGCTGACTTTATGACATTCATTATTGATCTTGATTCATTGATAGAAGTTAAATACTAACGTACGATTTGGAAAAGCAAACATATTTTCGTATAATATCCTTGTGAGTCGATCGCTTTTTGATGACTCCACCGAAGCGGGACGATTTTAGCCCTGAAAATCAAGCGGAATTATTTTATCGCTTGAATATGAATCGCTAAATACAAAAAAAAGGGGGGTTCTACTATTAGTAAGCGGATTTATTCGGGTTGGTTGCCTCGAGATTGCAGATATCGACAGGACAGGGACGTTAAACGACCATGTATTTTTCCGTAATAAAAATAATTCCAAAAAAACTTTTTTCAGCATATATTCCGAACAATGATAATAATTTCACAATCAAAAGGTTGGGAAATAGAATGTTTCCATTAACTATTTGTGAAAACAAGTAGAGATAAAAACCTATTCTGAACACGCTTACAGGGCCTGTATGGAAAATAAGTGAAGAATATCACATTTATCCGCTTTACAAACGAAATCCCATGAAATATAATAAGCATGTGAAAAGGATAACATACATTTTTAGGAGGATCTCACATGAGTAAAGAAAAAGTAGTTTTAGAGGAGAAAAAACCCATGATGACTGCAAAAGAAGAAATCAGCAACTACACTGGAAAAGCCCAAAAAGCTTTGACTCTATTTGAAGATTATACCCAAGAACAAGTCGACCACATCGTCCACGAAATGGCATTAGCTGCAATGGAGCAACATATGCCACTTGCAAAAATGGCAGTTGAAGAAACAGGTCGAGGCGTTTATGAAGATAAATGTATCAAAAACATGTATGCCGCTGAAAACATTTGGCATTCAATCAGAAAAAATAAAACAGTCGGAATCATCGAAGACAATAAAGTTGATCAAATCATGAAGGTTGCCGCTCCTGTAGGCGTTGTTGCCGGTATCATCCCAACAACCAACCCAACTTCGACAACAATCTTCAAAGCAATGATCTGTATGAAAACAAGAAACCCGATCATCTTCTCTTTCCACCCAAGCGCAGAAAAATGTTCGGCTGCAACTGCAAAAGTTGTTTACGATGCTGCCATCAAAGCAGGCGCACCTGCTGACTGTATCCAATGGGTAGAAGGCGTATCAATGGAAAAAACAGCTGAATTGATCAACCATCCAGAAGTTGCTGTCGTATTGGCTACTGGTGGAGCTGCAATGGTTAAAGCTGCTTATTCTACTGGTAAACCAGCATTGGGAGTTGGTCCTGGTAACGTTCCGGCTTACATCGAAAAATCAGCAAACATCAAACGTGCTGTAAACGACATCATCGTTTCAAAAACGTTCGACAACGGTATGATCTGTGCTTCAGAACAAGCTGCAATCGTCGACAGCGAAATCTATGATGAAGTCAAAAAAGAATTCCAATTGCACAATGTATACTTCGCTAAACCTGAAGAAATTCAACAATTGGAAGACGTCGTGATGAATGATGCCAAAACTGGCGTGAGACCGAATGTTGTCGGCATGCACGCTCGTAAAATCGCTGAATTGGCTGGATTGAACGTTCCTGCAAACACTAAAATGTTGATCGCTGAATTACCGGGCGTCGGAGCAGAATACCCAATGTCAAGAGAAAAATTATCTCCAGTATTGGCTATGATGAAATCAGACAGCGCAGAGCATGGTTTCCAACTATGCAAACAAATGCTTGATTTGGGTGGCTTAGGTCACTCGGCTTCACTGCATACTCGCCGCAATGATTTGATTGAGCAATTCGGAAAAGAAATGAAAGCTTGCCGCGTTCTTATCAACTCTCCATCTTCTCAAGCTGGTATCGGTGACTTGTACAACAATAATATCGCTTCATTAACTTTGGGTTGCGGATCTTACGGCAGAAACTCAGTTTCTCATAACGTTTCTGCATTAGATTTATTGAACGTGAAAACTGTTGCTAAAAGGAGAAATAACATGCAGTGGATTAAATTGCCAGAGAAGGTTTACTTCGAAGAAAATTCAGTTAGATACTTACGTGACATGAAAGATGTCGAAAGAGTCTTCATCGTCTGCGACGACGGCATGGTCAAATTCGGCTATGTGGATGTAGTCATCGAACAATTGAAACAACGCAACAACAAAGTATCTTACGCAATCTTCTCAGATGTTGAACCTAACCCGACAACAAACACTGTAAACCGTGGTACTGAAAAAATGCGCGACTTCAAACCGGATACAATCATCGCAATCGGCGGAGGTTCTCCAATGGATGCTGCCAAAGCGATGTGGTTGTTCTATGAGCACCCAGAAAGCGACTTCTTCGGCGCTAAACAAAAATTCTTGGATATCCGCAAACGTACTTACAAGATCAAGGACATGGAAAAAGCGAAACTTGTCTGCATCCCTACTACATCAGGTACTGGTTCGGAAGTAACGCCATTCGCGGTTATCACAGACAGCGAAACACACATCAAGTACCCATTGGCTGATTACGCATTGACTCCGGATATTGCCATCGTGGATCCACAATTCGTATACAGTGTTCCTAAATCTGTAACTGCAGATACTGGTATGGACGTATTAACGCATGCCATCGAATCTTTTGTTTCCGTATTGGCAAACGACTACACTAAAGGTTTGAGCTTACAAGCCATCAAACTGGTATTCGAAAACCTTAGAAACTCATACAACTACGGCGATCAAGAGTCTCGCGAGAAAATGCACAATGCTTCTACTATGGCTGGTATGGCCTTCGCGAATGCGTTCCTGGGTATTTCCCACTCGATCGCACACAAAATCGGCGGACAATGGGATCTGATCCACGGCCGTACGAACGCTATCCTGTTACCGCATATCATCCGCTACAATGCAATCGATCCGCAAAAACATGCGTTGTGGGCTAAATACGAGTACTTCCGTGCAGACGAAGACTACGCTGAAATCGCTCGCTACCTAGGATTCAAAGGCAACACGACTGCTGAATTGGTCGAAGCTTTGGCTACTGAAATCACTAAATTAGGTCAAGATATTGGCATCAAGATGAACTTCCGCGATCAAGGCATCACTGATGAAATGCTTGAACGCGATGCAGACCGCTTGGCTGAATTGGCATTCGAAGATCAATGTACAACAGCTAACCCTAAACAACCATTAATCTCAGAATTGAAAGAAATCATCTACGCAGCCTACAAAGGTTAATAGTAGATAAGGAAAAGCCGGGACATGCTCCCGGCTTTTTTGTTGTTCGAAAATCATTTTAGGTTTATGCCAATTTGTCGCCAACCCTCTTTTCCCATTGCAGAAGTGGGTTATATAGTGACAGTGAACGGAATATTGTGGTTTTTAGGCTTGTAATCAAGTGGATTTGTCGTATAATATAAAATATAGTTTAGGTTAACCTAAAAGAGGAGGGAGCGCATGACGCCGCACAAAGAGGATTATCTGAAAGTAATCATGGAGTTGGGTGGAGACAAACAGCTTGTCAATAATAAGCAGATTGGGCAGGCTTTATCCGTATCCGCCGCTTCTGTAACCGAAATGTCCGTCAAGTTGCTTAAGGATGGCTTTATCAGCCATATCCCATACCAAGGAGTGCAGATTACCGACAAAGGTCAAGTGATTGCAAACAAGCTGATCCGCAAACATCGACTTTGGGAAGTATTCCTATCGGAAAAATTGGATTTCAACTGGGACGAAGTGCATGACGAGGCGGAATTGTTGGAGCATGTCTCATCGGATCGCTTGATCGATAGCTTGGATGCCTATTTAGGTTTTCCTAAGTATGATCCACATGGGGGCGTGATACCCGACAAAGAGGGTCGGATCGAAGTTTATGAGAGCAAACCTTTGATAGAGTTGGAAGTCGGCAGCCGCTTCATCATCAGGGAAGTTGATGACGATCAGGAATTTCTGGCGTATCTGCTCAACAAGGGCGTAAAGTTAAGCGTCCCTTATCTGTTGACAAATGTGGAGCCGTACGAAGGCCCATATACCTTTGAGGCCCAGAATCATCAGTCTTACCAAATCAGCTTCAAAGCGGCAAGTAAAATTCACGTTCAATGAATCAGTGCAAAGCAAGGAGAACAGTATGCAGATTGGGATCTTGACCTTTAAGGAACCCGAAAATGATAAAAGCAGAAAGATCATCCATGTGTATATGGATGCCTTCTACGCTTCAATCGAAGAAAGGGACCATCCGGAACATCGCGGCAAACCGATCGTCATTGCGAATCATCCGAGAGATACCGGTCGCAAAGGGGTCGTGACTACAGCCAATTATGCCGCCAGGAAATTCGGGATCCATTCGGCGATGAGTGCGCAAAAAGCATTTGAACTCTGCCCGGAAGCCATCTTCATTCCTCCGCGGATGAGCCATTACAAGATTGTTTCCCAACAGATCAGGGGAATATTCGCGCGCTACACCGATTTGATAGAACCTTTGTCTCTGGATGAAGCCTATCTCGATGTCACAAAGAACAAGCGGAATCTGTCCAGTGCGACAGTGATTGCCAGGAACATCCAAAGGGAAGTCTGGCAGGAAACGGGTCTGACTTGCTCGGCAGGTGTTTCCTACAATAAATTCATCGCTAAAATTGCTTCCGACTTCCGGAAACCGGCTGGCATGACTGTGATCACGCCAAATGATGCAGCCCGCTTTCTGCGCGAACTGCCTATCGAAAAGTTTTATGGCGTCGGCAAGAAGACAGTCGAAAAGATGAAACTGTTGGGCATCCATTCCGGAGACGATCTCTATCTTTTTGATCAATCTGAATTGCTTTCACAATTCGGGAAGCACGGATATATCCTCTATCAACGGGTCAGAGGCATCGATAACCGACCTGTGGAGCCTGAACGGGAAAGGAAATCGATCGGGAAAGAACACACCTTTACCCTGTTTTTGACTGATGAGGAACAGGTCAGGTTGGAACTGAAACAAATCGCTCTGGCTGTCCAAGTAGCGCTGCATAACAACAAATTGCACGGGCGGTCGATTGTGTTGAAGATCCGCTACGCTGATTTCGATACGATAACCAGAAGGAAAACCCGTATCGATCATTTTTCCCAAGCGGAGGATATTTTCCGTCATGCCTGGGAACTGTGGTTGGACCACGGTACGATAGAACGGCACGTGCGTTTATTGGGGATAACCGTAACCCAGCTCGACCCGATCCACTACGAGAACATTCAATTGCCATTATGGGACACGACGCATCTGTAACAGAAATCATTCATCATTTCATCACAAAGGGGAGATAAAAATCATGTTAGAGTCATTCGGTCAATTAAATCCAATTATGCAAGCGTTCATAGCGGGATTATTCACTTGGGGTTGTACCATCGTAGGTGCCTCATTTGTGTTTTTCTTCAAATCGGTCAACCGCAAAGTCCTTGACGTCATGAGCGGCTTTGCTGCCGGGGTCATGATAGCCGCATCGTTCTGGTCATTGTTGGCTCCATCCATTTCCCATGCCGAAGAGAGCGGCTACGGTGGCTTGTCATGGGTTCCGGCGGCGATCGGTTTTTTGCTGGGTGGCGTGTTCCTGCGCATGACGGATAGAATCGTCCCCCATCTGCACTTGGGTGAACCGATGGAACACCGGGAAGGTCCGCAGACCCAAGCTTCCCGCAATCTGTTGTTGTTCCTTGCGATCACGATCCATAACATTCCTGAAGGCTTGGCAGTCGGAGTCGGTTTTGGAGCGGTCGCAGCCGGCATATCCGAAGATAATACACTATTGAGTGCCATTGGTTTGGCAATCGGTATCGGCATCCAGAACATACCTGAAGGATCGGCCTTGTCAATGCCGATCCGGGCTGATGGAAACAGCAGGATGAAGGCCTTCAATTACGGCCAGCTTTCTGCCATCGTTGAGCCGATTGCGGCAGTCATCGGGGCAGCTGCCGTCATATCGATGAGCGCGATTTTGCCATACGCACTCGCGTTCGCTGCCGGTGCGATGATCTTTGTTGTTGTCGAGGAACTGATACCGGAGTCGCAAACGAACGGAAACAGCGATATTGCCACGATGGGACTTATGGTCGGCTTCACAGTCATGATGATCCTTGACGTCGCTTTAGGATGATGAATAATCCGTAAAAAGGCCTTCCGCACAGAAGGCCTTTTTATGTGTGCATAACAAAATAATATCGTTCATTTCAGTTGTACTAATAATCTGTTTCATGATACGATGAACACTGAATAACACAGTTTTTTGTCACAGAGAAAGGTGAGGAACCGCATGAGGATATCTTTTCACGGGCAATACTGCTTATGCGTTGGAGCAGCGGGACCGTACTGCAGTTCCAATCCACTACAACACGTTTCCGTTGATCAACCAGGATCCGAATGATTTTCTGTACCCACTGGATGATGGCATCTGACTCATCATGCAACCTGGAGATTTCATTTCATTACAATAGAGAAAGCAAGGGAGTACACTATGGCAACGAAACACGAGCAAATCATTCAATATATCGAAACGCTGCCGGTCGGGGAAAAGCTTTCCGTCCGTACGATAGCCAAGAATTTGAACATGTCTGAAGGGACGGCTTACCGCGCCATCAAGGATGCCGAAAATATCGGATTGGTTTCAACCATCGAGCGTGTAGGCACCATTCGGATCGAACGCAAGTCGAAAGAGAACATCGAAACGCTGACTTTTGGCCAGATCTGCAAAATCATCGATGGGGATATTTTGGGCGGCAAGAAAGGCTTGGACAAGACCTTGAGCAAATTCATCATCGGCGCGATGCAACGCGAAGCGATGGAGCGATACATATCACCCGGGTCACTTATGATCGTCGGTAACCGGAATGATATCCAAGAATTCGCATTGGAGAAAGGTGCAGCGGTCCTGATTACGGGGGGATTCGATACGGATGAGAGCATCGTCCATTTGGCTGATCAGGTCGAAATGCCGATACTACGAACGACCTATGACACGTTTACCGTAGCGACAATGATCAACCGTGCCATGACGGACCAACTGATCAAAAAGGAAATTATGCTGGTGGAGGACATCTACACCCCGATTGATGAGACAAAATTCCTCTCGTTGGACGACACTGTGTTCCAATACCGCAACCTCAACACCGAAAGCACCCACTCGCGTTTCCCGATCGTCAATCATAATATGCGTCTAGTGGGCATCATCACGGCGAAGGACATCCTTGGTAAAGCAGATACGCTTTCGCTTGAGCGGGTAATGACCCGGGACCCGATAGTCGCGAAAACGCACATGAGTGTAGCGAGCGTGGCGCACCGGATGATCTGGGATGGCTTGGAAGTGATGCCAGTGGTTAAAGATAACCTGCAGCTGCTCGGCATCATTTCGCGACAGGATGTCATGAAGGCCATGCAGCTGGCGCAGCGTCAGCCGCAAGTCGGCAACACGATCGAGGACCAAGTTGTAGAAAACCTATCGTTGACCAACGCTGAAGAAGGAGACAGCCTGCCCGCTTATCGCTTCAGGATCACACCCCAAATGACGAACAGTCTGGGGACTGTATCGTTCGGAGTGCTGAGCGAGGTGTTGGCGAGCACAACCAAAAAAATCTTGTATACGTTGCAGAAACGGAATGCTGTCATTGAACAAATGGACATCTATCAATTGAAGATGATCCAAATAGACAGTGTCATTGAGATACGTTCAAAAATATTGGAATTGGGCAGAAGATCATCCAAATTGGATGTCGAAGTCTATTTAGAAAATTCACTGGTCAGCAAAGCAATCGTCATTTGCCAACTGATGGAAAAATCCTAGGAGGTCAGCAAGTGGGAAGTCCGATTTATGCAGAAATAGTCAATAAAATTCAAGTGTATTCCACCATCATCATCCACCGGCACCTACGACCGGATCCAGATGCATTGGGTTCGCAGAACGGTCTTGCCAGCCTGATCAGGCAAGCTTATCCTGAGAAAAAAGTATACGTTGTAGGCGAAAATGAAGACAGCCTTTCCTACCTCGGCAGCATGGACAGCATTCCGGATGAGGCCTATGAAGGTGCCTTGGTGATTGTCACGGACACTGCGAATCAGCCAAGAGTCAGCGACAAACGTTTTGTCAAAGGTGAGTATCTGATCAAAATCGATCACCATCCGAATGAAGACCCCTACGGAGATATCTGCCTTGTGGAGACGCACTCCAGCAGCAGCAGCGAAATCATCGCCAAAATTTCCTTTTCAACTGAAGGTACGCTGCCGATGAACGCTGCAGCAGCGCGTCTGTTGTATGCCGGCATCGTCGGTGATACAGGCAGATTCCTCTATCCGGCGACTACGGCAGTGACAATGGCAGTAGCCTCGAAATTGATGCAGTTTGATTTTTCCGCGTCGGATATCAGTCAAATGATGAACACAAATTCTTTGAAAACGGCCAATTTATCAGGGTTCGTCCTGCAGAGTTTGACAATCAATGACGTCGGGGTTGCCAGCATCATCCTCTCCCAAGAAATCCTTGGGAAATTTGGTGCCGTCGACAGCGACACCGCACCGGTTGTCCCTTTGCCGGGTACAGTAGAGGGCGTTTTATGCTGGGGAATTTTTGTGGAGCAACCGAACGGTACCTATCGTTGCCGATTGCGCTCAAAAGGCCCGATCATCAATGAAGTCGCCAAACGGCATGGCGGAGGCGGCCACCCGCTTGCGAGCGGAGCGAACGCTAAGGATGAATCGGAAATAAACGACATCATTTTGGAATTGGAAGAATTGGCGATCGAATGGCAGAATACGCATTGATGTAGCAGACGGGAACCAAAAAAGGCCGGACAAAAGCGTCGTTTCGCTTTTGTCCGGCCTTTAGTTTATTCGTTTTCCTGTTTTTCTTTATAACTTTGACTCCAGTTGAATTCAGTCCAGCTGAATTCGTCCTGCTCAAGCAAAGCGTCACTTTCTCTTGGTCCCATCGAGTGGCTCTCATACGCGAAAAGGGTATCCGTGCAATCTTCTTGGGCATCCCAAACTTTGCGGATCTCATCAACGAAGTGCCAAGACTGTGCGACTTCATCCCAGTGGGAAAAGTTTGTCGGATCGCCGTTCAGGCAATCCAATAAGAGTCGTTCATAAGCTTCAGGGCTGTTTGCCTGCGTCTCCTCATCGTAGATGTGGTGCATACGGATGTTCTTCATCTCGGTACCTTGACCGACGCGTTTGGCGTTCAGACGTAAGGAGAAGCCTTCCAGCGGCGAAACATGGATGGTCAGGACATTCGGTTCAGCGATTTCGTCGACACCTTCTGTAGGGAAGATATTCATCGATACATGTTTGAACTGGATATGGATGTATGTTTCTTTTGAAGCCATTTGTTTACCGGTCCGGATGTAGAAGGGAACGCCTTTCCAACGGAAATTATCGACTAGTATTTTGCCGGCAACAAAGGTTTCTGTTGATGAAGCAGGATTGACGTTAGGTTCCTCCCGATATGCTTGCAAAGCTTTGGCAGGATTTCCGGCATACTGGGCTCGGATAAAGTTGCGGTTGACCTCTTCCGGCGTGTTGTACAGACGCAGGGAACGAAGCGCCTTAATTTTCTCGGAACGGACATCCTCGCCTTGCAAGGACAGAGGTGGTTCCATAACCAACAAGGCAACAATCTGAAGGATATGATTTTGCACCATATCGCGCAAAGCACCATTGTTGTCGTAATAAGCGCCGCGTTCTTCCACGCCCACAGTTTCGGAGAGGGTGATCTGAACATTGTCGATGTACTTGTTGTTCCACAGCGACTCGAAAATCATATTGGAAAAACGGACGGCTGAGATGTTCTGCACCATTTCTTTGCCCAAATAATGATCGATACGGAAGATTTGGTTCTCATCAAACGATTTGCGCAGCTTAGTGTTCAGTGCATCCGCGGATTCGAAATCGCGTCCGAATGGCTTCTCAATAATCAAACGGTTGAATCCGTCTGCTGTGATCAATTTTTGTTCTTTCAGTTTTTCAGCAATGATGCCGAAAAACTCCGGAGACATCGCCAGATAGAAGATGCGGTTCCCTGACAGCGAATACTTGGCATCCAAGGATTCGGACAAGACCTTCAATTTGATGTAGTGTTCCGAGTCGTTGACATTGTGGGCGATGTAATAGAAATGGGCTGCAAAAGATAGAGCATCTTCCTTATCCTCAGTCAAATCTTTGATGGAATCCAAGACCACTTCACGGAAATATTCATCAGTCCAGTCTCGTCTCGCTGTTCCAATGACGGCAAAATTATCTTTGATGAATCCTTTTTTGTATAAGCGAAATAATGATGGATACAGTTTGCGGTGAGCCAAATCACCAGTTGCTCCGAAAATAGTGAACAGAGCAGTATTTTGGGTAATCATTACATGCCCTCCTTTTTATTATTATTAGATTCTATTCATTATATCATTATACTATTATCATTTACGGTTAGCAATGAAAGAAAGCGTCTGTTTTCACGATGACGCTTTCTTTGACGGGGTACTTTCGGTTGCGTATGTAAATATATTGCGAATAAATTTACGTGCTCAATTTTCAAATTCTTATCTGAAATTAAGGTTTAAACCTTGCGCGTGTGTTATAATGGTAAGGCATAAAATACGCAGAAGAAAAACAAGAGGTGTAAACGTGGAATTTAAAGACTTTCAATTGAAGCCATTTTTGCTGGAGGCAATCAGCAAATTGAATTTCAAAGAACCGACCGATATCCAAAAACAAATTATCCCGATCATTAGAACCGGAAAGAGCGTGATTGGCCAATCTCAGACAGGAACAGGGAAAAGCCATAGCTTCTTGCTGCCCTTGATTGATGCAATCGACCCATCAAAAAATGAAGTCCAAGTTGTCATCACTTCACCTAGCCGTGAGCTAGCAGAACAACTGTATCAGACAGCCAGCCAACTGGTCTCAAACGCGCCCGAAGAAATCCGTATCGTCAGCTACGTAGGCGGTACAGACAAAAAACGACAAATGTCGAAACTAGTCAACAACCAACCGCATATCGTAATCGGAACTCCCGGCAGGATCCTTGACTTGATCAATGAGCAAGCTCTGAAGATCCATACCGCATCCAAAATGGTCATTGACGAAGCGGATATGACACTGGATCTAGGCTTCCTGCATGATGTCGATCAGATTGCCGGCCGTTTGCCGGAGAAACTCCAGATGCTGGTATTCTCCGCTACGATCCCAGAGAAACTGAAGGGTTTCTTGAAGAAATACGTCGAAAACCCTGTCGTTGTCCAGTTGAAACCGGAACATATCATTGCACCGGCAATCGATAATCTGTTGCTGTCCACTAAAGGACAAGCAAAAATTGATGTTCTGTATCAAGTGTTGACAATGGGAGAACCGTATCTGGCATTGATTTTTGCCAATACAAAACAAAATGCCGAGGAAATCGCTGATGGACTGAGACAACGTGGCATTCAGCCGGCGGTCTTGCATGGCGATGTGCCTGCTCGTGAACGCAAACGCATCATGAGAAGAGTCCATAATCTGGAGTACCAATTCATGGTGGCTACCGATTTGGCTGCACGCGGCATCGATATCGAAGGCGTTTCACACGTCATCAACTATGAACTGCCGAAGGACATGGAATTCTTCGTACACCGTACGGGCAGAACGGGACGCAGCAACTTAAAAGGAACTGCGATCACTTTGTACGCACCAGGTGAGGAAAAGGCAATCGACGATCTGGAGAAGTACGGGGTTGTTTTCAAACCGGTAGCTATCGAAAAAGATCAACTTGTCGAAACTTACGAAAGAAAACGCCGTGAGATGAGAAACGCTCCGAGTCAATTGGAACCCGATCACCGCATCCGCGGAATGGTAAACAAGGCTAAGAAACAAGTGAAGCCTGGCTACAAACGCAAACTGAAAGAAAATATCGCCAGCCAACAGAAACGCAAAAGAAGAGCAAGCAAAACCCGCAACCACGGATAAAAGATAAGAAAAGCTGAACGGGTTCGTTCAGCCCTGAAAGAAATTTAGGAAATCAGTCCGACTGAGCATCGTAGAGCGCAATAGGACTGATTTATCTAATTTCCGAAGGGCTTACCCGTGAAGCTAGCCAACAATATAAAAAAAGAGGCCGCAGCAAGATGATCCTTCGATCATATGCTGCGGCCTCTTTTTGGGCAGGAAGCGGACGCTTACGAAAAGGTTGCGGCCTTCCTGCTATTCTTTGAGGGCTTTGTAGAAATAGAATATACCGATGAGGGCAATCGCTTCATCCTGGATCATCGGGTAGAGGCCGAATCCGTTCAATAGACTAAAGAAAACCACTGGGACGACTGAGGCTATCAGCGCCATCCTAAGTATTTCTCGGAAAGGGAGTTTTTTCCGCATGAATCCTGTCAATACATTCCCGAACAGCGCGATTATCAAGAGCGTAAGAAGGACACTGAACGATGAAATGAAAAGACTGAACAAGAGCATGATCACACTGGAAAAAAGCTGATCGCTGGAAAAATTACGCAATAACTTTTTGAACGTCTGGTCCGTAATGTCATCAGCCTGTTCGTAAGGCAACCGGAATGGGACGTCTTGAGCGTAGAGGGTGAAGGCATCCTTTGAAAATACGAGGCTCAAAATCAAAACAGGGGATGACATTTCTTTTTCGATTTCTCTCTGCGTGTAAATTTCCTGACTATCGAAAGCCAATAGGACTGTGTCGGTTTTATAAATGAAACCTTTTTCCGTGGGATCCTCCAACCGCAATGCGCTGTCCGAAATGGTGAATGCAGGTATATTATCCGCTATCACGCCCGCATCTGCCGAAAATTTTTGAAGCGTAGCATATCCATCCAAAAACAGGGGGATGCTGACGGTCAGTGAGAGCAAGATGAAGAGCAAAAAGGCAGGGCCTTTTTTTAATGTCTTGGCACCCAACAATTGCTTTGGATCCATAAAACTGTCTTTGACTAAACTAACGATTGAGATTTTGATCACCGCTTTCTGCATCATACTTGTCCAGTCTATCGAAAATGGATTCATTTAGCAATCAAAAATTGCTACGGCTTCGAGGCTTTATTTTTGATAAAGTGAGCGATTGATGATACAGTGAAATCAGTCAGGAATCACTAAACTATTTTAGGAGGAATTTAACATGGCTTTTACATTACCAGCATTACCTTACGCGTACGACGCTTTGACACCATACATCGATGAGGAAACGATGCATTTGCATCATGAGAAACATCATAATACTTACATTACGAATGTGAACGCAGCATTGGAGAAACACCCTGAGCTGGCTGAAAAAACGATCGAGGAATTATTGGCTGACTTGAACAGCGTTCCGGAGGACATCCGTACGGCTGTCCGCAACAACGGCGGCGGACATGCAAACCACAGCTTATTCTGGACAGTTTTGGCGCCTAATGCGGGCGGAGAACCTACAGGAGCTGTCAAAGACGGAATCGAAGAGGCTTTCGGCAGCTTTGATGCCATGAAAGAAAAATTCACAGCAGCAGCAGTAGGTCGTTTCGGATCCGGATGGGCTTGGCTGGTAGTTTCCGATGGTAAATTGGAAATCACCTCCACACCAAACCAAGATTCGCCTATCAGCGAAGGCAAAACGCCGATTTTGGGTCTTGATGTATGGGAACATGCTTATTACCTGAACTACAAGAACGTGCGTCCGGAGTACATCAAAGCATTCTGGAACCTTGTGAACTGGGATGAAGTCAACAGTCGTTTAGCTGCGGCAAAATAAGCATAAAGTTATTGCAATCCACTTAAAGGATTCAGGGCACCCGCTCTGAGTCCTTTTTTTGCTATCGTAATATTGCTGTTCTAGTTTTTTCGGTTTGCGGCACTTCCAAGTGCGATTGTTTTACTTTCCAGATTTTATCGATTAATATATATCTTGTAAGATGTATATTGGTCGTTGAGGCGAATTTGGAAAGGAGGCGGTATCAGGATGGATGAATCTATTTTTGAAAGGCCGCTTGAGGATCAGCTTTGTTTCGAGGTCTATCGGGCTGCAAATGGTTTCGGCAAAATGTATAACCGTGCATTGAAAGATTTCCATTTGACATTCCCGCAGTATTTGGTCTTGCTGGCCTTATGGGATGAGGACAATATATTGATCAAACACATCGGGGAGCGGTTAGGGATGGGTATCGGAACGTTGAACCCCATTTTGAACCGCCTCGAGAAACAGGGGTGGATCACGAAGGAACCGTCCCTTTTGGACAAGCGCGCTACGATCGTTACCTTGAGTGAAAAAGGCATCACTTCAAAGAAAGCAATCAATTTGGCTATTTTGTCGGAAGTGAACGCCTGTAGCCTGGAAGGCATCGATGGACTGTTGTTGATGAAACAGTTGAAAATATTGAACAAATCAATGGGCGGCATAGACCAGAACAGTCTGTAAAACAAAAATAAAGGGGTGGAGTAATGTTTTTAGCTTGGAAAGAAATTAAACATTCAAAAACAAGATTTTCTTTGATAATTGGAGTAATGGTGCTGGTATCGTATTTGGTGTTCTTCTTGGTTGGCCTTGCCTATGGGTTGGCACAGGATAATCGGACCAGCATTGATAAATGGGATGCGGACGGCATCATTCTGACTGACGAGTCGAACACGAATATCAATATGTCCATGATGCCAAGAGGAGCCATTGATGAAGTGGATGCTGACGAAGCGGCTGTAATCGGAATAGCTCCTAATGTCATCAGGAAAAAAGGGACGTCAGGCGATGATGCAAAAATAAATACAACTTTTTTTGGTATCGAATCGGATCAATTCCTGATGCCTGAAGTGATCGAGGGAAGAGCTTTCCAAAATGATGATGAAGTCGTTGCAGACATCAGTCTGAAGGAAGAAGAGGGCGTAGTCATTGGCGACACGCTCCAGTTGGCGGGATCGGACAAGGAAGTAGAAGTAGTCGGGTTCACTGAAGACGCTAAGTTCAGTGTCGCGCCGGTTTTGTACACGACTGTATCTTCCTATCAGGATGTGCGTTTTGAACAGATTGATGAGTCTGAGGAAGGGCGCATCAGTGCAATCGTAGTGCGGGGAATCGATGACACGATTGAAGCGGTGGACACTGGAAACGAAGATCTGAACGTATATCCGATTGCGGATTACATCAATGAAATTCCAGGATACACTGCTCAGGTGTTGACATTCGGTTTGATGATCGGATTTTTGGTCGTCATTGCGTCAGTAGTGATCGGTATTTTCATCTATGTCCTTACCATGCAGAAATCGAGCATGTTTGGGGTCATGAAAGCACAAGGGATTTCAAGCGGTTATATCGCAAAATCAGTCGTCATCCAAACGTTCCTGTTGGCGGCTATTGGAGTCGGCATCGGGTTGATATTGACAGGTGTGACAGCGTTAGTCTTGCCGGCCGCTGTTCCTTACCGCACAAACTTATATTTTTTGAGTGGCATAGCCGGCTTGCTGGTCATCATGGCCATGATCGGTGGAGTATTTTCCGTAAGGGCAGTTGTAAAAATAGACCCATTAAAGGCAATCGGATAGGAGAGTCAGCAGATGAAATTAATTGAAATGATAGATGTTTCCCGGTCATTCGGGGAAGGGGAACTTAAGATAGAAGCGCTTAAAACAACGAATATTTCCATAAAGGCCGGTGAGTTTGTAGCCGTCATCGGCCCGAGCGGATCAGGCAAGAGCACTTTCTTGACCATCACAGGAGGTCTTCAGACACCGTCTTCCGGAAAGGTCTTGATCAATGGGAAACCATTCAGTGAGGTGACCGAGAAAAAACGCGCCAAACTAAGATTTGAAGAGATCGGGTTTATTCTGCAAGCCTCGAATCTGGTCCCGTTTCTGACGGTTCAGGATCAACTGCATTTGGCCAATAAAGTCGAGCGAAGCAAAGTGGACAAACAAAAACGGGATGAATTGTTGAAAGAATTGGGCATCTTCGAATTGAAGGACAAATTCCCGAGCGATCTCTCCGGCGGGCAGAGGCAGCGTGTTGCCATCGCCCGTGCCCTTTACCATGACCCATCAGTCATACTTGCTGACGAACCGACCGCCAGTCTGGACACACAGAAGGCATTCGAAGTGGTTGAAATTCTTGCCCGAGAAACAAAATTAAAGAAAAAGGCGACCATCATGGTGACCCACGATGAGCGTTTGATTGAATATTGTGATAAAGTATATGTGATGGAAGATGGCATTTTATCCGAAAGAACAAGCGACTAAATTCAGCGACGGATCATGGAAAGGGAGGAAGAAAAGATGGACAGCATCAAATTGTATTTACTGACATTTTTTGTGTTTTTTTTGGTGGATATTGTCTGGTTGGGTGTGGTATCCAAAAATATTTACAGCAAGTATTTGGGTCATCTCATGTCCCCGAATGTCAACTGGGTTGCGGCAATCGTATTTTATCTGCTATTCATAGGGGGCCTCGTATTTTTTGTGATCCAACCGGCCCTTTTGAAGGAAAGTCTGCAATATGCCATTTTGGTTGGCGGGTTTTTCGGTTTGATCGCATATGGGACATATGACTTGACCAATCTGGCGACTTTGAAGGATTGGCCGATCATGATCACAGTGATCGATTTGGTTTGGGGGACTTTCTTGAATGCGGCAACTGCCGGCATAACGTATATTGCAGCCCAAAGATTTCTTTGAGCTACCAAAATAGCCTACGAGCGGATTGGGGAAGACCAATGGACATTTCAAAATTGGACAGCGAAAAGCTTTACTATTCTTTTGTGTCAGGTGCGCAGGAGGTCATCAAGAACAAAAACAACCTGAATGAAATCAACGTATTTCCGGTCGCTGACGGGGATACCGGGAGTAACCTTTCTTCAACCATGCATGCGATCATCCTGGAGGCGAAAATTTCCGGATCAGTCAAGGAAACGATGAGCAGCATAGCCGATGCTGCTTTGACTGGGGCCAGGGGGAATTCCGGCATCATCATTGCCCAGTACATCAATGGGATCTTCCTGAGCCTGATGGATGAGGAGATGATAACAATCCCTTCATTTGCAGAAACAGTCAAAAAGGCGGTCCCTTATGCCTATCAGGCTATTTCCGATCCGGTGGAAGGGACAATCATCACCGTCATCCGGGAATGGGCGGATGCGGTATACAGCCATAGAGATCTTTCAGCTACATTTTCCGAATTGTTTTCAAAATCGCTGGTTACGGCCAACAAATCTTTGGAAGCGACGACATCGAGACTGAAAGTGCTCCAGGATTCCAGAGTCGTCGATTCCGGCGCGAAGGGTTTTGTCTACTTTCTGCAAGGATTTGCGACGTTTTTGCGCACCGGAAAGGTGGATTTGGAGGTCAGCGATGAACCGGTAGACCTTGCCTTCAATGAGGAATTGATCCATAGCCAAGGGGAGATACACCACCGTTATTGCACCGAAGCGCTGTTGTCAGGGGATGCGATTGATCTGGAAGCATTGAAAGCGGAACTGGCACTCTACGGGGATTCCTTGATTGTGGCAGGCAACGACCACAAAGCCAGGATCCATATCCATGCCAATGCGCCGGAGCAGGTATTCCAAGTTTTGCGAAAAAAAGGCGTCATTCTGCAGCAGAAGGCGGATGATATGGTCAGACAGAACGAATCAGCTTTTGATCGAAAATACGCCACCGCACTGATCACGGACTCGATTGCGGATATTCCGCAGACAATGCTTGATCGCTATCAAGTGCATATGTTGCCGCTCAATCTGAATTTTGACAACACTTCCTATCTCGACAAAGTGACGATGACGCCAGAACTTTTCTATCCTTTGTTGGAAGAAGCCATTGAATACCCGAAAAGTTCACAGCCGAATCCGAGCGTTGTCGAGAAATATCTGGAAACGGTGCTCTCCCATTACGATGAGGTCATCATTTTGACTGTCGCGAAAGAGCAGAGCGGAACCAACAGCGTGTTCCAGAATGCCGTTTCAAAAAAACTGCATGAAGGCAAAAAAATCGCCGTGATCGATTCGAAACGGAATTCCGGTGCGGAGGGGTTGCTTGTCATGAAAGCTGCGGAAATGATCGCGGCGGAAACGCCTTTTGATGACGTTGTTTCAACGATTGAGCGCTTGAGGGACCGGACAAACATCTTCGTCAGCGTCAACAACCTGAAATACATGGTGAGATCCGGACGTTTAAGCAAAGTTTCGGGGATGGCCGCAATGTCGATCAATCTGAAGCCTGTCGTATCCATCGACGCAAAAGGCAAAGGTTCGATAGCCGAGAAGGCCTTCAGCGAAAAGGGCAATGAAAAGAAACTATTCAGACTGCTGGAAAAAGTAAATGAACAGCAGAAGGTTTCAAGGTATGCGATTGTGCATGCCAATAATCCCGAAAAAGCAGAAGCGTACCGTAAGCGCAGCGTCGCCTTATTCGGCAAGGAACCGGAATATATCATGAATATTTCTACGATTGTTGGAATGAGCGCGGGGGTAGGGACTGTGGCAATTTCCTACATGTGTGAGGAGGAATCATAAAATGAGTGCTTTTCTGTTAAGTGCTCTGGCGCTTTGGATATTTTTTTCGATTGTGTTCATCGGTGCGCAGTACCTGAATAATAATTCGATAGTGGACAGTTTTTGGGGACCGGCTTTCCTGCTGGTCGCAATCGTGACCTTCCTGACATCGGATGTCATCGGTCTGCGGGCGATCGTGTTGTTTACGATGGTTGCGGTATGGGCTTTGCGTCTCTTTTTGTACATCACGGTCCGCAATTGGAACAAACCTGAAGATTACCGATACATCAACATGCGGAAACAATGGGGAACATCTTTTGTGCGTCTGAAAGCTTACGCGAATGTCTTTATTTTGCAAGGGGTTTTGGCTTTTGCAGTATCTTTGCCGATCATCGTTACGAACACTTCGGCAAATCAGGAGTTGGCGCCGTTCCATTTTGTGGGCATCGGGTTATGGATTGTCGGTTTTCTCTTCGAGACGATCGGGGACGCGCAACTCAAACGGTTCAAATCCGATCCAAGCAACAAGGGCAAGCTGATGATGGAGGGTCTGTGGCAGTACACGCGCCATCCGAATTACTTTGGAGAGGCCGCGATGTGGTGGGGCATTTTCATCGTAGCTTTGGATGGATGGGGCAGCCTGTACATGATCATCAGTCCGATCGTCATGACGTTACTGCTGTTGTTCGTATCAGGTGTCCCGCTGCTTGAGAAGAAGTATGCAGACCGCGATGATTTCGCAGCTTATTCCAAACGGACAAATAAATTTTTCCCTTGGTTCCCTAAATAACGGACAAATGAGAAAAGCGGTTGGGATCAAAATCCCAACCGCTTTTCTTATTTATTTTTACGATATTTTCTGAATAGCAAGGCACCCGCGATTGAACCCCCGCTGATGGACAAGCCGGACATCAGATAGGGGGTGCGGTACGTAAACGCGATTGTATGCTTACCTGAGCTGATCGGCACCGCCAGCAGGCCGTTCAGAGCGGTGGTTGTTTCTGCAGTTGCCCCATCAATCGTCACTTCCCAGCCTTCGCTGTAGGGAATCGTCGTCAACAATATTTCATCTTCATCCGTGATCGTGACCGAACCCGTGATGTGCGTCTGGTTGAAAGAAGTGATTGTCATGCCTTCAGCCTGACGATCTGAAATGGTTTCCTTGAACAGAGCTTTGTTCAATTCATAAAGTTTCAGGTCCTGAACCCGAATCGAGTCCTCGCGCAGTTCGATCGTAAAGGTGATGTTTTCACCCTGCTGGTTGCTTGCGATGTTGACGACCTGATCGTTCCGGAAGGTCGTATAATAATCCAACTTCACATTATTCACATAAAGGGTTGCGTCATCGTCGTCGATGCCCGCATCCAGAATCAGATAATAAGGATTGTCGCTGGTAGGGGTGAACTGGAATTCGATCCTCGAGATTGCCCCATCCACAGACCGATAGTAGGTTGTGTTCTGTGCATCCCCGGCAGCGGATGTAACATTCTGGAAGACGTTGGAATCGAACGGACGCAACGAGAAATAAGGTTCGATGCTTTCTTGATTGTTGAAGGCATCCAACAACTGTTCCTGCATCAATATGGGCTGATCCTCGATCAATTCGAGATCCAAAACGCTTTCCGAAACCCCGAATGCCAATGACAACGCGTAGGGATTTTCAAAGGTGGTGGATCTATCCGTTTCTGAATAGAAACTGTACTGGGTCAAATCCGGGCGGGTGGAGTTGCGGTTCAAACGGTATATGCCGTCATTGAGGTCATAAAAGGTTTCCGGCAACTTCTTGTCCTGAATGAAATACTTCACACCGAACAGAGCATCCGTGAATAATGTCCCGGTTGAGTATACGATGAAGCCGTTCCCGTCAGGAAAGCCCAGTGAGCCGAACAAGGCAGGAATCTCCTTTTCAAAAGTGGAACTGAAATGATTGATTCCTGCATAATTGGCTTGGAAACTGTCGTTTTTGGAGCGTTGGAACGTTTTTTCGATCCGGTAGAATGTATCCTTGGATGGCCGCACATCCGCCAACATCGTATTCAGATTCGTTTGGTAATCGGCGAATTCGTCCTGCTTGACGTAGCCCAACCGAAACAGGTCGATGGCTGCATTTGCCGTCATCTCTGCGGTGGCCACGAAAAGCAAAGCGTAGGTCAGCCATTTTCGGGGCTGGTCCCTAAGCATCAGCAATACCAGCACGAGGACAGAAACGACTGCCGTTATCAGTACTTGGACAGGCTCCAGAAATTCAAAATCCTTTTTCAGGACATAGATGGCAGTGGCCGCATTCGCGATCAAAAGACAGCAGGCCAGCGAAAAGGGAAAAGGACGATAGGAACGCAACGCCCGAAAACCGTTCAACAGGAAAAAGAAACAAACGGTGAACGAAAAACGGTAAGGGTACCAGATCGGATATTGTCCAGCATGCCAAATTTTATTCAGAAACTGGACGTTCATCGCCAGAAAAAAGAGGGCGGTCAACGCAAGCGAGGTGAACCGTTCTTTTTTTGAGAAGGCGGGATGGAAAAAATAATAGATGTAGGCTGTCAGCGCGACAGTTCCGATAAAGAGATTGGGGTGTCCGCTGGGCATCTGGTCAAAATTGAACGCTCCGATATAAAACTTCGAAACGACTTCGAAGGGATCATAGGCGAAACTCCAATCGATTAGCATGTTGGCATAGCTTGCCTTGCTTCCCAAGAGCGAATAAAAGGTGGGCAGCAGCAGGACGGCGGCAAAGCCAGCTCCCAACAAGGAATAACCGATGAATCGGGCTGATTGGGTGAAGAAGTGCTTCAGATGCGCCTTCAGGTTGTTCATACCGACAACTTCTTGTCTGGAAAATGCGAACACATAATAGAAGACCAAGAAAACACAGATCATGAATCCGATGTAATAGTTGGAAATCAGCATCACTCCGAGAAACAGGCTGTAAGACAGACCACTTTCACCCGACACCAGTTTCTCCAAACCAAGAATGATCAGAGGCAGGAAAACGAGCCCGTCCAGCCACATGACATTCAATTGATTGACGATGACGTAACCCATCAAGGCATAACTCAAGGCGAAGGACGGGACCAACAAGCCTTTGCCTTCGAACCGGGAAATCAACAGATGAGCAAAAGTCAGTCCTGACGCCGAAATCTTCATCAGGATCAAGATGGTCACCGCCAAGGGCAACTGAGACTGCGGGAAAAGCAGAAAAATGAGATTGAACGGACTCATCAGATAGTAAGCCCACAGCCCCAACATCTCGCCGCCGAATGATTTTGTGAAAGAAAAGAAAAGGGCGGAAGGATCGGACAATAAGGTAGTGCGATAATAACTGAAAAAATCCACATATTGCTGGCCGAGATCCACAGTCAGCAAGCTGCTGTTGCCGAAAGGATAAACGCCCATGGTGGCATAAATGGTCATCATCACAAACAAGGGCAGTAAGAACGAAAGGAAAAGCATATTTTTTTGTGGGGATAGGGTTGTGAAACGCTTCAGCATGCTGCACATTCCTCCTTAAAATGAAATTTTTTTGACGTTGCTGCAGAGTCACCTGACCATGAATGAACGCTCGGGATAGTTGAAGCGAAAATTTCACAAGTGCTTCTGCTATTTTAGCATATCCAGCTGGTTTTATGAAGAATCCGAGGTTGTCTGGGCACAGCCAGCGAAGGCACATCTTTAAAAATTTGTTGCGTCGTTTGTAATGCCTGCTTTTTTTGCTATAATAGGTTGTCGAACTATGGTTTTAGGAAGGTGTAAAATTGGAAGATAATACCCAAAGTAAAAGAAAGAGAAAGTCGCATATCCCGTTTCGCCTGAACCTGCTCTTTTTTATCGTGTTTTCGCTGTTTTCCGCAGTGATATTCCGGTTGGGATACCTGCAGATCGTTCGCGGAGATGAATTCGAAGCCATCGTGAAACGTACAGAAACGACACTTGTGACGGAATCCGTACCGCGCGGTTTGATATATGACAGAGACGGCAACATCCTTGTAGGCAATGAACCGCAGCATTCCATAACCTACACCCGAGGAGCAAATACAACGGCCGAGGAAATGGCGAAGGTCGCCTCGTCATTGGCGGGTCTGATAAACGTCAGCATTGAAGAACTGACGGAACGTGATTTGAAGGATTATTGGATGGCCATAAACAACGATATCATGTTGGAACGCCTATCGGATGACGAAAAACTGTTGCCGGGTTCCGAATTGTACGAAGTGGAGCTGGAAAAAATAACGGCAGAGGACGTCGCTTATTCGGATGAAGAGAAAGAAATCGCCGCCATTTTCAAGCGGATGAACAGCGCGTATGCCTTGTCGACCACCAGCATCAAAAACAAGGATGTCTCGGATGAAGAATTGGCACAGGTGAGCGAAAATCTGTCCGGCTTGTCCGGCGTGGATGTCGCGACAGATTGGGTCAGGATCTATCCAGAATCCGACTTGCTGAAGAGTATTTTGGGTGGGGTGACCAGCGAAAAGATTGGTTTGCCGAGCGATCAAGTGTCCACCTATTTAGCAAAAGGCTACGCCAGGAATGACCGCGTCGGAAACTCCTATTTGGAGCAAGAATACGAATCGGTGCTCTCAGGCACGAAATCACAGTGGGAAACGATCACGGATCAATCAGGTGAAGTAGTGACGCGGGAGGAATCCTATGAAGGAAAAGCCGGGGATAATCTGGTCTTGACCATCGATATCGATTTTCAAAAGGAAATCGAACAGATCGCTACCGATTTCCTGAACAGCAATGTCGATTCTTACAACGACCGGGTGTATATAGTGGCATCGGATCCGAATACAGGCGAGATTCTGGGCATGACCGGCAAACAGCGCTCGACCTCAAACGAAATTGTGGATGATGCATTGGGTGTCATTAATGCCAGTTACGGAATGGGGTCGGCCATTAAGGGCGCGATGGTGCTGACCGGATACATGAGCGGTGTCATCAGTACGGATAACAATGTCATCGTCGACGAACCGCTGCAATTCCCAGGTTCGAAATTGAAAAAATCTGTTTTCAACCCGAACGTCGGCAGCCAAGTGGCCATAAACGATATCGAGGCATTGGCCCGCTCGTCGAATATTTACATGGTCAAATTGGCGATGATGATGGGGGGACAAGTAAACTATGAATCAGGAGACACCTTGAATATTTCCGCAGACCTGATCGATGAGCTGCGCAGCTACTTCGCCCAGTTCGGTTTGGGTGTGAAGACGGGGATTGACCTTCCGAATGAAGGCAGCGGATTGGTGGGGTTCGATCAAACAGCAGTTAACGTTGTCGACCAAGCATTCGGACAGTACGATCTCTACACGACCCTGCAATTGTCGCAATACATCAATACCATCGCCAACGGCGGTACCCGATACGCTCCTCAATTGGTTTCAGAAATCCGCAGTACGGATGCGAACGGAGCGCTGGGGGCTTTGGAAACGACTCTGGAGACAAAAGTGATGAATCTGGTTGATGTCGATGCGCAAGCGATGGAGCGTGTCCAGCAAGGGTTTTACCAAGTAACCCACAGCGCGAACGGGACGGCTTATTCGACATTCGGGAAAGATCCGAACGACGTCGCCGCCAAAACAGGGACCGCGGAGGCCATCTATGGTGGCACCAATGATAATCTGAAGGGTGAGAGTGTCTTCAACTCAACTTTCGTCGGATATGCGCCATTCGACAATCCGGAAATCACCGTAACCGTAGTTGTTCCTTATCTCAGCACGGATACGGGCCGGGCTACACCGATAGCCAAGAAAGTTTTTGATGCTTATTTCAACACTGGGGATTACGCAATTAAAGCCGAATAACCTGTCAACTGGGAAGTGACTAACTGCTGATTATCGCCAAACATACACAAAAAAGGTGCCTGAACAAGGATTTTAATATCCTTGTTCAGGCACCTTCTTTTTTTTGTAGGCTGGGTTATTATTCCAGTGTGATCATATCGGCGATGACTTCATAGCCCATGTCTTGGGACAATTGGTACTCTCCGATATTGATTTTCATGACAAGATTCCGGTCATTCAGGTACTGTTCAAATACAGCCCGATCGGTAATGAGTCCCGCGCTGACCAGATTGTCGATGACGACTGACGTCGGTTGTCCGGAAGTGATGACAAACGTGACTGGTGTATTTGGTGCAGGGGCAGCTGAACTTTCGGCAATGCTCGCTGTTTCAGCTGGAGCACTGGAGGCCACTGCAGTTCCTTCGGCAGGGGCGCTGCTTATTGAAGCTTCATTAATTTGCTTCTGCAATTCCAATTCCGCCAAAGTACTTTCATATTTCTCTTGATAATCCGTTGAATCGGCAGTTGCTTCTCCGTTGAATGTGCTGCCGGGGAGTGCTTCCGGATAGAAGAGCTGGAAGCCGGCCAACAGTACGGCAGACAACAAAAAACCGATGGATAAAAAACGCAGTTTTTGTTTATTCACTTTATTTTCTCCTCTATACGATTGATTGCTCTATGTAGTTATCGACAACGAGTTGCACGGTGGTGATAGGGACGGACAGTTGCTCTGCAATCTCATCAAATGTTCTTCCGCTTGTATACAAAGTGATGATGTGTTGCTTAGTCAGGTTGTGTACTTTTTTGACGGTCTGCGAATCTTCGGAAACGGGTACTTCTTTTCCCAATTCTTCCTCCACAGCGATGAGTCTTTGCTTCAATTCATGGATTTCTTCCGTTAATTGTAAAGTGTATTCACTCATCTCATCGGCGAATTTGCGATCATTATCCTTGACGAAAAATGATGCAAACAGCAATATGATTGCGATTGTCAGTAAGACAATCACGATGGTCCATTGTTCCATCTTTGTCACCTCGATTCTTCTTTTTGACGCCTGATAACATTCTAATGAAATTCGCTTGTTTCTGCAACCTTATCTGGGATTTAATTGGCTCAATGCTCAAAAAAATGGACTTGCGCAGAAGTTGTTCAAAAAATAGTGGCATAATTTTTCCATAAGTGATACAATGAGAAACGCAGAAGATGATTCGATCTTCAATTTTTTTATGTTTGGAGGGAAGAATATGCGGTTAAATATTACATTGGAATGTACGGAGTGTAAAGAACGTAATTACTTATCAAAGAAAAACAAACGTAACAACCCGGACCGTCTTGAAGTGAAAAAATATTGTCCACGTGAAAGACGCGTGACTTTGCATCGTGAAACAAAATAATTAAAACGACAACAGGATATCCTGTTGTTTTTTTATTTTATCCGGAAGGATGTTTTACAGAGTAGAAACGGTGAGAGAGACCGCTTAAGGAGGGATTCTGATGAAAGAACAAATAAGAAAAGAGATGCTGGGGAGATTGAGGGATTTGCCCTCCCAAAATCGGATCCGGATGGAGCAAGAGCTGACGACAGCAGTCTGCAGCAGCGAGGAGTGGCATGATGCAAAGACGATAGGCGTCACATGGTCGAATTTTCCGGAAATCGATACGCACAAAATCATCCAAAAGGGGCTTGAAGAAGGCAAGCGGATGGTCGTTCCTTATTCCGGTAAGAACCGCATCATGACTTTTCATGAATACTTGCCGGATACCGCCATGGCGAGGAGCCGATTCGGCATCATGGAACCTGTCGATAAGCGAAACCCGGTACCGTCCGAAGAAATCGATCTGCTGCTTGTTCCCGGATTGGCATTTTCGGAAACGGGTTACCGCATCGGGTTCGGCGGCGGCTACTACGACCGCTATCTGGCTGCATACAACTGGCGCACCTTGTCTGTGCTGTTCCCATTCCAATTGTTCAAGGATCCTCATTGGGAAATCGAGGCATTTGATGTGCCGGTCCAAAAGTTGTTGACGACAGCATTCTAGTATAAAATAGGATAATAATGGAAGGGAGTGTCACGATGCGGGCATATAATACCAAAAGATCCTATTTACCGGATCAATTCTCTGTAACACACTTGTTCTTGGCCATTCAGATCGTCATTTTCCTGCTGATGACCGTGAACGGGGGAAGCACCAACGTACTGACGCTTATCCTGTTCGGCGCCAAATTCAACCCAGCCATCGCGCAAGGGGAATGGTGGCGTTTGATTGCGCCCATGTTCATCCATATAGGCTTCACGCACATTCTGGTGAACAGCATCACCCTGTATTATTTGGGCACACAGATGGAAAGTCTCTATGGCTCTTTGCGTTTTGCGCTCATCTATCTCCTGAGCGGATTGATGGGGAATCTCATGAGTTTTGCCTTCAATGACTCGATTTCAGCCGGCGCAAGCACCTCACTGTTCGGGTTGTTTGCCGCAGCCATCGTTCTGGGCCGTCAGTTTCCGCACAACGCTGGGATCCAGTTAATGGCCCGGAATTTTACGATGTTGATTTTCCTGAATTTCTTCTTCGGATTTTTTTCCTCAGCAGTCGATAATTTCGGGCATCTTGGTGGGGCACTTGGCGGGGCGCTTTCGGCCGTGTTCATCGCGATGCCGCGCACTGCCAAAAGCCAAAATGGATTGAGGCTTCTTTTTCTGGTCCTTTATTTTGTGAGCGCTATATTCTTTGCTTATTCGGGTTTAATTCGGACCGGTTTTGCGTTATACTAGATACAAATTGAACAATTGGAGGAAATGACGTGTATAAAAAATTTATCGGTATTGATTTAGGCGGCACTTCAGTGAAATTGGCTATCTTAACAGCAGAAGGGGATATCCAGCAAAAATGGAGCATCCCTACGAACATAAATGATGAGGGGACGCACATCGTAACTGATATCATAGCTTCAATCAAACACCATCTGGATCTCTACCAAATGACTGCTGAGGATTTTCAGGGCATCGGCATGGGATCTCCGGGAGCAGTGGACCGTGAAGCGGGTACTGTCGAGGGCGCCTTCAACCTGAACTGGAAAACGCCTCAGCCTGTACGTGAAGCGATCGAGCGTGAAATCGGCATCCCTATTTTTATTGACAATGATGCAAACGTTGCCGCGCTTGGGGAAAAATGGCGAGGCGCCGGTGCTGATGATCGTGACGTCGTATTTGTGACACTTGGCACAGGTGTCGGCGGGGGAATCATAGCGGAAGGCAATCTGATCCATGGTACTGCAGGTTCCGGCGGCGAAATCGGCCACATGACTGTAGAACCAGGCGGATTTGACTGTACGTGCGGAAAGAAAGGCTGTTTGGAGACCGTCGCCAGCGCAACAGGCGTCGTCAAATTGGCCCGCAAGCATGCTGAAGAATATGCCGGCAACGCGCAGCTGAAATTCATCATCGACGATGGCCAGGAGATTACTTCCAAAATGATTTTTGATTTGGCAAAAGAGGGAGACGAGTTGGCTGTACTAGTAGTCGATCGCGCTGCCTATTATCTGGGTTTGGCCTGCAGCCATATCGGCAATCTTTTGAATCCGGCTTATATCGTCATCGGTGGCGGTGTATCAGCAGCCGGGGAATACCTTTTGGAGCAAGTAAGAACTTATTTTGCTGAATTCTCATTCCCGAACGTCAAGAAGACTACGCATATAAAATTAGCTGCGCTTGGAAACGATGCCGGAATAGTTGGCGCAGCTTATCTTGCACTGACGGAGATCAGCAAATAGGGCCTGAACATTTTCGGGAAAAGGAAATGCAGGAGGATGGAGGATGGCATGGGAAAAAGGCGATTAGCATGGCTCATTCTCTCACTCTCAAGTGTTCTGATTCTGGCGGCCTGTGCACAACGATTGACGTATCCTGATCGGCCTGACGCAAGTGAGCCGGACCTTTCCTCCGGCAGTAGCTTTTCAACGATTTCCAAGGATGAATTCCTTTATGCTGTGGGTTGGCTGGACGAAAGGACTATTCTTGTCGCGTTGGAATCAAATGGAGAATACGGTTTGTACAGCCATGACCTGCTCACGGGGGAAGAACAGCTGATCCGGGCTTTTTCAGATCGGCTTGTTTTTGCTGCGCTTTCCGCAAACGGTCAGCGGATGCTGGTCCAGGTCGCAACGCAACAAGGAAATAATATCATGATGATCGACAAGTCAGGGAAATCACTGGCTGAGTTTCATTTTTCTGAAGGGATTTTGAAGGGTGTTTCCTGGAATCCGACAAACGAAGGGCAGTTGTTCGTTTCCGTCCAAAAAACAGTAGACAGGCCCATCAATTACCTGTGGGATATGTCGAATGGCGAATGGATTGAAATGCCGGATACAGAAGAAATGCCGGATACAGAAGAAATGCCGGTTTGGTATTCAGAAAATATGTACCTCCACAAAAAAACTGGGACTGATGGCATTTCTGCGTTGGTATTGAGTGACATCCGGCTTCCTGGCAAAGATACGGTCATCGATCGGGAAATCCTCGCTTATGGACTGGAAGGCGAATCAGTATGGGTAGTGACCCCTTCAGATTTCAATGAGAAAGAGTTGCTTGTCATTTCCTACTATCCGCTTTTGATTACCCAGGGTTATATTAGCCTTCCGCACATCATCGATGGAAGCGGACTTGTCATCCCGGAATTTACAAAAGGAAATGACTCGGATGAAACGTTTGCGGTCATCCCAAAACAGGAGCCGGAGAGCGTTGCTGGCATCAGCTTCGAACTTGCGAAGGTCGATTTTTCCGGCAACGTTTCAGAGATGCTGACTGAGGTCGAGCGAATGGATCCGATTTTGGCATCGCCGGATGGGAGCTACTTGCTTTACGGGAAGCGTTATGAGCATCTGTACGATGTGGAACGCAATGGCTGGATACAATTGACGGAACAGAAAAAAGTCGTTAAAACTGTAGCAATGCGCCTTCCACAAGTGTAAAATATGAGAGTAAGAGTATGGAAAGGGTGGATTTATTTGAACTTAACAGGAATTGATATTTTTAATATCGCATTATGGATATTCATCATCGGATATGCCATTTATCAAGCTTATTTTTATTTCCAAAGAAAGAATGCAGCGACGACGCTGACTGCAGAGGATTTCAAAAAAGATCTGCGGAAAGCGCAATTGATCGATGTCCGCGAAAAAACCGAGTTCGATGCAGGCCACATATTAGGAGCGAGAAATATCGCTTATTCGGCTTTCAAACAACGCTACCAAGAAATCCGCAAAGATCAACCGATTTATCTGTATGATCAAAATTCCATGTTGAGCGGACGCTGTGCAGCTATTCTGAAAAAAAATGGCTACAAAAACATTTTCATCCTGAAGGGCGGCTATGCCGGCTGGGACGGAAAAGTCAAAAAAGGCATCTGAGTCAATTAAAAAGGTTCCCGGAATCAGCTAGTGGATTCCGGGAACCTTTTTGAATGTTGTTTCTCACATATTTATGAACAAAGAGTACAGGACTGAAAGGATCGATCCGCCGACCATGGCCAAAAGCATGATCCAAATGATGAATTTACTGAATTTATTGATTTTTGATGAGGTAGTACCAGTTTTCTTAGTCAATATTATTCCCACCTTTTGTAATTTACATGGCATAGTTTACAACAATAACATCTAAAAGTAAACGTTGGGGAATCCGGTAAAAGAAAAGAAAGCCATTATTTTCAATTGTTTGCTTTCCATTTAGGCGGATTTTTGTTAGGATTAAGATTATAGAATGATGTGTTTATCATGAAGGGAGAATTTATTTATGTCAAAACAGCAAATCGGCGTTGTCGGGATGGCCGTAATGGGCAAAAATCTAGCATTGAACATTGAAAGCAGAGGTTATTCCGTGTCTGTATTCAACCGTTCAGGTTCAAAGACTGAGCAAGTTATCGCGGAAAATCCAGAAAAGAAACTGGTTCCTACTTATACGATTGAAGAATTTGTCGAGTCTTTGGAGAAGCCAAGAAAAATCATGATGATGGTAAAAGCTGGGGAGGCAACCGACAAAACGATCCAATCGTTGCTGCCTCATTTGGATAAAGGTGATATCCTGATCGACGGAGGGAATACTTTCTACAAAGATACGATCCGCCGCAGCAAAGAATTGGAAAACTCAGGCATCAATTTCATCGGAACAGGCGTTTCCGGTGGTGAAGAAGGCGCATTGAAAGGTCCATCAATCATGCCGGGCGGACAACGCGACGCATACGATCTGGTTGCACCGATTTTGGAACAGATTTCCGCTAAAGCTCCGGATGGCGAACCTTGTGTAGCTTACATCGGCAAAGGTGGCGCCGGACATTTCGTTAAGATGGTCCACAACGGAATCGAGTACGGGGATATGCAACTGATTGCAGAAGCCTATGACATCATGCACAAGTACCTTGGCATGTCAGTGGAAGAAATTGCTGCTGTCTTCATCGAATGGAACAAAGGCGAGTTGGACAGCTTCCTTATCGACATCACTGCTGACATCTTGACTAAATACGATCCTGAAACAGGCAAACCAATGGTCGAGATCATCTTGGACCGCGCCGGCAATAAAGGCACGGGTAAATGGACTTCCCAAAGTGCGTTGGACTTGGGTGTTCCGTTGCCGTTGATCACCGAATCCGTTTTTGCCCGCTACATTTCCGCTTTGAAGACAGAACGTGTCGCTGCCAGCGAAATTCTGAGTGCCCCTGCTGTTACAGCTAAAGAGGGTCTTGATAAAGCTGCATTTGTGGAGAGTATCCGCAAGGCATTGTATTTCAGCAAAATCATGAGCTACGCACAAGGATTCGCTCAAATGCGTGTTGCCAGCGAAGAAAATGATTGGGATCTTAATTATGGCGAAATCGCTAAAATTTGGCGTGCCGGCTGTATCATCCGTGCGCAATTCCTGCAGAACATCACGGATGCTTACGAGAAGAATGCTGACCTGCAGAACCTGTTGTTGGATGACTACTTCGTGGAAATCACGAAACAATATCAAGGTGCTGTACGTGAAGTGGTTGCAACAGCTGTGGTTGCAGGCGTGCCTGTACCGACATTCTCATCTGCAGTAGCTTATTTCGATTCTTACCGTTCAGCTGTATTGCCTGCAAACATCATTCAAGCGCAACGCGATTACTTTGGAGCGCATACGTATGAACGCACAGACAAAGCTGGTTCTTATCACTTCGAGTGGGATAAAGAAGTGGAAGTCCCACAAGACTAAAGGGATACAGCGCCATTCTGGCCTACACTTATGTCATCCGAAGCCGTGCTTCGGATGACATTTTACTATCAGAATCATTTAATTAAGACTAATTCCCGACAGTATGTTAAAATAAAATGAAATTGTAATGGCATGTTGTTATCATTCAAATGAGACATTAGGGGAGAATTCTATGGAAAATAGAGACAAACAAAGAATATTGATTATCGAAGATGAAAAAAATCTGGCGCGTTTCATCGAGCTTGAGTTAAAACACGAAGGCTACGAAACGGAAATTTGCTACAACGGCAGAACTGGCCTTGAAGCTGCCATGAACCAGGACTGGGATGTCATCCTTTTGGATCTGATGCTTCCTGAATTGAACGGCATCGAAGTTTGCCGTCGTCTGCGTCCGGTCAAAGATACGCCGATCATCATCATGACCGCCCGCGACTCCGTCATCGATCGTGTATCCGGCTTGGACCACGGTGCCGATGACTATATCGTGAAACCATTTGCCATCGAAGAACTTTTGGCAAGGGTCCGTGCTTTATTGCGCCGCATCGACATCGAAGAAGAGCAACGCAAGGTGAAGCAAACGACCGTCACTTATCGTGATTTGACAATCGAAAAAGAAAACCGTGTCGTGCGCCGTGGCGACGAGCACATCGAATTGACCAAACGCGAATACGAATTATTGTTGATCCTGATGGAAAACATCAACGTTGTCCTTTCAAGGGATGTATTGCTGAATAAAGTATGGGGATACAAAACGGAAGTGGAAACAAATGTAGTGGATGTATATATCCGATATCTGCGCAATAAAATCGATGTAGCCGGCCAAGAAAGTTATATCCAAACGGTACGTGGCACCGGATACGTCATGCGCTCATAATACTATGCGCAGAATCAATTATATGCCAACCAAAAAAAGAGGAAATCCCAAGTCCATTCGGTGGAAATGGGGTTTTCTTTTAAGTATAGCTTTCTTCCTGCTGTACTTTCTGTCCGCCTTGCTGATGCTGAATGTCTACAAAGGCTATCAGTACGACGAACAAAAAGATGACGCCGAGAAGCTGCTTTCTTCGGTCCAATCCGCGTTGTCTGAGATCGATACGAAGCTTTCAGTCAACAGCGTCGAAAGCATGTTCGAGAAAATTTCTGTTTCCACTGTGACGAAGGGGCTCCAATCTGTAGGAAACTACCCGTTTTTGGAGGATCTCAAGAACAGAGGGGCGAACATCCGCGTATTTGATACAGATGGACAGTTGCTCTATGAGACGCAGAAGAGCTATACGACATTCATCAAAAATCCCGATACTTATTTGCGCGAGACAAAACTGAATGATCTTGAAGCGTTTGTGGCAGGCAGTCCGATCCTCAGCCAAGAGGACTCCTTCCTGTTGGGCTATGTCCAAATCGTTTTCCGACTGAATGATTATCATAAGGTCGTCTCACAGATGACGCAGTATTTCTGGTTAGTCACGGCAATCGTGTTCGTTTTGTCGGCGGCAGCCGGCTACGGCATCGCCATTTATTTCTTCAGGCCAATCAAACAGATGGTCGATACGATGGATGCGATAGAAGAGGATACGTTATCCGAGACCCGCATCAAAATATCCAAAAGCAAGGACGAATTTACCGATCTTTCCGTCCACATCAACGGCTTGCTGGATAAGATGGCACTGTACGTCACCCAACAAAAGCAGTTCGTGGAGGATGTCTCGCACGAGCTCAGGACTCCTACCGCCATTGTTGAAGGCCACCTGAAATTGCTGAACCGTTGGGGTAAGGAAGATCCACAAATACTCGATGAATCCCTTGCCGCTTCATTGACCGAAATCCAGCGAATGAAGACTTTGGTTCAGGAGATGTTGGATCTCTCCCGTGCGGAACAAGTAGAAATGCACTATAAAAATGAAGTGACCCCGATCCGGAATGTCGTGCTGCATACGTTCCATAATTTCAAGATGCTGTATCCGGATTTCGTATTCAATTTGGATGATGATTTGAATCGCGAGATTTACGTGAACATTTATCGCAACCATTTTGAGCAAATATTGGTGATCTTGATGGACAACGCCGTCAAATATTCGACAGACCGGCATGAAATCCATCTTTCTATTTCCGAATCCATGTCCTATGTCCAGATCGCGATCCAAGATTTTGGCGAGGGGATGTCCCAGGAAGATCAGCAGAAGATTTTTTCGCGTTTTTACCGCGTCGATAAAGCCAGATCGCGGAATAAGGGCGGGAACGGCTTGGGTCTCTCGATCGCGAAAGAACTATTGGAAGGCTATAAAGGCGATATCACCGTCGAAAGCGTATTGGGCCACGGATCTGTTTTCCGCATCCAGTTGCCGATTCTGAAGAATTATGTGCCGGATGAGGAATTGTAGGAAATCAACAGGAGAACGCGCCTTACCAAAAAAATGAACTACAAAAAAGCAGGAAGCGGCTCACACATGAGTTTGCTTCCTGCTTTTTTGTAGTTTCAATTAGGATTTTGATTGTTTGCCTGCGTTGCGGCCTTTTTTGCCATCCGTTTGTTGATTCGTGGCGGATAAAGCTTTAACCGCTTGCGCAGGTGCTGAAGAAGAAGACGGCTTAGCCATTTTCACGTTCTTCTTGACCGGACGATCCTTCATTTCTTCTTCAACCAGCTTCTGGATTTTAGGTTTGATCATATGATTTTGAAGCGCAGTCTGGGCTGCTGCGAAAATACCGCCGGCCAGCCAGTACAGCGCCAAACCTGCTGGTGAAGACCACGAGAACATCAGAATCATGATCGGGTTCATCAGCATCATCGATTTCATCTGTGATTTGGTTTCCTGAGGCATGCCGATTGTGGAAACGTAGCCTTGGATCACATAAGCCACACCTGCCAGGATCGCCAGCAACGGACTGCTGACACCAAGGTTGATGCCAAGGAAGGTGCTTGCAGAAATTTCCGGCGTCAAATTGACGGCTTGATACATAGCGGTAAAGATCGGCATCTGGATCAGAATCGGTAAGCAACCGACGCCGCCTGTCATGCTGATGTTGTTGTCTTTGTACAGTGCCATCATTTCTTGCGAAACCGCGGCTTTTTCTTCAGGAGTTTGGGCATTTTTTTGACGGAATTGGATGTCTTCCAATTCTGGTTTGATATACTTCATCTTTTCTTGCTGCACCATCGTTTTTTTGATCTGGCTAAAGTTCAAGGGCATGATGGCCAAGCGGACAATGATTGTGATGGCGATGATGGCCAGACCGTAATTGCCGTTGAGCATTTCCGCCAGCATAACGATCAATTTGCCTGTAGGCACCACCAAATAGTCATATATGAAGCCGGTTGGGTTTTTATTCTCATCATATTGCATGCAGCCTGTCAGAACCACTAACAAGGACATCATTTCCGCGGAAAGCAATACCTTCTTTTTAAGTTTCATTATTCACATTCCTTTACAATTTTTCGATAACATTACTACTATACATGAAGGGAAAAATATATTCAATTGGTTACACGAAAACTTATGTAATTCTCAACGTTGGCGTCCTCTTCGAGCGTGCAGGTGTCGACTCTTCCGCTTGGCGAAGGACTGCGTTTGACCGCCGCGATGAAGGCATCGATCTTATCGCTGGGTCCGACGGCTTCGATATAGACACTCCCATCATCCTCGTTCCTGACGATTCCCGAAACGCCTATCTGGTCAGCCACCATTTTTGTCATGTAACGGAACCCAACGCCCTGTACCCTGCCACTTACTGTCATCTTGATTTTTTTCATGATAAATCCCCTCCAGATTTTAGGCTGAGCATGCGCTTTAGCTTTTTAATTCAGTTTACAGTCTTGGTCGAGAAGGGTCAATCCCGATACCTTGTGCGGGAATAATTTTCCGGGCTGTGCTATACTTTTTGCAACAAAGAAGGTGATAGCATGTACCAGGTGATACGGACCGAGGGAGAATATGAACCCTGGTGGTTTTTTGAAGATTGGATGGATTTCATTGTGGAATCGACGGAGTATGCCGATTTCCAGGAGGCAGTCGCTGCCTATGAACGGGCAGCGGAAAAACTATCGGCAGTCTACCCATTCCAAAAATCAAAGGAACCCTACCTGACTGCCTACTGGTCAGACGGAGAAATCCGGTTTTGTGAGAATTGCGATGACGATGTGCAATTATATCATGGACTGATGCTTCTGCAGGACAGGAAAAAACTTATTCAAGAATGACGGACCAAATTCCAAAAAGCTTCTGTTGCCTGCGTTGACGGGAAACAGAAGCTTTTTGTCCGCGCGGATTGATTGAAAAATAGCCTCGTAAAGGGTTCGTTTTGTAGTATAATGAACCGATACGGGTAATCAAACGAACAATCTATGGACCGCTGTTTTATGCAGACGGGCAGTGGTTTTGAGTAAATGATAAAAAGGAGTTGGCATGTTTGGCGAAACGAACGACGACAACAAGAAAGAAAAAGAAGGCGACCGGGCAGAAGATATCCTATGAGCTTATCGGCGTGCTGTTGCTTTTCAGTGCAGCCTTAGGCATCGGGCAACTCGGGTTTGCCGGTATAGCGCTGGCGAATTTTTTCCGTTTTTTTGTCGGCGAAACCTATCCGGTCAGCCTGGCGCTATTTGGCGCCTATGGTCTGTACCTGATTTTGAGAGGGAAAGAACCAAAAATAAGAAAGAACTGGTTGATCAGCGGCATCCTGCTTTATTCGGCAGCACTGCTTTATCTCCATTCACAGGCTTTTGAGGCAGTCGTCACGGAGGGGACGTCGGTCGTATCCGTTACGCTTGCACGTTTTTTGACCGATGTCAGGCAAGCAGATACAGCTTCTGAGATGGGCGGCGGCTTGATTGGGGCAGCCTTTTATACTGGAACCCATTTTTTGGTTTCACAATGGGGCACTTATATCATCATCGGCCTGCTTGTATTTTTTGGTGTGGCGGTCATCTTCGGATTCACGACGCATGATGTCATGGAAGTCGTGCGCAAAGTTGCCTTGATTTTCGGGCACAATAGTAAACGAGCGGTGCTTTACACGAAAGATAAAGTGGCCAGCTCGATCATTGATTCGAAAACAGTGAAGAAACCGACCAGGTCAAATAGCGTTCCGACAGACAAGAAACCTTCAATAGTCGAAAAAGCCAAAAATCAAATAAAAAGCGAATCGGCAGCGAAGAAATTGATGAAGGAAGAAGCGGAAACTTTGAAAGCAGCAGAAAAAGAGACACTTGCCGAAAAAGAGCGCGAACCCGTTCAGCTGAAAATCGACAGCTTCCAGAAACAACTTGAAAAAGCAGCCGAACACAAATATGCGGACAATGAAAAGAGCGCTTCAGCCCAACAGGCCAGCCTTGCAAAAACAACGTTCGGAGGCAACGAGGAAGACAATGCGGGCGAGCTGGAATTCGAAATCACTGCCGAGCAGGAAAACAGGGATTACCACTTGCCTCCAGTCACTTTATTGAACGAAATCAAAGCGATCGATCAATCCAATGAATATGCGACAATAGAAAAAAATGTCAAAAAGCTGGAAGAGACGTTCGCAAGCTTCGGTGTGGAGGCCAAAGTCACGAAAGCGAACCTCGGACCTGCCGTGACAAAATACGAAATCCAGCCAGCCGTCGGGGTGAAGGTCAGCAAAATTGTGAGTCTCAGTGATGATTTGGCTCTGGCCTTGGCGGCAAAGGATATCCGTATCGAAGCTCCGATACCCGGGAAATCCTTCATCGGCATAGAAGTGCCAAACAGTGAAGTCAGCGTTGTTTCCTTCCGTGATGTCATGGAAGGGCAAAAGCACACCGACAAGCTGTTGGAGGTGCCGTTAGGACGGGACATCTCTGGCGTTGTGCAAAGCGCGAATCTGACGAAAATGCCCCATTTGCTGATTGCAGGTGCGACCGGCAGCGGGAAATCCGTCTGCATCAACGGCATCATCACGAGCATCTTGATGAAAGCCAAACCGAACGAAGTGAAGATGATGATGATCGATCCGAAAATGGTGGAATTGAACGTCTATAACGGGATTCCCCACTTGCTTACGCCGGTTGTCACGAATCCACGCAAGGCGGCGCAAGCGCTCCATAAAGTCGTTACGGAAATGGAAAGAAGATATGAATTGTTTGCCGGTACCGGCATGCGCAACATCGACGGTTACAACAATCTGATTGTTGAATACAATCTGGAGAACGGGGAAAACAATCCTACGTTGCCATACATAGTGGTCATCGTTGACGAGTTGGCCGACTTGATGATGGTGGCCAGCAACGAAGTCGAGGACGCGATCACCAGATTGGCGCAGATGGCGCGGGCTGCGGGAATCCATATGATTTTGGCTACACAACGACCGAGTGTCGATGTCATCACCGGCATCATCAAAGCAAACGTCCCTTCCAGGATCGCGTTCGCTGTGTCCAGTTCAATCGATTCCAGAACGATAATCGATGGCTCCGGGGCAGAGAAGCTGCTGGGCAGAGGCGATATGCTCTTCCGTCCGATGGGGGAGAATAAACCAATCCGTGTGCAAGGAGCGTTCATTTCCGACGAGGAAGTCGAGCACATTGTCACTTTCGTCAAAAATCAGCAAGAAGCGAACTATGTCGAGGAAATGATGCCGACCGAAACTGTCGCGGCTGCAAGCGAAGAGCCGGAAGATGATCTTTTCGGGGAAGCTGTGGAATTCATCAGATCGGATGAAACGGCGAGCATTTCCAAATTGCAGAGGAGATTCCGGATCGGCTATAATCGGGCAGCGCGACTTATCGACGAGATGGAAGCAAGAGGGATCGTCGGGCCCGCTGATGGAAGCAAGCCCAGAAAGGTGAACATTAGCGAGGGGATATATGAGAATGATGCGGATATGCCCTATGATTCTGAGGTTTAACTAGAACCATTCCGGCAAATATATGGATATTAAATGAAAAAACGATTACAAAAAAATCAATATCGTTTATTTTTTCGGGAATACATGATATGATATTTTTTGTAAGAAGCTTGTACTTACAAGTTCAAAAAATTGAAGTTTATTGGAGGGGTCATGGTGAAGAAGCAAAAATATGTTAGTTTATTGGCATTAGGTTTAGGTGTCAGCACAATCTTGGCAGCTTGCGGCGGCAACGGCGACACGGCTGACAGCAGTGCAACAGGTTCCAGCACAGCAGAGGGAACGGAAGACAACTTTACTATCGCGATGGTTACCGACGTCGGCGGCGTGGATGATAAATCATTCAACCAAAGCGCATGGGAAGGCCTTGTTGCATGGGGCGAAGAGAACGGCAAAGAAAAAGGGATCGATGGATATGATTATATCCAATCAAATGCCGATTCGGAATTTGTGACGAACTTGAACACTGCCGTAAACAGTAATTTTGACCTTGTGTTCGGTATCGGATATAAATTGAAGTCAGCGATGCAGGATATGGCAACACAAAATCCGGATACGATGTTCGCCATCATCGATGATGTCATCGAAGGCGAGAACACAGTTTCAGTATCATTCAAAGACAACGAAGCTGCTTTCTTGGCTGGTGTCGCTGCTGCTAAAACAACCAAAACCAACCAATTAGGCTTCATCGGCGGACAAGAGAGCGTCGTAATCGATCGCTTTGAAGCTGGATTCATAGCTGGTGCCCAATCAGTAAATCCTGAAATAGATGTAAAAGTTGAATATGTCGGTTCGTTCGGCGATGCTGCAGGCGGGAAATCTAAAGCTGCCGCAATGTACGCAAGCGGAATTGATGTCATTTATCAAGCTGCTGGAGATTCCGGAAATGGCGTATTCTCAGAAGCTAAGGATATCGTAAAAGCTGATCCTTCAAAAGAAATCTGGGTAATCGGTGTTGACCGTGACCAAACAGAAGAAGGCTTGTTGACTCTTGATGACGGCACTGAAAGAAACCTTACTTTGACTTCAACGTTGAAGGGTGTAGGCACTGCAGCTAAGGATATCGCTACATTAACAATGAACGGCGAATTCCCGGCAGGAGAAGTCTTGAATTTCGGGTTGGCTGAAGAAGGCGTCGATTTGACTGAAGGTCAATTGAACGCAGATGCTTTGGAAGCTGTTACTAAAGCGAAAACAGAAATTTTGGACGGAACGCTTGTGGTTCCTGAAGCTCCAGAAAATTAATCACTTTTAAAATCTTTAAAGAAGCAACTTGATTCCGGTTAAGGATATTGAGTTGCTTCTCTTTTTTTTCGCGCATAGTCCCCCAACAAAGACTGTTCCGAAAAAGGAACAAATGTTTATCTTTCGTGATAAACAAAAGTGGATAGGATTTTGGAAATACTTTATAATAGGTGTGAAATGGTGTTTTACGGTATTATATTTTATAAGCGTGTCTCACTGCTGCATGAGGGATTGCATGCATTCAATATTAGTAAGGGGTGGAATCAGCATGACAGAAGAAAATTATGTCATTGAGATGATTGGCGTAACAAAAGCTTTCGGCAATTATAAAGCGAATGATGATATTTTTCTAAGCTTGAAAAAAGGTGAAATTCACGCTTTGTTGGGTGAAAATGGCGCGGGCAAGTCAACTTTGATGAATATTCTTTCCGGTCTTTTGGAGCCTACAAGCGGAACCATTAAGGTCAAAGGGCAAGAAGTCAAAATCAGTTCCCCGGGTGTTGCCGATAAATTGGGTATCGGAATGGTGCACCAGCATTTTATGTTGGTCAAGGACTTCACGGTTACGGAGAACATAATTTTAGGCAGCGAGCCGAGCAGACTCGGTGTTTTAAATAAAAAGGCAGCCGCTGATGTGATTACGGATCTGTCAAACAAATACCGCTTGGCAGTCAATCCTTCAGCCAAAATCGAAGATACCACTGTCGGTATGCAACAAAGGGTCGAAATCTTGAAAACATTGTACCGTGGGGCGGACGTCCTTATTTTTGACGAACCAACGGCAGTATTGACACCGCAAGAAATCGACGAATTGATGGCGATCATGAGGGAATTGACGAAAGAAGGCAAGTCGATCATCCTGATTACGCATAAACTGGATGAAATCAAAGCCGTTGCGGATCGCTGCACAGTAATCCGTAAAGGCAAGAGCATCGGCACTGTCGACGTGAAGCAGACATCTCAGCAAGAACTTGCGGATATGATGGTGGGACGTTCCGTTCTGTTCCGCACAGTAAAAAAACCATCCCAGCCAAAGCAGGCTGTTTTGGAAATTGAAGGATTGACGGTCAAAGAGAGCCGCGGACTGGAAGCCGTGCGCAATTTGAGTCTGACGGTACGGGCGGGTGAAATCGTCGGCATCGCCGGGATCGACGGGAACGGACAAAGCGAATTGATCCAAGCCGTCACTGGCTTGCGGAAGGCTGAGAGCGGAACCGTCAAGCTGAACGGCGAAATCATCACGAACTTGGCTCCACGTAAAATTACTGAATCAGGATTGGGACATATCCCTGAGGACCGACAAAAGTTCGGTCTGATCCTCCCGATGCGTTTGGACGAGAACATCGCCTTGCAGACTTATTATCAGGAACCTTACAGCAAAAACAGCTTCCTGAACGACAAAGCCATCGAAAACCATGCCATCGAACTGATCAAAGAGTTTGATGTACGTACGCAAAGCGAGAAGTCGACAGCAGGTTCGTTGTCCGGCGGGAACCAACAAAAAGCGATCATCGCCAGGGAAGTCGATCGGAATCCTTCGTTGTTGATAGCAGCCCAACCGACCCGAGGATTGGATGTGGGTGCGATCGAATTTATCCACAAACGCTTGATCGAGCAAAGGGATAAGGACAAAGCCATCCTCCTGATGAGCTTCGAATTGGACGAAATCCTGAATCTCTCCGACATCATCGCTGTGATGTTCGAAGGTGAAATCGTGGCCTACGTCAAGCCGGAGGAAACCTCCGAACAAGAACTGGGCTTACTGATGGCCGGGTCTTCATTGGAAAAGGCCAGGGAAGAATTGGAAAAAAACAAGGAAGAGGAGGGAAGCCTTCATGAGTAATCAACAAGGAGCCACTCGCATCCAGGGGATTATCGTACCTTTACTTTCAGTCATATTAGGTCTGCTGATCGGCGCAATCGTCATGTGGTCTTTCGGTTACGATGCCATCGCGGGTTATTCGGCAATGCTGAAGGGAGCGTTCGGATCGCCGTTTTACGTAGGTGAGTTATTGCGTGAAGCTACCCCTTTGATTCTGGTCGCATTGGGCTTTGCGGTAGCCAACACAGCTGGGTTCTTCAACATCGGTGTTGCGGGTCAAACCTTGTTTGGCTGGTTGGCATCCGTCAGCGTCGCCCAGATGCTGCCTGAATTGCCGAAAATCGCATTGTTGCCATTATGCATTTTGGCTGGTGTAGCCGCCGGAGCTCTGTGGGCGGGCATCGCCGGAGTCTTGCGTGCCTATTTCAATACAAGTGAAGTGATCGTCACCATCATGCTGAATCATACGGCCTTATACATCAACAACCACATTGTCAGGAATGTTTTGACGGATTCCGGCGACTCCACGGCCAGGATCACAGAAAATGCCAGTCTAAGGGTGCCGTTCTTATCGGAAGTAACGCGCAATTCGACATTGCATGCCGGCATCTTCATTGCCCTCATCATGATTGCGGTGGTTTGGGTGCTGATGAAGAAAACAACATATGGCTTCGAATTCCGTTCAGTCGGTTTGAATCCTGATGCAGCCGATTACGCAGGTATGAACGCCAAGAAGAACATCATTTTGGCCATGTTGATCAGCGGCGGCTTGGCCGGTTTGGGTGGCGCGATGGAAGGTCTGGGGAATTTCCAAAACATGTTTGTTCAAGGTGCGATGCCGGCAGTTGGATTCGATGGCATGGCCGTAGCCTTGTTGGGCATCGGTAGCCCAATCGGCATCCTCTTTGCTGCACTTCTGTTCAGCACGCTGAAAATCGGCGGAACGAGCATGCCACTTATGTCAGGCGTGCCCGTAGAAATTGTGGACATCGTAATTGCATCTATCATCTTCTTCGTCGGAGCGAGCTATATCATCCGACTTTTGCTGAACAAGCTGTCCAAAGTCAATAAAAAGGAGGTGGCGTGAGATGGACATGCTAGCGATTCTGTCGATCATCGTATCTTCGGCTTTGATTTATTCAGCACCTTTGATCTTCACCGGTCTTGGCGGAACTTTCTCGGAACGGAGCGGTATCGTCAATGTAGGCTTGGAAGGCACGATGGTCATGGGAGCATTCTCAGCCATAGTCTTTAATCTGAACTACGCCGACAATCTTGGCAAAATGACGCCATGGGTTGCGTTGTTGGTCGCGGGGGCAGTCGGCATCTTCTTTTCGATCCTCCATGCAGTGGCCACAATCAATTTAAGAGCGAACCACATCGTTTCCGGAACCGTACTAAATATGCTTGCCCCTGCGTTGGCGGTATTTTTGACTAAGGTTCTTTATGAAGGGAAAGGCCAAACCGCCTTCATCATCCAGAACTTCGGGAAGACCAGTTTTCCCATATTGAAGGATATTCCGATCATCGGTCAGATATTTTTCACGAATACATCAGCTCCAGCTTATGCAGCTATCGCAACGGCGCTTGTCTGCTACTTCATCATCTTCAAGACGACTTTCGGCTTGCGTCTGCGTTCGGTCGGGGAACACCCGCAAGCTGCGGATACATTGGGGATCAATGTTTACGTGATGCGCTACGCGGGCGTATCGATTTCCGGCTTTTTGGGCGGTGTGGGCGGCGCCATCGTCTCTCAGTCGATCAGCCTGAATTTTTCCGGATCAACGATTGCCGGTCAAGGTTTCATCGCCATGGCTGCCATGATTTTCGGCAAGTGGAATCCGATCGGAGTGATGGGAGCGGCAATTTTCTTCGGGTTCGCCCAGAGTTTGGGGGTCATCGGCAGCTATATTCCGGTCATCCAGAATATCCCTTCCGTCTATCTCCAGATTGCACCTTACGTCATTACGATCATTGTGCTTGTAGGTTTTATCGGTAAATCCAGAGGCCCAGCCGCTAACGGTACAACTTACATCAAATCAAAGTAATCTCTGACGACAAGAAGGGTTGGCTCAACACGAGTCAGCCTTTTCTTTTTGGTTCAGGCAAGGGATCAGAGTGGACAAGGAATGGCTTAATTGAAAAAACACCCGAACTAGAGTATAGTTTTCCCTATCGACATATAAAATAGCTTACAGGACGTGAAATGGATGGAATATAAATTAAAGCAAGGTGTTACGCCTTATATCGAGCCTTCCGACAAATACAAAACCGTATTGATCCAGTACAAATTCAGGACGAGTTTCGGCGGAAAAACTGCAACCGAACGTTCTTTAGTGAAGAACATGCTTGAAACGAACAGCAAGCAGTATCCTAGCCAAAACGAGATGGATCTGAAAATGGCCAGCCTTTACGGTGCGACGCTGCATACGCAATCCCAGCGCTTCGGCAAGCAGCATGTCGTGACGTTGAGTCTATCCGTCGTCAATGATAAATTCATCGGAGGAGACGATACACTTTTGGAAGAGGCGTTCGCTTTCCTGGAAGAAATCATCTTCAGGCCCAATGCCGAGGACGGCAAGTTCCACGAGAAGACTTTTATGAGGGAAAAGGAAAATCTGAATAATTATTTCGAGTCTCTGATCGAAGACAAATCGGCTTATGCGCGTACGCGCTTGAACCAAGTGCTGTTCGAGGGGACAGATCAAGCGTATCAAGGCATCGGTGATGCCGGCTTCCTTGAGGATATCACCTCAAGCAGCCTGTTCGAATGCTATGAGGAGATGATCGGGTCGAATCAGCTGGATATACTCGTTTCGGGTGATGTAGCGCCTAAAAGGATATTGAACATATTGGCTGCCCAGAAGCTTTCGGACAGGAAAGAAATCGAAAAAGATGTATTCTATTTACGCGCAAAGAACACGGAACCCGTCACTTCAAGCGAAGCTCAAGACATCAATCAGGGCAAGTTGTTTTTCGGCTTTTCCTCACCCGTCTATTACATGAATGACCATTATTTTGCCGGCTTGGTTTTTGATGGACTGTTTGGGGGCTTCCCTCATTCGAAACTGTTCCAGAATGTCCGTGAAAAAGAGAGCTTGGCTTACTCGGCTTCAAGCGGCTTGGACTTTCTGCGCGGTGTCATGACTGTCGGTACCGGCATCGAATTCGATAAACGCGAGCAGGTCGAGAAAATCGTTCTGGCGCAACTCCAAGACATGCAAACAGGGGATTTCTCGGACGCCTTGATCGCTCAAACAAAAAGCATGCTGATCAACCACTACAAACAAAATGATGATTATCAGGGCAGAAGTTTGGCGAAACAGTACCAGGATTTCCTGATCATAGAAAATCCTCTTTCGCAGGAGCAATGGATCGCCGGTTTGAACGCGGTGACGAAGGAACAGATCGTTGCTGTTGCGGAAAAAATGACTTTGCAGGCGATATTTTTCTTGAAAGGCGAGGCTACAGATGAATAAAGTACATTATGAGGCACTTAACGACACCGTCTATACGGAAGTATTGGACAACGGCTTGCAGGTAGTATTGATTCCGAAAAATAAGTATTCAAAAACCTATGGCATCTTCACCACCGATTTCGGCTCGATCGACAACCAGTTTGTGCCGATAAACGGAGACAAGGAAATCAAAATTCCGGACGGCATCGCACATTTCCTTGAACATAAATTATTTGAAGGCGAAGACCATGATGCTTTTGAGGACTTCGCGAAATACGGTGCTTCAGCGAATGCTTTCACTTCCTTCACGCGGACAAGCTATCTCTTTTCGGCAACGGACAACATTTCAGAAAATACGAACAGCCTGCTTGACTTCGTTCAAGACCCGCATTTCACGGAGGAAGGCACTGAAAAGGAAAAAGGCATCATCGCTCAAGAAATCCGCATGTATGAAGATAACCCGGGTTGGCAACTTTTTTATGGGTTGCTCCGTAACCTTTATCCCGAACATCCGCTTTCCGTCGATATAGCTGGAACGGTGGAAAGCATCCAAGCAATCTCGCCGGAATTGCTGCAAACCTGTTATGATACGTTCTACCATCCGTCCAACATGAACCTATTGATGATCGGCAATTTCGTTCCCGAAAAAATGATGGAAACGATCAGACAAAACCAAGCAGGCAAGACGTTTCTTCCTGCTAAACCGATCCAGCGCACTTTGCCGCAGGCTTCGATCCAGGACATCATTCGATACAAAGAGATCGAAATGGATGTGCAACGTCCGAAAGTGATGCTTGGTGTGAAAGGTTTGGATGCGGATGTGACCGGAAACCAAGCCGAAAAATACAAAATCTATGGTTCGCTGTTGCTGGAATTGCTTTTCGGCCGGAGCTCCACGCATTTCATTGATCTCTACGACAACGGTTTGATCGATGACAGCTTTGGCTACTCCTTCAATTTGGATCGTTCCTTCAACTTTATGGCGATCGAATCGGACACGGAAGAACCGAAACTGCTGGAAGATAAGCTGAAACGGATTCTCTTGGATTGGGAAACCGATGCTAATCTGACGAATGAGAAATTTGATTTGCTGAAGAAGAGCATGATCGGAGAACAATTGCAGGCTTTCAATTCCCTGGAATACATCGCAAATCACTACAGTACGCTGCTGTTTTCCGGAGCGGAACTTTTTGAAGTTGTTCCGTTGATCGAAGAAACTAGCCTGGAGGACATCCGCAGCTTCGCCGAAGGCTATCTCAAAGAACAAAATATGAGCACCTACGTAATCCTCCAGAAGGGAGCAAAACAGCAATGAAAGCCGCTTTGGTGACGGGTGCTTCCGGTGACATCGGGACTTCCATCGCAAGGGATTTGGCCGGTTCAGGCTGGTCGCTTTACTTGCATTATCATTCCAATCAAGAAAAAATCAATCTGATGCTGGCAGAACTGCAATCGGCCTATCCCGAACAGGAATTTTATCCGCTTTGCCTGGATTTTACCGATGAAGCAGGCGTTTCGACACTTGCTGACCATATTTTCTCGCTCCAAGCGATTGTTTTTGCGCACGGCACGACGGAATATGGGTTGCTTCAGGATATGACTTCCGAGCAAATGGATGCCTTGTGGGAAATGCACGTCAAAATGCCGATCCTGATCATCCAAGCGCTACAGGACAAAATCGCCCGCTCGCGCAACGGCCGCATCGTCTTCATCAGCTCTGTCTATGGAGAAGTCGGCAGCGGGCTCGAAGTGCTGTACAGTACCGTCAAAGGGGCGCAGATTGCCTTCGTGAAAGCCTACAGCAAGGAAGTGGCCTCACTGGGAGTAACAGTCAATGCCATTTGTCCGGGAGCAATCGACACGCAAATGAATGCCCATCTTGAAAACGATGAAAAAGAGGCTCTTCTTGAGGAAATCCCTCTGGGGAGGATGGGAAAACCGAATGAAATCAGCTTCTGGGTATCCCAACTTCTGAAGGAAGACAGTCGCTACATGACGGGGCAGGCCATTTACGTATCCGGTGGATGGCTCAGGTAAAACAGCATTGGAACTCCTGGTGAGGGAATTTTATGGTATAATATCCATGGTAACTTCGGGATTTGCAAGTGAAGGCAGGTGAAGAAATGGTTCAAATTGGGGAAATCCTAAAAAGTGCTAGACTTTCCAAGGGATACACATTGGATGATCTACAGCAGATGACTAAAATACAGAAGCGGTATCTGATTGCGATAGAAGAAGGCGATTTTGAGATTATGCCGGGCAATTTCTATGTGCGTGCCTTCATCAAGCAATATGCAGATACTGTGGGCTTGGATGGCGACCGCTTATTGGGGGACCATGCAAGTGTGATTCCGGAAATACATGGGAGCAGCCAAGCGGAAGATTCCGGTTCTTTTTCTCCCAGTCGCTCCGAAACTAAAAGAGCTTCAAAAAAGACGAATTTTAATTATGGCGGCTCCGTCCAAAGCCAGCTGCCGACTTTTCTGTTGGTTGTGGCGGTAGTTGCCATCGTACTTGTGGTCTGGCAGGCTACATTGAACGATGACGATGAGCAGGTTCAGATCGAAGTGGCTTCGAACATCAGCCAAACAACTATGGCATCGCAAGCGACGGTTTCAAGCGACATAGAGCAGGCAGACAGTGCCGTTGTCGCAGAACAAACAGCGCAGGTGAATTTGGTCTCGTCTGCCGATGGTTATGCGGAATATGACATCACCAGCTTGTCGCTGCCCTCAGAGTTGAAAATCTCGGCGGTGGCAGGAGGCAGTTCCTGGATCAGCGTAAGCGTGAACGGGATCGTCCAAGAGCCTTCCGGCATCGTGGACAGTGAAAACCCACTGACGGTCGCTTTGCCGTTGAACACAAGCGAGATCGAAGTGATAGTCGGCGTAATGCCGGCAACGATCATCGAACTGGCTGGCACAGTAGTCACAATGCCAGCCGATCATCAAGAGATTCAGACCCAAACCTTATCCTTTACCGTCAAAGGTGCAGAATAAGTCAGGGTACATTAAAGGAGTTGCAGAAGTTGAATTTACCTAATAAATTGACAGCGTTGCGGATCTTTATGATTCCGTTGTTCATGATCATCACCTTGGTTCCTTTCGATTGGGGCACGCTTGAAATTGCCCAATCACAGATTGCTGTCAATCAACTGGTCGGAGCCGCTATCTTTGCCATCGCCAGTTTTACGGATTGGCTGGATGGATATATCGCCAGAAGGGACGGCTTGGTGACCAACTTCGGGAAATTTGCTGATCCCTTGGCGGATAAGATGCTTGTCGCCACTGCCTTGATCGTGCTTGTCGGCCAAGGTTTGGCTCCATCGTGGGTCGTCAGCATCATCATCAGCCGGGAGTTGGCGGTCACAGGCTTGCGCCTCTTGCTTGTGAAGGAAGGCGAAGTCATGGCAGCGGCGTGGCCGGGGAAAATCAAAACGGCGACACAAATGGTAGCCATCATTTTGTTGTTCGTGGATAACTTTCCTTTTCAGGCAACCGGCATTCCGGTTGCGGACATCATGTTGTATGTTTGCTTAGTTTTCACCATCTACTCAGGGGTGGATTATTTCGTCAAAAATAAACACGTTTTTGTCGGATCCATGTAGTTTTTATAAATAAGAAGGGCTGGGTTGCATCAGGGTGCAATCCGAACAAAAGGAAACGCGATTCTTTTGTGCCCTTCTTTTTTCTTTATCTTTTTTATGTGATTGAAGCTTTTGTATTATTTGAGCGAATACTATGGATGTGAGGGATTAAATATGAATGCAGAAATCATTTCAGTCGGAACGGAATTGTTGATGGGGCAAATAGTGAATTCGGATGCGGCATTCATCGCCAAGGAACTGACCGGTCTGGGCATAGACTCCTATTATCAGACAGTTGTCGGCGATAATCCGGGAAAAATAAAAGACGTGATCAAAATAGCTGAATCACGAAGCGACCTGTTGATTTTCACAGGAGGGCTCGGACCCACCCGGGATGACTTGACCAAACAAACTGTGGCGAATCACCTCGAGGAAGAACTCGCCATGGATGAAGCGGGTTTGGCGCATATCCGGCAATGGTTCGAACGTTCGGGAAGGAGCATGACTGAAAACAATGAGCTTCAAGCTTTAGTGTTCAGGAGCGGTATTGTCTTCCCGAACCCGATTGGGCAAGCGCTGGGCACCTATACCGAAAAGGATGGGAAAGGTTATTTGCTGCTGCCGGGCCCGCCAAGAGAACTTGAGCAGATGTTCCTGCAATTTGTGAAGCCGTTCCTTTCCAGCAAGTATGAAGATCAGCAAGTCATCTCATCGCAGACGCTCCGCTTTTTCGGAATCGGCGAGTCTAGCTTGACAACGCTTTTGGATGACTTGATCCGCAATCAGACCAATCCAACGATAGCCCCATATGCCGGGAAATACGAAGTGACTTTGAGAATCACCGCAAACGCTGCAACAGAGGCGATCTGCAGTGAACTATTGGATGAAAAAAAAGCGGAAATATTGGCGCTTGTAGGTGAATATTATTACGGCGACGGTGACGAATCCAGCCTTGCCGAAGTGGTGGGGAAGAAATTATTGGAGGGCAAACAATCAATCAGTGCGGCTGAGAGCTTGACCGGAGGGCTTTTTCAAGCCGAACTCGTCAAGGTTCCCGGCATAAGCGAAGTTTTCGCGGGCGGCATCGTTTCTTACCAAGAAAACGCTAAGCAAAAGGTCCTTGGCGTTCCGGAACACATTCTCGAGACATACGGGATGGTCAGCGCGGAATGCGCGATGGCGATGGCAGAACGTGCGCGCGAGTTGTTTGATACTCAGTTGGCCATTTCTTTCACGGGCGTTGCCGGGCCTGATCAACTGGAGAACAAGCCAGCCGGGACGGTATGGATTGCTTTAAGCCAAAAAAATGGACCGACTGCTGTCCAAGGCTTCCAATTTTCCCGCGATCGCCTTGGGAACAGGGAACAGGCAGTCATGCAGGGGTTTGATATGATTCGACGGTATTTGATGGATTCTGATTTCGAAAAATAAAAAACGAACATCTGTTCACTTTATTCTTGCTTTTTTGTCCGGAAAAGGATAGTATTACGTTGTGGTGTTAATGCATGCAAATGAAAGCTTGGAGGAAACAATTGATGGCTAATTTAAATGAAAATAGACAAAAAGCCTTGGATGAGGCTCTGAAAAAGATAGAAAGAAATTATGGCAAAGGGTCCGTCATGAAGCTTGGCGAAAAAGTGGACACACAAATATCCACTGTACCCAGTGGTTCGTTGGCTCTTGATGTTGCGTTGGGCGTAGGCGGCTATCCAAGAGGCCGTATCATCGAAGTGTATGGTCCTGAATCATCAGGTAAAACAACCGTTGCGCTGCATGCGATTGCCGAAGTGCAAAAAAAGGGTGGCGTTGCTGCATTCATCGATGCTGAGCATGCTTTGGATCCAAAATATGCTGCAGCTTTGGGTGTGGATATCGACGAATTGTTGCTTTCCCAACCGGATACAGGTGAACAAGGCCTGGAAATCGCGGATGCTTTGGTTTCATCAGGGGCTGTCGACATCGTGGTCATCGACTCGGTTGCCGCATTGGTACCGCGTGCTGAAATAGAAGGCGAAATGGGAGACTCCCATATGGGTCTGCAGGCACGTCTGATGTCCCAAGCTTTACGGAAACTATCCGGATCGATCAACAAAACAAAAACGATCGCAATCTTCATCAACCAAGTCCGTGAAAAAATCGGCATCATGTTCGGGAATCCGGAAACGACGCCAGGAGGAAGAGCGCTTAAATTTTACGCTACTATCCGTCTGGAAGTCAGAAGAGCGGAACAGATCAAGAGCGGAACAGAAATCATGGGTAACCGCACAAAAATCAAAGTAGTAAAAAACAAAGTTGCGCCGCCATTCAGGACAGCTGAAGTGGACATCATGTACGGGGAAGGCATTTCCCAAGTCGGCGAAATCATCGATATGGCCTCAGAGAAGGATATCGTCAACAAGAGTGGCGCTTGGTATGCCTACAAAGGGGAACGCATCGGCCAAGGCCGCGAAAATGCAAAAAAATTCCTGACAGAGCATCCAGAGATGAGAGCTGAAATCGAGAAGCTTGTCCGTGACGAATACGGCATAGGCGATAAAAAAGCGGTAGAGGCAAAAGAAAAAGAAAAAAGCGAGCCGGTTGAATCGGTCGATCTGTTGGACGAGTAAAAAATATTTTTCAAGAGGCCGGGACCAAAATCCGGGCCTCTTTCTTTTTTCAAAATCGGAAAAAAGGGCAATATCGAAACAGGTTTGAATGTATTTTGGTTATGTTACCGTTTTATCGTTGACATGTCAGTATTCTACGTTTAGAATGAATTTATGTGTATCGCTTCATTCTGCACATTGTAAAACTAATTTTTATTCATTTTTTTTGACAACAAAATTAAATAGATACGGAGGTGAAACTATGGATATATGGACTTTAGCCTTCGCTATCATAGCTTTAATTTTTGGTGTCGTTGTCGGATATTTATATCGAAAATCGAATCACGAAAAAGAAATAGCTGGTGCCAAAAATACCGCTTCCCAAATTCTTGAAGATGCTCGTAAAGAAGCAGAAACAACAAAAAGAGAAGCTATGTTAGAGGCGAAGGATGAGAACCACAAATACCGCTCAGAAATAGAAGATGAATTGCGCGAACGACGCGGTGAGGTTCAAAAACAAGAAAATCGATTGATCCAAAGGGAAGAAAATTTGGATAGAAAAGATACCAGTCTTTCGAAACGTGAACAATCTATCGAGTCAAAAGAGGATAATCTTGTCAAAAGACAAAACGCTTTAGTTTCTGAGGAAAATCGCATTCAAGCATTGGTGGAAGAGCAACAACATGAACTGGAAAGAATCGCTACCTTATCACGTGAAGATGCAAGAAACATCATCATGGATGAAACGGAAAATCAACTTTCGCATGAAATTGCGGTCATGATCAGAGAATCCGACCAAAAAGCGAAAGATGAAGCAGATCGTAATGCGAAAAACATTATCCTGCAGGCGATCCAAAGAAGTGCAGCCGATTTAGTTTCGGAAGCAACAGTTTCAGTTGTTACACTGCCTAACGATGACATGAAAGGCCGCATCATTGGCCGCGAGGGAAGAAACATTCGGACTTTGGAGACCTTGACAGGTATTGACCTGATCATCGATGATACGCCAGAAGCTGTCGTGTTAAGCGGATTTGATCCTATCCGAAGAGAAATTGCGAAAATGGCTTTGGAGAAATTAATTCAAGATGGACGTATCCATCCTGCGAGAATTGAGGAAGCAGTTGAGAAAGCCCGTAAGGATATGGATGAACGCATAAGAGAAATCGGCGAACAAGCAACTTTTGAAGTTGGCATCCATTCTTTGCATCCTGATCTGATTAAAATTTTGGGACGTCTGCATTTCCGCACTAGTTATGGACAAAATGTCCTGAACCACAGCATCGAAGTCGCAAAACTTTGCGGCGTAATGGCTGGGGAACTAGGCGAAGACATCAATCTGGCCAAACGTGCAGGTCTGCTGCATGACATCGGAAAAGCTCTCGATCATGAAATAGAGGGTTCGCACGTTGAAATCGGCGCAGAAATCGCCCAGAAATACAAAGAAAATCCGGTTGTCATCAATGCAATTGCCTCACATCATGGCGATGTTGAAGCAAACTCAATCATATCAGTATTGGTCGCATCTGCTGACGCTTTATCTGCTGCTCGTCCGGGCGCAAGAAGTGAATCTCTGGAAAACTACATCCGCCGCTTGGAGAAACTGGAAGCAATTTCGAACAGTTTTGAAGGCGTAGCAAGCAGTTTTGCTATCCAAGCAGGAAGAGAGATCCGCGTCATGGTCAAGCCAGACCAACTTGACGATTCTCAAGCTATTCGTGTAGCTCGCGAGATTAGAAAGAAAATCGAAGAAGAACTAGATTATCCGGGACACATCAAGGTTACGGTTATACGCGAAACAAGAGTAATTGAATATGCCAAATAATTAAAAACCAAACGGGACAGCTTCTTGTCCCGTTTTTTGCTTTTTATGGATATCCCGGTTGATGGGCAAGGGCCCAACGGCTTATCTAAACGGACAAAATATGTTACTATAAAAAGACTAGAATTTAGAGAAGAGGCTGAAGATGAAAGTATTATTTATTGGAGATGTTGTAGGTTCAATCGGCAGACAGATGCTGCAGGACACACTCCCGCAACTGAAGAAACATTACCGTCCGCAAGTGACCATCGTGAACGGGGAGAATGCGGCAGGCGGCAGAGGGATAACAGAAAAAATTTACAAAGAATTTTTGCAGACCGGTGTCGATGTCATCACCATGGGGAACCATACGTGGGATAACCGTGACATATTCGAATTCATCGGAACAGCCAATAAGATGATCCGTCCGGCTAATTTCCCGGAAGGGACTCCTGGCATCGGTTGGACGATCATAAAAGTGAACCAACTGAAATTGGCTGTTGTGAACCTGCACGGACGTGTCTTCATGAACAGTCTGGATGACCCTTTCCGCAAAGCGGATGAAATACTGGAGCAGGTACGGAAAGAAACGAATTGCATCTTTGTCGATTTCCATGCCGAAACGACCAGCGAAAAACAAGCGATGGGCTGGTATTTGGATGGTCGCGTTTCTGCTGTGGTCGGTACGCATACGCATGTGCAGACAAATGATGCGCGTATTTTGCCGGAAGGGACAGGCTATCTGACGGATGCCGGAATGACCGGGGCTTACGACAGCATTTTGGGCGTCGAAAAAGAGATCATCATCCAGAAATTTCTGACGCAAATGCCGATTCGGCATGAAGTGCCTGAAAAAGGCAGAAAATTGCTTTCCGGTTGCTATATTGAAATCAATGATCAGACCGGCAAGTGCGTAAAAATCGAGAACATCGTGATCAATGAAGATCGCCCATTTGGAGGGGAATTCTATTGACCCAAGAACTGCCTATCGAAGGCCCGGCAGAAGCAGAATTGAACAGACTGATCGAAATGTTGGGAAAAAATGAAGTGATCGTCCGCTATCAAGAGGCCGAAGAAAACACAAAAGACAATCGGGCGCTGGAACAATTGGTCGAAACAATCAAAAGTAAGCAAAAAGAAGCCGCGGCTTTTGAACATTATGCCAAGCCGGCAGCGGCAGCAAAAACAGCCGCTGAATTAGCGGAGCTGAACAAGCAGTTGAAGGACAGCATAGCGGTCCAACAATACCGCGAAGCTTTATGGGATGCCAACGAACTATTGGAAAATGTCATCAGCATCATCCAACGCGGCGTCGATGACGCTATCGAAAAAGATGAAGCATGAAGACTGAAGAGATCTATTAATTGAGGTGAAAGAATGCCACAGAAGACTAAAAATACGCCCATGATGGAGCAATACTTATCCATAAAAGAACAGTATCCGGATGCATTTTTGTTTTATCGCTTGGGCGATTTCTATGAATTATTCCATGATGATGCCATGAAGGCCGCAAAATTACTGGAAATCACGCTGACGAGCCGCAACAAAAATGCCGATGAGCCGATTCCCATGTGCGGGGTCCCTTATCATGCTGCAGCGGAATACATCCGGAGACTCGTAGAAATGGGGCACAAGGTCGCCGTTTGCGAACAGATGGAGGATGCCAAGCTAACGAAAGGCATGGTGCGGCGGGAAGTCGTGCGGGTCATTACGCCCGGTACATTTCTGAATGAGAACGGCAGCGAAAGCAAAACAAATAATTACTTGGCCAGTGTCATCCAAAACGAAGCAGGCGGGTATGGGCTGGGATATGTCGATATCGGAACGGGGGAGCTGAAAGTCACGCTCCTGACCAACGAAGACGCCGTATTCAACGAGCTCCAGACTTTGCCTTTCAAAGAAATCGTCCTGGACACAAAAACGGCTGACGGCCTGACGGAAAAGTTGGAAAAACATTTCGGTATCCTTGTTTCCATTCAGGCGAAGCTGATTCCGGAAACGGACTTCCACGATCTGGTTGCGGAATTGCCGCAACAGTCGGAAAAAGATGTGCTTGTTTTGTTGTTGAGCTATCTTTCGGATACCCAAAAGCGCAGCTTGTCCCATCTTCAGAAAGCCGTCGCCTATCAAACGGACGCTTTCCTGAAGATGGATACCTACGCGCGGCGCAACCTCGAGTTGTCCGCATCCATCCGGACGCAGCAGAAAAAAGGCAGCCTGCTATGGACGCTGGATGAAACAAAAACGGCTATGGGCGGGCGCATGCTGAAACAATGGCTTGAAAAGCCGTTGATCAACCTGAGCGACATACTCGAAAGGCAACGGAAAGTGGAGTCATTGGTCAACCACTACTTTGAACGAATGGACATCAATGACGCCTTGACATCGGTTTATGATCTGGAACGTTTGGTCGCCCGAGTGTCACTAGGCAATATCAACGGCCGCGATCTGATCCAGCTGAAAACCTCTCTGCAGCAGATCCCAGGATTGGTCCAAGCCATCGCTGCAATCGATGAACCGGATGTTTGGCAGGCTGTCATCGACAAATTGGAAGCTTACCCAGAAGTCATCGAACTGATCGAGCGGGCGATCACGGATAATCCGCCAATCCAGATCACGGAAGGCAACATTATCCGTGACGGCTACCATGAGCAATTGGATCGCTACCGCGATGCGATGAACAACGGGAAGCTTTGGATAGCGATGCTGCAAAAAGAGGAAAGAGAAAAGACCGGCATCAAAACGCTGAAAATCGGCTACAACCGCATTTTTGGCTATTACATAGAGGTGACGAAGGCGAACCTTGCGGCGCTGCCTGAGGGCACGTATGAGCGCAAACAGACGCTTGCCAATGCGGAACGTTTCGTCACGCCTGCATTGAAGGAAAAAGAGACGCTTATTCTGGAAGCTGAGGAAAAGTCTGTCGAATTGGAGCATGAGCTGTTTGTCGCTTTGCGGGAAGAGATAAAAGGATACAGCAAACAGTTGCAGGCACTTGCCAAACTGGTGGCGGAGATCGATGTCCTTCAGTCGTTCGCCCATGTCAGCGAAGCCTATCATTTTTCCAAGCCCGAATTGAGCAACAGCGACCGCAATCTGTCCATTAAAGAAGGGCGCCATCCGGTTGTGGAACGCGTCATCGGCAAAGATAAATTTGTGCCCAACAGCATTTCCATGGACAAGGACAACCATATTCTGCTGATCACTGGGCCGAACATGTCAGGCAAGAGCACCTACATGCGTCAGGTTGCGCTGATTGTCATCCTGGCCCAGATGGGTTGTTTCGTGCCGGCGGAAAAAGCCCATTTGCCTATCTTTGACCAAATCTTTACCCGGATAGGCGCGGCTGATGACCTCTATTCCGGACAGAGCACGTTCATGGTCGAAATGGTCGAAACGAACCAAGCGCTGCGATTCGCCACCGATAAGAGTCTGATTTTGTTCGACGAAATCGGCAGGGGAACGGCGACGTATGACGGCATGGCCTTGGCGGAAGCGATCCTGCGTTACATCGATCGCACAATCAAAGGCAAGACGCTGTTTTCGACGCATTACCATGAATTGACCCAACTGGAAGCCGATTTGGCGGGGACAAAAAATGTTCATGTAGGGGCAATCGAAAAAGACGGAGAATTGGTGTTTCTGCATAAACTGATGCAGGGTCCAGCAGACAAAAGCTATGGCTTGCATGTGGCCAAATTAGCCGGAATGCCCAATGAATTGATCGCCGAAGCGCAGGTCATCCTCAATTCATTGAATGAACAGCACGTGCTGCACTCCGGAACGGGCGCACCTGTTCCGGATGATACGGTCGAACAATTGGCGCTGTTCCAAGAAAGTGCGATGCTTCCGAACGAGAAGCACGTACTGGATGAATTGTCGGACTTGGCGCTGGAGGATTGCACACCGATGCAAGCCATGCTGATGATAGACAGTTGGAAAAAGTTGCTGAAATCGCAAAAAAGTAGGTGAGAACGATGGCCAAAATCAGGGAACTTTCCCAAATATTGACGAACCAGATCGCTGCTGGGGAAGTGATCGAACGGCCGGCATCGGTCGTTAAGGAATTGGTGGAGAATGCCATCGATGCGAACAGTACGCAAATCGATGTTTTCATTGAAGAGGCGGGATTAAGGAAAGTGCAGGTCACCGACAACGGCGACGGCATCGCGGCGGACGAGGTGAAACTTGCCTTTACGCGGCACGCGACCAGCAAAATATACACGCAGGATGATCTTTTCCGCATCCACTCGCTGGGGTTTCGGGGTGAAGCTTTGCCCAGTATCGCTTCCGTCGCCAAAGTTTCGATCGAAACGGCTGTCGCTGATCAAAGCGGCACCTACTTGTCCATAAAGGGCGGCGTCATCGGCGAGGAAAGGCCGAACAAATCCCGTAAAGGGACTACGATCATCGTTGAAGACCTTTTTTACAATACGCCAGCCCGTCTGAAATACATCCGTTCCCTGCAGACCGAATTGTCGAACATCACAGACATCATGAACCGGATCGCATTGAGCCATCCGGAGATTGCTTTCCGTTTGCATCATGAAGGCAACCAACTTCTGCATACAGCAGGCAATGGCGATCTGCGTCAGACCATCGCTGGAGTCTACGGCACATTGACCGCCAAGAAGATGAAACTGATCGAAAACGAAAATCTGGACTTCAAAGTGAATGGCTACATCAGTTTGCCGGACACGACGCGGGCAAGCCGCAACTATATCACCTTGATACTGAACGGGCGTTTCATAAAAAATTACGCCTTGAACAAAGCCATCATCGATGGCTATGGCTCCAAGCTGATGGTCGGAAGGTATCCGCTCGCCGTCATCGTGATCGATGCGGATTCCCTGCTTTTGGATGTGAATGTGCATCCTTCGAAAAAGGAAGTCAGGATCAGCAAAGAAAAAGAGCTCGGCGAATTGATCGAAAGCGCAGTCGCTGCTGTTTTGCGGACGGAAGAACGCATCCCGAGCGGCATCGAAAATCTGAAATTCAAACGCCCGAGTCCGGCTGAACCGGTCCGGACCGAGCAATTGAGCGTCTCTTTCCGGTCATTCGATCAAGAGCTCGTGCAAGAAACGGAAACGAAGCTGCCGGCGATCAGCGAAAATGAGGATTTCCGATCTTTGGAGACGTCGTGGGACAACGGGCCGGTTCATAATGAAAATGCGGAACGCGAACAAGTTTATATGGGTTCTGAAGAAACCGCGCCTTCGGAAGACCTTCCCCTTCCAAGTGAAGAACAAGAAGCGTACGTTGTTCCGTTCAGTGACCAACCAAAACAGGACCGCAATGAACCAACCGCGCCTTACCTGTCTGTTGAACCAATTAATCCGGCTGCCCATGAAGAACCGATCATGAAAACCGTCCAGAAAGTCGAAGCGGAGGCAGAGAAGGCACAGGCGAGCAAGCGGCCTTTCCCGGAGCTGCATTTTTTTGGCCAGATGCACGGGACTTACCTGTTCGCGCAGAATGAAAATGGCCTCTATATCATCGATCAGCATGCTGCGCAGGAACGCATCAAATATGAATACTACCGTGAGGAAATCGGCAAGGTTTCCACCGATCTTCAAGGTTTGTTGATACCAATCATGCTGGATTATCCGGCGAATGAATTCCAGTTGATCCAGGAAAATCGGGATGTGTTGGAATCGATGGGCCTGTTCCTCGAACCATTTGGCCAGAACAGTTTCATCGTCGAAAAGCATCCTGCCTGGTTCACTCCGGGTGAAGAGGAAGACATTCTGAAGGAACTGGTGGAGATGTTTTTGGCTGAAGGCGATATCTCCATCAAAAAGCTTCGTGAAGCAACGGCCATCATGATGAGCTGCAAGCGCTCGATCAAGGCGAATCATTTCCTGAGCGATAAAGAAGCGCGCCAACTGTTGGCCGATCTTGCCAAAACGGATAATCCCTACAATTGCCCGCACGGCAGACCGGTGCTGATCCAATTCTCCAACCAGGATATGGAGAAGATGTTCAAACGGATCCAGGACCCGCACTGAAAGCGTATCATTTCTTATTTCTGCTTATCTATTGTAAAATCAGGATAGTTAAATAACAGATAGGAGTGGAAAAAATGGTGCAAATCAATGACATTTCCGAAATGATGGGCGAGCTGAACAAAGAAAGTTCGATCCAGGCTTTAGGCAGCAAAACGGGCGTTGATGAAAGCATTTTGCCGAAATTGGCTGTAGTTGCAATTCCCTTGATCCTTCGGGCATTAAGCAAAAACGCAGAGTCAAAAGCAGGGAAAGATTCCTTATCAAATGCATTGGAAAAACACAAAGGTCAGACCAAAGACGTATCCTCGATCGAAGATGTGGTCAAGAAAGCCGATACGGACGATGGCGATAAAATATTGGATCATGCCTTCGGGGACAAGGACAAGGTTGTGGATCAGATTGCTGCCCAAACAGGCATCAGTAAATCCGAGGTTGCCAAGGTCTTGGCTTCCATGGCGCCGATGATTCTGGGCATGTTGGCCGACAAAAAGGATGCTGATGGCTTGGATGCCGACGGTGTGGCCAAACAGACCGACATCTTCTCGAAACAAGCTGAAGAAGCAGCCACGAAAAATTTCGACATAACCGATATTTTCCCTAAGCAGTCCGGAACGACGACGCCAGCAGCGACGGGCGGATTGGGCGGTATTCTGGGTAGCATTTTGGGGAATCTATTCTGATCCAAACCTGGAATAGCGCGTGCGAAGCAGAACAAGACCTAAGTGTATAATTTTTCTATGCAAAACTATTCTTTTGTTGAAATAGTCAAAAAGAAGACCTTACAATACAACTAAAGGTTGGTAGCCAATTTAGTGTAGAGGAAGGTCTTCATGGAAAAAATTATAGCAGAAATTCACCACATAATAAAGGATTCAAATCATGTGCTTGATGCAGAAACTACGCTTCAGGCTTATTTCTCAGATCTTGTAAGTCAACTCATGAAGGAGGCCTTAGAGGCCTTGGATAGCGAGTTGTACGTTCCGTTTAAAGCGGAAGGATGGCGTATCGCCAACAGGGATTCACGCACGATTACTTTCACATTCGGTACAGTCGAGTTTATGCGTAGACGTTTAAAGAAGAAAGGTGAAAAGAGCTTTTTCCCACTGGATAACATCTGTGGCTTCAATAAAAGCGAGCGCTACTCTACCCTTTTACAAAAGCAAGTGGCCGAACTTGTGACTGGCAGCGTCTACCGCGGTGTGGCCGAAGCCGTCACTAAACTGACTTCGTTCAGCATGAGCCATGGAACAGTGGGCAATATTGTGAAATCGGTAGGAGAAAAGCAAGCGCAGTGGGAGAAACAAAACTTAGAAGAATACGAAGTGGCCTTACCCGAAGAACAGAAAGAAGTACCTTTTCTCTTGGTAGAAGGCGATGGGATCGTCATTAAAGGCAAGGGGAAAAGAAAAGAAGAGATCCACCGAGTCCAAATAGCAGAAGGCGTCACAACAAGCGGGAAAAGAAAGAAACTGAAAAATCCGATATTTGTGTCATCGTTGAAATCAGCGAAAGATGCATGGGAGAAAGCAGCGATTTATTTAGGGAGTCATTACGATCTCAAAAATACGGTAGTCATTTCGAACACCGATGGTGGCTCAGGTTATCGGGCAGAGGACTGTGCCATGGCAATTGGTGTGTGTAAGGAACATATCCATCAGGTGGATCGCTATCACGTTCACAAAAAGATTAAGAGCCGTCTTTCTTGGTGTCCAGAGATGGAACTGCCGCTGAAAAAGGCCCTATGGTCCTATGATTGGGATTCGATTGCGATTGTGTTGGATACGATTGAAAGTAAAATCTCGCTAGAACAGGAGAAAGATCAAAAAGAGGAGTTACGACTTTTGGCAGCCTACCTAGAAAGAAACTGGGCGTATCTTCGTCCGTTAAGAGAAATCGAATCCTGCAAAGGAATCCGGGGAATTGGAAGCTGTGAAAGTAATCATCGACCTTACAGCTACCGAATGAAAGGTAATGGGAAATACTGGAGCCATGATGGCGCTCGGGCGATGGTCTCCATCATTGAAGGTAAGAAGATGGGAACCCTAGAAAAAGCGTTAACGGAGCCAGTACGTACCGTTCCGGAAAGTTTAGCGGTAAAACTGAAATTCGCAGTCAGAAATGCGTTAAAGAAACATTCTGGCAGAGAGAGGACACCCGCTAGACAGGCTGGTATACCAGCGATGAACGCGACCTGCAGCATGGGAATGATGAAGAAAATATTTGCGAGTTAATCAGAATTTTCTTCAAATCCTCCGGGAATACAGTGAATTACGCTTTTTGATTCACTGTATTCCCGGAGGGAAGGGCAAGCGACGCGCGCCAAAGCTTCAGGGACAATATTAAAACAATTTCAAATTGGCACTACAAGTAAGGTTTCTGAACTTTGCATAGAAAAGATTGACACATACGAACAAGACTTTTTTGTTCTGCTTTTTTTCATTTTTTGATATACTGGAGCAATGAAAAGAAAGGGGTCTGATCTCACTATGGACAATAAAGAGGAACAATTGAAGCGCTTGACGCCTTTACAATATGAAGTGACACAGAACGAAGCTACGGAAAGACCTTTTTCCGGCGAGTACGATGATTTTTATGAAAAAGGCATCTATGTTGATGTCGTGAGCGGAGAGCCGTTGTTCAGTTCTGCAGACAAGTACGATGCAGGCTGCGGTTGGCCTTCTTTTGCAAAACCGATTTCCACTCTGAAGGAGCTGGAGGACCGCAAACTGATGCGCAAACGCACGGAAGTCCGGAGCCCTCAAGGTGACTCCCACTTGGGGCATGTTTTTGAGGACGGCCCAGCAGAGTTGGGCGGTCTGCGCTATTGCATCAATTCGGCAGCCATGCGCTTCGTCCCTTACGATCAATTGGATGCGGAAGGCTACTCTGAATACAAACAATTATTCGAATAAGCAGCAAAGAAAAGTCCCAAGGCTACCGGTCCTGGGATTTTTCTTTGCTTGCACCTACCAAACAAATGTTCCCGCACAGAAGATGACGCAGCGGCTGTCATTTCCGTTCGGTTTTATGTTATGATAGAAAATGAATGACAATCAGGAAATGAAGAGTAGGAGCCAAATGATGTACGAATATATAAAAGGTAAATTAGTCTATGTGGGGCCGCTTTATGTGGTGCTGGAGAACGGTGGCATCGGCTACCAGTTGCTGGTCGCGAATCCTTTCCGCTTTTCCGGAAGCCTGAACCAGGAGATGACGTTTTACATCTATCAGGCAGTCCGCGAGGATGCAATCACACTCTTCGGTTTCAAGGACTACACGGAAAAGCAGTTGTATTTGAAACTGATCAGCGTCTCCGGAATCGGACCGAAGAGTGGCTTGTCGATATTGGCGAGCGATGATCATCTGGGTCTGATCCAAGCGATCGAAACGGATAATGTGGGGTATTTGGTGAAATTCCCGGGGGTAGGCAAAAAGACGGCCTCGCAGATCATCTTGGACTTGAAAGGCAAACTCGGCGAATTGCTGCCCGATACGTATTGGATGGAAGAACATCCGGTCCACGAAACAGCTGGCGGACAGTCCGCTGTATTGACGGAAGCTTTGGAAGCTTTGGCCGGTTTGGGATATTCGGACCGTGAAGTGAAGAAAATACTGCCGCTATTGGAAAAAGAAAACTATTCCAGCGCCGAAGAAGTGCTTCGTACGGCATTCAAGCTACTTTTAAAAGGGTGATATAGATGACAGCTGAAAACAGAATCGTTTCCGGAAATACGGAAGATCTAACAGAAGATTTGATTGAAAAAACATTGCGGCCTCAAATGATGGCGCAATATATCGGGCAAGACAAAGTGAAAAATGAACTGAAAGTGTATATCCAGGCCGCGAAAGCGCGTAGTGAAGCCTTGGATCACGTCCTGTTATACGGACCGCCCGGGTTGGGGAAAACGACACTGGCGATGGTCATCGCCAACGAATTGGATGTCCGCATCCACAGCACGAGCGGACCCGCAATCGAGCGGCCAGGCGATCTGATGGTATTGCTCAACGAACTGGAAGCGGGGGATGTCCTCTTCATCGATGAGATCCATCGCTTGCCGCGGATCGTGGAAGAAGTGTTGTACTCTGCAATGGAGGATTATTATGTGGACATCATCATCGGGCAAGGTCCGACAGCCCATCCGGTCCACTTTACCTTGCCGCCGTTCACGCTGGTCGGTGCCACGACCAAAGCCGGCAGTCTTTCGGCCCCCTTGCGTGACAGGTTCGGGATCGTTTCGAGGATGGAATATTACAGTCTCGAGGATCTCCGGCAGATCGTCCATCGCTCTTCGGATGTTTTGTCCACGAAAATCGATGAGTCAGGCGCTGTCGAAATCGCCTTGAGATCCAGAGGCACCCCGCGTGTTGCCAACAGGCTGCTCCGCCGGGTGCGCGATTTCGCCCAAGTCTATCGCGATGGCCTGATCACGAAGGAAATCGCCGACAAAGCTTTGTCCATTTTGAGCGTGGACAACAAAGGGCTTGATGATTTGGATCGGCAAATATTGACGACAATGATCCGATTCTATAATGGCGGCCCCGTCGGTCTTTCAACGATAGCCGCCAACATCGGCGAAGAAATGGAAACGATAGAAGATATGTACGAACCCTATCTGCTCCAATTGGGCTTCCTGCAGCGCACCCCGCGCGGCAGGGTAGCGACCCCTATGGCATACGACCATTTGGGGATCAAGTATGATACAGAAAAATAAGCGAGGTATTTTATCAATGAGGACAAGTGATTTTGATTTTTATTTGCCGGAAGAGCTGATTGCGCAGACACCGCTGCTGGATCGTTCATCATCCCGGCTTCTTTCCATGGACTCCAAGACTGGGGAAATCACGGACAAACATTTCACCGACATGGTGGAGGAGCTTCAAGAAGGCGACGCGCTGGTGCTGAACAATACACGTGTGCTGCCTGCGCGACTGCATGGCGTCAAACCGGATACCGGAGGGCATATCGAAGTCCTGCTTTTGAACAATCTCCAAGGGGATGAGTGGGAAACGCTCGTCAAACCAGGAAAACGGGTCAAAGTCGGGACAGTCATCTCTTTCGGGGATGGACGCTTGACTGCGGAAGTGACGCAATCGTTGGACCACGGTGGCCGCATTTTGAATTTCAAATATGACGGCGTATTTTTGGAAATACTGGAATCGCTGGGCGAAATGCCTTTGCCCCCATACATCAAGGAGACGCTGGATGATCAGGAACGTTATCAGACCGTTTACGCAAAAGAAGTCGGCTCCGCAGCTGCCCCGACAGCTGGGCTCCATTTCACGGCCGAACTGCTAGAGGAAGTAGCCAATAAAGGCGTCAAGATCGTCTATCTGACCTTGCATGTGGGCTTGGGGACTTTCCGTCCGGTATCGGTCGATGATATCGCCAGCCACGAAATGCATTCGGAATTCTACCAACTGACCGAAGAAGCAGCACAAGCGCTGAATGAGGTCAGATCCAATGGAGGCAAAATAGTGGCTGTGGGCACGACTTCCGTACGGACGCTGGAAACGATCGGCACGAAATTTGATGGGGAAATCAAAGCGGACAGCGGATGGACCAAAATTTTCATTTCGCCAGGCTATTCATTCAAGGTTGTCCAAGGCATCATCACCAATTTCCATCTGCCGAAATCGACCTTGGTCATGCTGGTCAGTGCTTTTGCCGGCAGAGATAGCGTCCTGTCAGCCTACGAGCACGCAGTCAAAGAAAAGTACCGATTCTTCAGCTTTGGAGATGCGATGTTCATCAAATAAATAGAAAAGCGGAACGGGTTCGTTCAGCCCTGAAAGAAATTTAGGAAATCGTGCCGACTGAGCATCGTAGAGCGCAATAGGTACGATTTATCTAATTTCCGAAGGGCTAACCCGTGAAGCTGGCCATCAATTTTATACTTTTCAATTCAAAAAAACCTTCAGGAAATTGATCCCTGAAGGTTTTTTCGTTTTTGATGCCGTCTTTAGAACGAATTATCGGTTATTTATGGGAGGCCGTCTTCGGCATCAACGCAGAAACAAGAACTACGATCAGCGCGGTAAAGATACCCGTCATGGTTGCGATCATAAAGTCATAGCTGCCGCCGGATAAGGCGCTGCCCAGATAAACAGATACTTGCCCTAAGATAAATCCCCAAAAAATGATTGCAATATATTTCATGTCGTTTACACCTCTTCTCGAAATTCATTTTATCACTTTTTTTGGAGATGACAAGCATTACTTGCCCAACGACTTTTTCGCTTCTTGGATTAGGACGGGTACGCTATAATGATAATATTGATTAGAAAAAGGAGGTCTCAGACATGTCTTTTGTGCATTTGCAGGTCATCAGCGCCTATTCTCTTTTGCAGACGACTACCCGAATAGAGGATTTGGTGCGCAGCGCCAAGGCAAAAGGCTATCAGGCCATCGCATTGACGGATCAAAATGTCCTTTATGGCCAAGTCGACTTCTTCAAACTTTGCAAAAAGTACGCTATCCAACCTATTCTGGGGATCCAACTGGATTTGCCCGGAGTCATCAGTAAAGATCGCACTTTTCCGTTGGTTTTGTTGGCAAAGGATTTTGAGGGCTACAAAAAGTTGATGGCTTTGTCGACGGTCAGGAATCAGGACGCTTCGGATAGGGAGTTGCTTTCCCTTTTGGAGGATGATTCAAGCCGCATCATCGCGATCACCCCAGGAGAAAAGGGCGAAATCGAAAGCTTTTTGAACGGAAATGACCAGGAGAACGCCAAAGCAGCCAGTTTGGCCTGGAAAAAAATCTTCACCCATGGCAATTTTTATTTGGGCGTTCAGCTCCACGAGAAAATGAAACCGATCATTCCGGGACTGAAGCGTTTATCGCAGGAGACAAATATTCCGACTACAGCTATGCATGACGTCAGATATCTGGAGCCGAGCGACAATTTCAGTTGCCGTGTCTTGAAGGCAATCGAAGCGAACGAAAAGGTTGATCTGCAGTCGGAAGCTTTGGATGGTACGTATTACTTGCCCTCCTGCGGAGAAATCGAGCGGAAATTCCAGGAAGCTGATTTGATTAAGTCAGCTGAAACGACCCAGAAAATTGCCGACGAAATCGAAATCGAGCTGCCGCTGCATCAGTCACTGTTGCCGCGCTACCCGCTGCCTGCCGGGACGACACCCCAAGCATACCTCAGGAGGCTCTGCGAAGAAGGGCTGCATCAGCGGATCGCTGCCCCGGATGCAGCATATGAAAAACGCTTGGCATACGAATTGGAAGTCATCCATGAAATGGGCTTCGATGATTACTTCCTTATCGTTTGGGATGTGATGGCGTATTCCCGAAAAGCGAAGATCATGCCAGGAGCCGGCCGGGGATCTGCGGCCGGTTCGCTCGTATCATACGTCCTGCGCATCACCCATGTCGATCCCATCGAATACAACCTGTTGTTTGAGCGGTTTTTGAACAAAGAACGCTACAACCTGCCGGATATCGATTTGGATTTCCCGGATAACCGAAGGGACGACATTCTGCATTATGTCAGGGACAAATATGGTTCGGACCACGTCGCCCAGATAGCCACATTTGGGACGCTTGCGGCTAAAATGTCCTTGCGTGATACTGCACGGGTATTCGGACTCACGGTGGCGGAGGCGCAAGCCTGGTCGAATGCGATCCCGAATCAATTGGGCATCAGTCTGGCGGAGGCAAGACAGAAATCGAAAGAACTGCAGAATCTGATCAGCACGAACGATGTGAATCGCCTCCTGTATGAGACTGCCGAAAAAATCGAAGGCGTTCCGCGGCATGTTTCCACTCATGCGGCAGGCGTCGTCATCAGCGACAATCCGTTAAGGGAGATTGTGCCTTTGCAGAAGAAAAACAGCGAGCTGTATCTGACGCAATACACGATGGGCAACATCGAAGAAATCGGCCTGCTCAAAATGGACTTCCTGGGGCTGAAAAATCTGACGATACTGAACGATGCTGTGCAGTTGGCCAGCGCTGCGCTCAAAGAGAGCATCAACATTTTGGAAATACCGATGGATGATGAGCGGACCCTCGATATATTCCGAAGAGCGGATACGAACGGGGTGTTCCAGTTTGAATCCCCCGGCATAAAAAATGTGTTGCGCAAGCTCGGACCGGAATCGATCGAAGATATTGCCGCAGTCAATGCGCTTTACCGACCGGGTCCGATGGAACAAATCGACCTCTTCATTTCGCGGAAAAAAGGGTTGGCCGCAATCGATTATCTCCATCCTGATCTGAAGTCGATCCTCGAGGTAACATACGGGGTAATGGTCTATCAGGAACAGGTCATGCAAGTGGCTTCCCGGATGGCTGGCTTCAGTTTGGGGGAGGCGGATATCCTCAGAAGAGCGATAGGCAAAAAACAAAAATCGGCCATTGATGAAGAAAGAAGGCACTTTATTGAAGGTTCGCTGCAGCAAGGCTATTCCGAGCAGACTGCCGAGCAAGTGTACGACTACATCGAGCGATTCGCCAATTACGGGTTCAACCGTTCGCATTCGGTCGCCTATTCTTTCATAGCCTATCAACTTGCCTACATGAAGGCGCATTTCCCGGAAGCATTTTTTGCCGCTTTGCTGAATTCCGTCAACCAACACTCGGATAAGATGAGGGAGTATTTCATCGAACTGAAAAGGCGCAACATCAGCATTTCCTATCCGGACATCAACACAAGCAACTGGAAATTTGCACTGCAGCAGGAGACAATCCAATTCGGCTTGGGCGGGATCAAAGGCCTCAGACGCGATTTTATCCAAGAAATCATCAAAGAACGCCAAGGTCATGGGCACTACAAGGATTTCGTTCAATTTTTGAGAAGGATCCATCCGAAGTGGCTGAAGAACGAAAACATCACGCCGCTCATCTACAGTGGGGCGTTCGACAATTTCGGACATTCGCGCGCGACGCTGTTGGAGTCGCTGCCGGGTATGCTGAACAGCATCGATTACAGCGGAAACAACATCGATCTCTTTTCGATACTGGAACCGAAATATGTCGAAAAGGAAGAACTGCCCCTGTTGGAATTGCTCGATTTGGAGGAAGCGGCACTGGGCCATTCTTTGAAGGGCCATCCGATCGACCAGTTCGGCAAATTGTACAACAAAGGTGCAGTTGTGTACGTCACCGAGTTGGCATACGACAAAAAAATGCGCACGATGGGATTGATCAAAGACATCCGCAGAATCCAGACAAAAAAAGGCGATCCAATGGCATTCGCAAACATGACAGACAGCACCGGCGAAATCAGCGTCACGATTTTCCCAGAGTACTATATACGGTTCATGAAACTGCTGAAGGCAAACCAGTTGCTCGTCATCGAAGGCAAGCTGGAGCGGTCGAAACAAGCCGACAAAACGAATTTTTTGGTCACGCACATCTGGGATGCCGAAGCCTACCAGGAAATGATGGGTCAAAAAAAGGAGAATGTCTTCATCCGTCTGACGGCAGAAAACAACACGCCTGAATTGTTCGGAAAAATGTATCGGATCCTGAACAAACAACCAGGGGATCATCCTGTCATCCTCTACAATGAAGCCACAAAACGAACGATGCGGTTGACGGCTGAAAACTGGGTCGACATTTCGGCCGATCTGCTTGATGCACTGCAGGCTATTTTTGGGAGCGGGAATGTTGCTGTCAAATGAAAGCAACAAGTTGATATCCATATACTGTTTTCATAAAAGCCAAAGCTGCCCAGACTAGTTCAGCCGTTTTGGTTGAGCCTGTCTGTATCGGATTAGTTGAATACGGGCGGTAGTAATAACAATTTGCCCAAATGTGGCTATATTCCGGACAAGAAGCCATTATTTTTCATTGTTTCTTTTTTAACAATCAAAAAAACGTGAAATTAAAAGACATTTTCATAAAAAGATGATAAGATAGTGAAGGACAAATTCAAAAAATATTTAATGCATGGATTTTTTTGGAAATTGAGAGTTTTTAACTTTATTGATGAGGTGAAGTCTAATGAAACGTATTGCAGTATTAACAAGTGGTGGAGATGCACCAGGAATGAATGCCGCCATTCGCGCCGTTGTGCGCAAAGGCATTTATGACGGTTTAGAAGTATATGGCATCAATTATGGCTATGCAGGTATGGTAGCAGGAGATTTCCGTCGTTTGACGATCGACGACGTCGGAGACACAATCAGCCGTGGGGGCACAATTTTATATTCTGCCCGCTATCCGGAGTTCGCAAAACTCGAAGGACAGCTTAAAGGGATCGAGCAGTTGAAGAAATTCGGCATCGATGGCCTGATCGTAATCGGGGGAGATGGATCCTACCGTGGAGGAGCAGCGCTTACTAAGTTAGGCTTCCCGACAATCGGTATTCCAGGAACAATCGATAACGATATTCCAGGAACGGATTACACGCTTGGTTTTGATACTGCGATCAATACAGTATTGGACTCTGTGGACAAAATCAGAGATACGGCAACAAGCCATATCCGTACATTCGTTGTTGAAGTAATGGGCAGAAATGCCGGCGACATCGCTTTATGGACTGGTATCGGCAGTGGCGCTGAATCCATCGTCATTCCCGAGAAAGAATTTACAATGGAAGAAGTAGTTGCTGAAATCCAGGAAGGCAGAGCGCGCGGCAAAAAACATACGATCATCATGTTGGCTGAAGGCGTAATGTCAGGAAATGAATTTGCGGAGAAACTTTCCAAATTCGAAGAATTCCACACACGCGTCACTGTTTTGGGCCACGTGCAACGAGGCGGATCCCCATCAGCGAAGGATCGCGTATTGGGAAGTATCTTCGGTTACAATGCCGTTAAAATGTTGGAAGAAGGCAAAGGCGGACTCTGTGTAGGCGTCAAGGGCGATGAAGTTGTTTTCAACGATATCATCGACACACTTGAGAACCAAAAACACTTGCCATTATTGTCGCTTTACCAAATCAACAAAGAAATTTCTTTCTAACCAAAAGTTGATCACGTTTTACAAAATATAAAATGAGGTGCTTATTTTCTATGAAAAAGACAAAAATTGTATGTACGATCGGGCCTGCCAGTGAATCTGTAGAAACACTCGTTAAATTGATGAACGCAGGCATGAACGTTGCCCGCTTGAACTTCTCGCACGGAGACTTTGAAGAACATGGCGCTCGTATCGTCAACATCCGCGAAGCATCAAAAATCACAGGTAAAATGTGCGCTATCCTTTTGGATACAAAAGGGCCTGAAATCCGTACAAACAACATGAAGGACGGCATCGTGTCGTTGATCACCGGCGAAACAGTAAGAATCTCCATGACAGAAGTTGAGGGTACGAAAGATAAATTCTCTATCACTTACCCAGAATTGATCAACGATGTTGTTGTCGGAAACCACATCTTATTGGATGATGGCTTGATTGACCTTGAAGTGATTGAGCTTGACAAAGAGAACAATGAAATTGTTACTTTGATCAAAAACTCAGGCATCCTGAAAAACAAAAAAGGTGTCAATCTACCTGGTATCAAAACAAACTTCCCTGGTCTTACACAAAAAGATGCTGACGATATCATCTTCGGTATCGAAAATGACGTTGATTTCATCGCAGCAAGCTTCGTGCGTCGCGCAAGTGATGTATTGGCTATCACTGAAATTTTGGAAAAACATAACGCAACCCACATCCAAATCATCCCTAAAATCGAAAACCAAGAAGGTCTTGATAACATCGATGAAATCTTGAAAGTTTCTCAAGGTTTGATGGTTGCCCGTGGTGACTTAGGAGTAGAAATCCCTACTGAAGAAGTTCCTATCGCACAAAAAATGTTGATCAAAAAATGTAACGCTTTAGGCAAACCAGTCATTACAGCAACACAAATGCTTGATTCTATGCAACGCAACCCACGTCCTACACGTGCTGAAGCAGGAGACGTTGCCAACGCTATCTTCGACGGAACAGATGCAGTTATGCTATCCGGAGAAACTGCTGCTGGTGATTACCCGGTTGAAGCTGTTACGACAATGGCTACAATTGCTATCCGTACGGAAGAAGCGATCGTTGGACAAGACGCATTTGCTTTGAAAGCATACAGCAACACGGATATGGCTGAAGCAATCGGTCAATCGGTTGGACATACTGCACGCAATCTTAACATTCAAACAATCGTTGCCGCTACTGAGTCTGGACATACAGCGCGCATGATTTCCAAATACCGTCCAAAAGCACATATCGTGGCGGTTACATTCTCGGAACGTCAAAGACGTGGATTGGCTCTTTCATGGGGTGTTTATCCATTCGTTACTGAAAAACCGGATTCAACTGATGAAATGATGGAATTGGCAACTAAAGTAGCTAAAGAGCAAAACTTTGCTAAAGAAGGCGACTTGATCATCATCACTGCCGGCGTTCCAGTAGGCGAACGCGGCACTACAAACTTGATGAAGATCCAATTGATCGGAACGAAATTGACTTCCGGCCAAGGTATCGGCGACAAATCTGTCATCGGTAAAGCTGTCGTGGCTCTTTCAGCTGAAGAAGCAATCGCTAAAGTGACAGAGGACTGCATCTTAGTGTTGAAGAACTCTGATAAAGACTACACACCTGCATTTGCAAAAGCTGCAGCGGTAATCGTTGAAGCTGGCGGCTTGACAAGTCATGCTGCTGTAGTCGGTATCGCAAGCGGCATTCCGGTAATCGTAGGAGCAGAAAATGTGACTACATTAGTGCAAGACAACGAATTGATCACGATCGATTCTCGTCGCGGCATCATCTACCGTGGTGCAACTACTACTATCTAAGCTTAACTAAATTAGAGAGCATCTTTGGGTCTGGGACGAGAGTCTCGGACCCATTTGCTTTGCTTAAGCATAATCTGCCCTCGGATTCCGCAAACCGATGGGATAAAATGCATATATATCATAAATATCACAAATATAACAAGCTCACAACAACGACGCTTTGGAAATCATTTTGTGATATGATAAAATGGAAGAAATACAGCGACGGAAAGACCGTCTGGAGGAGAAATATGAGTAAAGTACTGGGTACAATCATCACAGGTGTGATCGTGGACGAGAACGAAAAAAGTGTCTTCGTTCAGAAAGACGGCATCACCTACAGATTGGATAAAGAAGAGTCAGAAACGGCATTGCAATTAGGTGACACTGTCAAAGGATTTGTGTACGAAGGGATGAACAAGCAGCTTCGCATGACCCTAAAAGAGCCAGCGAGCCAAGTGGGCCAATATGGTTGGGGAACAGTTGTCGCTGTCCGGAAAGACTTGGGCGTGTTTGTTGACATCGGCCTGGACGACAAAGAAATTGTTGTTTCATTGGATAACTTGCCCGACATCAAATCGCTCTGGCCGAAAAAGGGAGACCGACTACTGATCGCTCTGGAGCAGGACAGCAAAGATCGTCTGTGGGGCATCATCGCCGACGAACCGGTATTCCGTTCCATTTCCCGTACTCCGGGTGAGGAATTGAAAAACAAAGACATTACCGGAACCGTCTTCCGTTTGAAATTAATAGGGACCTTCATCTTGACGGACGATGATTACATCGGGTTCATCCACCCATCCGAGCGGGAGATTGAACCGCGCTTGGGTGAAGTGGTCAGTGGGCGAGTCGTCGGCATCAGTCAACACGGTATGCTGAACCTTTCCTTGAAACCGCGCGCTCATGAAGCGATCAGTGAGGATGCAGCCATGATTTTGGTGCTGTTGGAGCAGAGCCCTACAAACAGCTTGCCTTATTGGGACAAGAGTGATCCGGAAGCAATCAAAGAATACTTCGGCATCAGCAAAGCGCAGTTCAAAAGAGCTTTGGGCCATTTGTTGAAGGCCAGACTGATCATCCAAGAAGATGGACACACAAAATTAATCAAAAAGGATTAGGTTCTTCAGCCTGTCCTCAAAGGAGCCGACAGCAGTGACGGAATTGTCATTAAACACCATCAAAAAACAATTGCAAGAGGCAGGATTCAAGCTCACTCCACAACGGGAAGCGACTGTCAGCGTGCTGCTGGAAAAGGAAAAGGAGCATCTGAGTGCGGAAGAGATTTTCCTGCTGTTGCGGCTTAAACACCCTGATATCGGACTTGCGACGGTCTACCGAACTTTGGAGATTTTGACTGAACTGAACATCACGTACAAAGTAGTGTTTGAGGATGGCTTATCCCGCTACGATTTAAGAAGGACAAGCAATGAACATTTCCATCATCACCTTTTGTGCATCGAATGCGGAAACATCGAGGAAATACACGAGGATCTGCTGGGTGAAGTCGAAAAAGATGTCGAATCCCGCTATCAATTCGTGGTAAAAGACCACCGTTTGACTTTCCATGGCATCTGCCGGGACTGCCAACAAAAACTGAGGAATAAATAGCCTCAAAGGATGAAATGGGTTAAAGGATTATGGAAGAAGAAATCAGTGCATATGGGCGTTATTTGAGGATAGAGCGCGGGTTGTCCGATAATACAATCATCAGTTATCAGCGGGACCTCAGAAAATACAGCCATTTTTTGGAAAAGAATGCGATTCAAGCATTCGGGGATGTGACCAAACCGGATGTGCTTTTGTATCTTCAATTTTTGAATGAAGAAAAATTGGCGACAGCCTCGATCGGCAGGATGATCACGAGTCTCCGGAGATTCCATCAATATTTGAAGCAAGAAGGATTGATCGCCAACGATCCTATGGTGACCATCCAGCTGCCGAAAAAGCAGCAAAAGTTGCCGAAAGTGCTCTCGATGGATGAAATTGAACGCTTGATGGCTGCTCCGGATGTCAAAACCGTTCTGGGATTGCGGGATCGCGCCATATTGGAACTATTGTATGCCACCGGTCTTCGCGTCAGCGAACTCATCCACATCACGATGAGCGAAATCCATTTGGATATCGGGTTTATCCAAACGATCGGGAAAGGCGATAAAGAAAGAATCGTGCCTTTGGGAGAGGAAGCCGCCTTCTGGATTGCGGAATACTTGTCGGACAGTCGTCCGGCTTTGGCGCACGGGAGGAAAGAGACTGCCTTCCTGTTCCTGAATTTCCATGGCAATGGCTTCACCCGCCAAGGGATCTGGAAAAACCTGAAGCAAACCGTGCGGGATGCCGGCATCAAAAAAAATGTATCGCCGCATATGCTGCGCCATTCCTTTGCGACGCATATTCTTGAAAACGGAGCGGATCTGCGGATTGTGCAGGAGCTGTTGGGGCATGCTGATATTTCCACAACCCAGATCTATACGCACATCACGACAGAAAGAATGGCAGAAATCTATCAAAAGTATCATCCTCGTGCTTGAAGCATAGCCTATCAAGTCCGCTGAGGATAAGGGAGGAACAGAATCATGAAATTTAATCGCATCCATTTGATTGTGATGGATTCAGTCGGAATCGGCGAAGCTGCTGATGCAGACAAGTTCGGCGATGTCGGCTCGGATACGCTTGGGCATATCGCTGAAGTTGCCGGGCTGAAAATTCCTAATTTGGAAAAGTTGGGTTTGGGCAACATCCGCGATCTGAACGGCGTCAAGCCGGACAGCGCATCCATCGGCTACTACACAAAACTCGAGGAGCAATCCGTCGGTAAAGATACGATGACAGGCCATTGGGAAATCATGGGGCTGAACATCCAGTCTCCATTCCGCGTTTTCCCTGAAGGGTTCCCGCAGGAATTGATCGAGAAAATCGAAAATCATACAGGCCGGAAAATTGTCGGGAACAAGCCGGCAAGCGGGACCGAAATACTGGATGAGTTCGGGGAACACCAAATGAAGACCGGTGATCTGATTGTCTACACCTCGGCGGATCCGGTGCTGCAGATTGCCGCACACGAAGACATCATTCCGCTTGAAGAGTTGTATGCAATCTGTGAATATGTCAGAGAAATCACTTTGAAGGACCCATATATGATTGGGCGGATCATCGCCAGACCGTACATCGGGACTCCAGGCCATTTTACCCGCACAAGCAATCGGCACGATTACGCCTTGGACCCGTTCGGGCAAACGACGTTGGATCATCTGAAGGAAGCCGGCTACGATGTCATCGCAATCGGCAAAATCAATGATATCTACAACGGCCAAGGCATTACGGAATATGTGCGCACGAAAAGCAACATGGACGGCGTCGACCAGCTGCTTACGGTCATGGAAAAAGATTTCCGGGGCTTAAGCTTCTTGAACTTGGTCGATTTCGATGCTCTGTTCGGACACCGCCGGGATGTGAAAGGCTATGCTGAAGCAATCGAAGACTTCGATGCGCGCATTCCGGAAATCTTGGCTGCTTTAGCGGATGATGATTTGCTCTTGATCACCGCAGATCACGGGAATGATCCAACGTTCCCGGGAACAGATCATACGCGCGAATATGTCCCATTATTGGCTTATTCGAAAAAAATGGCAGGCCGGGGCAAGATGGATCAAGGCAAGTTTGCGGATATCGGCGCGACCGTATCCGATAATTTTCGGGTGGCCGCCACTCAAAACGGCCGCAGCTTTTTGGATGAATTGGACTAGTGAGGTGTGGGAATATGACAAATGATCAAAACAATGTGCGGATAGCCGCCGAATTTTTGGAAGAAAAAGGTTTATTGGAACCTGAATTCGGGTTGATTTTGGGTTCAGGCTTGGGCGAATTGGCCGATGAGATAACGGACGCTATTGCAATCCCTTATGAGGAAATCCCTTATTTTCCTGTATCAACGGTTGAAGGTCACAAAGGCCAACTTGTATACGGCAACCTAAGCGGGAAGAAAGTCATCGCCATGCAAGGGCGTTTTCATTTCTATGAAGGCTACGGGCTTGAAGCGGTCACTTTTCCGATCAGGGTAATGAAGCATCTGGGCATCCATTCCTTGGCGCTCACAAATGCGGCTGGAGGCATCAGTTATGCCTTCACGCCTGGGGATCTGATGCTGATCACGGACCACATCAATCTGACTGGACAAAACCCCTTGATCGGCCCGAATGATCCCGAGCAGGGGCCTCGTTTCACGGATATGAGCCAAGCCTACGATGCCGAATATCAAGTGAAAATAAAACAAGTCGCTGCTGAGATGGGATTGGATCTGAAGGAAGGCGTTTATCTTGGGCTGACAGGTCCGACTTATGAAACGCCAGCAGAAATCCGTATGTGCCGGGTGCTGGGTGCTGACGCTGTCGGCATGTCCACAGTGCCGGAAGCCATAGTAGCGCGTCATGCAGGTTTGCGCATTTTCGGTGTTTCCTGTATAACTAATTTAGCTTCAGGCATGCAAGCGACCCTAAATCATGAAGAAGTCGTCGAAACGACAACCCGAGTCAAAGAAACATTCAAAGCCTTGCTGAAGAACGTCTTGGCTGCACTTTAGGACGGGTCATGAAAACAACTCTCTCGCACAACATTGCTGAGAAGAGTCGCAGCCGTTCAGAATGATGCATCGCAGAACGGCTGTAGGGGTAAATAAAAAGTGAGAAGGAGATCGAAGTGTTCATTTCTTATAATCAATCATGTGAAAAAATAGCTATGGGACTGCTTTCTTATGTGACAGATCTAAAAAATGTAGCAAGGCTGAAGCCGGAAATGGAAAGCTACATTGAAAATGTCGACAGAAAACTATTCTTGTGGAAAGATGAAGAGACAGATAATATCGTTGCTTTGATAGGTGTGCAAATACATGAAGCAATGGTGTTGGTTCGTCATATCGCTGTCTCGCCTTCTTTTCGGAAGGAAGGCATCGTGCATCGGTTGTTGGATGGCTTGCAGCAAAACTATCCAACAAGCGCGATCAACGGGACACTGGAAACCGCGCCGTTCATCGCCAAATGGAACCAGAAGCAGCAGAACCGAAACGATGAGGAAACGAGTGGATCATTGTGAGTGAACAAAATGAACTCACCCTCATATTGCCGGATTTTGAGGGACCATTGGATCTCCTCCTGCACTTGATCAAAGAGCTGAAAGTCGATATTTTCGATATTCCGATTGCAGAAGTGACTTTTCAATATCTGCGTTATTTGGACACGATGCAAGAGATGAAATTGGATATCGCCGGCGATTATCTGCTGATGGCTGCGACGCTGTTGGAGATAAAGAGCCGGATGCTGCTTCCGAAAAAAGAAGTGGCCTTCGAAGAGGAGTTTTATGAAGAGGGCGAGGATCCAAGGGAAAGCTTGATTCAACAATTGGTTGAATACAAGCAATTCCAGGAAGCCGCCAAAGCACTGAAAACCATGGAACAAGAACGCGGCTTATATTTCACAAAGCCGGCAACGGATCTGGAGGACCTCCAACAAGCAGTACCGCTCGCTCCAGGCGAGGTTTCTGCGGCGGATCTGATTGCCGCGCTCCAGAAAATGTATCAGAAACTGCAGAAGAAAAAGCCGCTTCAGGCCAGAATGGAACAGGACCAATATACGGTGGATCAGACGATGAGTTGGATCATGGAGAAGCTGGAGAACCTGCCGCATGATTCTGACCAGAGGCTTCCCTTTACGGCTTTCTTTGAAGTGCAGACCAAGTCGCAGATCGTGAATACATTTTTGGCGATGCTGGAATTGGTCAAAGAAAGAAAAATCAATTTTTCGCAAGAGAACATATACGGAGACATTTATATATTACGCAATATGGGAGTTTTAGCAAATGAATAAAAAAGGGGCACTGGAGAGTCTGCTGTTTGTGGCAGGGGATGATGGCTTGAGCATGGACGAGATCACCTCTCTGTTGGAGACCACTCCATTGGAAGCGCAAAATTTGTTGACCGAAATGCGGGCGAGCCATAACGACAACATCCACTCTGGTTTGACGCTTATCGAAACCCGCAAAAGATACCAACTCGCAACGAAACGGGAATATGCGGAACTCATCAAAATGTACGCTGTTTCGCCTTTCGCGACCCACTTGTCACAAGCTGCCCTGGAGACGCTGGCGATCATCGCTTACAAGCAACCCTTGACGCGGATGGAAATCGATCAGATCCGCGGTGTGCAGTCGGCAGGCTTGGTCCAAAGGCTGTTGCTGAGAGGGCTGATAAAGGAAATCGGGCGTTCCGAAACACCAGGAAGACCGATCATATACGGCACAACCGATTATTTCATGAATTATTTCGGATTGACCACAATTGATGATCTGCCGAATGTGGACGAATTATTCCAGATGCAGGATAATGAATCCTTCGATCTTTTTGATTTTCCTGCGGATGAAGATGCAGATAACCAACTTGCTTTTTTTAAGAAAGATTCCATCATATCGGAACAAGAATGACAGACAAAAACAAATAAGAATAATAGGTGAATAAATGGAAAGATTACAGAAAGTCATTGCACATGCAGGAATAGCTTCAAGGCGGAAAGCCGAAGAACTGATCACTTCCGGTGCAGTCAGCGTAAACGGAAACAAGGTAACTGAATTAGGGGTCAAAGTATCAAAAAGCGACAGAGTGGAAGTGAATGGCTTACCCATCTATCGTGAACAGCCGGTTTACTACTTGTTCTACAAACCAAAGAATACACTCTCATCCGTTAAAGATGATAAAGATCGGACTGTCGTCACTGATTTCTTCAATGTGAAAGAGCGGATCTATCCGATCGGCAGATTGGACTATGATACGACCGGCTTGCTTCTTTTGACCAATGATGGTGAGTTTGCAAACTTATTGACCCATCCGAAATATCACATCGACAAAACCTATGTCGCCAAGGTAGGGTGCATCCCTACGCGCTCCGACCTGAATAAATTGGAGAACGGAATCGTAATCGACGGCAAAAAAACATCGAAAGCGCGGGCTAAGTTGATTTCTGCCAATTCCCAAAAAAATACAGCAATCGTTGAATTGACCATCCATGAAGGCTGGAACCATCAAGTCAAAATAATGTTCGAAAAAATTGGTTGCCCTGTCGAAAAACTGAAAAGGGAATCTTTTGGATTCCTTACGCTCGGCGATCTGAAACCGGGGCAACACCGAGAGCTGAAGGCGTTTGAAATCGAGAAGCTGAAGAACCTGGCTCTTGCAAACGAAAAGGCATCAAAAAGGCAGTAATTTTATCGAATCGGAAAGGATGATCAGGATGACAAATTCCAGCGGGAAAATATTGATTGTGGATGACGAGGAACGTATCCGGAGATTGCTGAAACTCTATCTGGAAAAGGATGGCTATGAAACAGCCGAGGCAGAGGATGGAACCACAGCGGTAGAAATGATTTTGAACAATCATTACGATTTGGTATTGTTGGATATCATGCTTCCTGGAATGACCGGCATTGAAGTGGCCAAAATTATCCGCAAGGAAAAAGAAATACCGATCATGATGATCACTGCCCGCGGTGAAGAGAACAATCGCGTGGAGGGATTCCTATCAGGGGCGGACGACTACATCGTAAAGCCATTCAGTCCAAGGGAAGTCATGTTGCGGGTCGCTGCCATTTTGAAGCGGACGAAGCCTTCAGAATCGGAATCGAGCACAATCGAATATCCCCTGCTGAAGATTTTTCCGGATGCCAGAAAAGTACTGGTTGACGAGGTTGCCATCAATTTGACGCCCAAAGAATTTGAATTGCTTCTTTATCTTTCAAAGTCCCCCGAGAAAATTTTTACCAGAGAGGTCCTTTTGAAGGAAGTCTGGAAATATGAGTTCTTCGGTGATCTCCGTACGGTCGACACGCATGTCAAGCGCTTGCGTGAAAAACTGTTGAAGCAATCGAAAGCTGTTTCAAAAATGATAGTGACCGTTTGGGGGATGGGTTATAAATTTTCTCCGAATGATGACCGAGCAGCAGACGATAAACAATGAAAAGGACGAGCATATTCCTCAAATCATGGGTACTAGTGACTTTTTTGACTGTAACCATCATGACTTTGATGTATATCGGCCACGCAATCATCAGTGTGAACTCCATCGAAGATACCTATACTAAACTGCTGCAGGAGAAAATAACAGCGTACAAAGATACGGTTATGACCAATCCTGAGGTTTATCTCACCCAAGCTGAGACTGCGCAATCGTTGGATCCGGAATTGTCCTATTTCATCAAAATAGGGGATCAGAGCCGTTTTGTCGTACAAAACCCGGATCTGCAAGGGCAGTCCGAGCCGCTTCTTGAGAACATCCTGGCGAATGATGAAATTCTGGATGCGATCGACAGTAACGTGGATGATTTCAGCAGGATCACCATAGAGGACGAGGAAAATAATCCCTTGCTTTTGATGGTTTTTGTGCATACTTTTGAATTGCAAGGGCAAGCCGGAATGCTCGTCATCAATTATGAACTGGATGAATTCCAGGCTTATGAACTGAACGCAAAAAGCATCACATTGTTGCTGCTGACTGTCTATCTCATGGGGACAATCGTTTACTACCAGTACCTTATCAGGAATGTTGCCGAACCATTGGAAGTCATGACGGACATCGCCTTCAAATACTCGCGGAATGATTTTTCCAAGCGGATCACGTTCGAATCCTATGATGAGATATCCGGATTGGGCACCGCCATGAACAAGCTAGGAAAGACTCTCCAAGCCACGACGCTGATGAACCGGGAGGAGCGGGAACTGTTGAATCATCTATTTGATTCTTTGCCGGCCGGCATCCTTTATTTTGACCAAAATTTCCATCTGAAATTAGTGAACGGGCCTGGACAAGAGTTTTTGGATTTTTGGCGAAGGGTGGATCCGGATGCAGAAGCTAAAGCGATACCGCATCAGTTCAAGGAAATGGTCCAGCACGCTTTCACCACAACAGCCGGATCGGAAGCGGATCTCAGTTGGTCCCAGCGGCATTATAACGTAAAAGTGACTCCGGTCATCCAAACCGATCTGCAAAAAACAGCTGGCGTCCTGATTGTGTTGCAGGATGTGACGAACGAAAGGCAGTTGGATATTATCCGCGGTGATTTCATCACGAATGTATCCCATGACTTGCGGACGCCGTTGCAGATGATCAAAGGTTACAGCGAAGCCATTATCGACAACATCGCCGAAAGCAATGCCGAGAAAATTGAAATGGCCCAAATCATTTTGGACGAAACGACCGAAATGAACAAAATGGTCAACAACCTTTTGGATCTGTCGCGCATGCAAGCGGGGTATATTGAACTGAACCGGCAAACTGTCGATCTCGCAACTTTCTTCAACCACTTGGCGGGCAGGTTCGAAAACAGTTTCAAAGAAGCTGCCATCCAATTCTCTTATGAATTGGATGATGGCATCAAAACCTATCCATTTGATGAAGAGAAAATGAATCAGGTATTTTACAATCTGATCGACAATGCGGTACGCTATTCAGCCGAAATCGGCACGCGCAGGCAAAAATTCATCCATATCACTGTCCGTTTGGAGGACATGTTGGATAAAGTTGTCTTTGAAATCAGCGATAACGGCATCGGTATCCAAGCGGAAAGTTTGCCTTTCATTTTCGAGCGTTTTTACAAAAATGACAAATCGCGGACCTACTCGAAACAAAAAGGAACCGGCATCGGGCTTTCGATCGTAAAGACAATCGTGGAAGCTCATGACGGGGAAATAGAAGTCCATAGCGAACCGGGTGTTGGGACGACTTTCTTGGCCCGTTTTCCATTTCACGCAAGTTGAGGAAAGCGATCGAGAGATAGTCTGAAAATATTTATCTCGAAACTGTGATATTATTCTTGACAATCGTTTGTGTATCGCTTATAGTTTGTGTATAACAAAATATAATAAGATTCGTCTTCAGGGCAGGGTGAAATTCCCGACCGGTGGTAAAAGTCCACGACCTCGCAATGGTTCATTGCGGGCTGAACTGGTGTAATTCCAGTACCGACAGTACAGTCTGGATGGAAGAAGATGGGGTTTCTTTGGATTGCAATTTCAAAGGCTCTATTTTTATGTGTCCATTAGCGGATGATAAGAATAGAGTCTTTTTGGATTTGGAGAAACCCATCTCTGAGACAGTCAACAGGGAGGATTCATTAACATGCAACAAAACAAAACAAAAAGATTGGTCGGTATTTCACTATTTGGGGCATTGGCATTTGTGCTGATGTTCATCGCATTCCCGGTAATTCCAGCATTTTCGTATCTGAAGATCGACTTCAGCGATTTACCGATCCTGCTTTCATTTTTCCTTTACGGTCCAGCCGGCGGAATCATCTCCGCTGTCATCCGATCCGTTTTGCACTACCTTCAAACAGGCGGGGATATGGGATATCCAATCGGAGACTTCGCAAGTCTGTTGGCGACGCTCTCTTACACGTTACCTGTCTACTACCTATTGAACAAAGCTAAAACAAAAACAGCCGTCATTTTGGCGCTGTTGACGGGTACTTTGGTTCTGACGGTTGTCTTATCGGTAGCCAACTGGTTCATCATCACCCCGTTATACATGTATCTGTTGAATTTTGAAATGGGTTCTGTCAAAGAGCTGGTATTGGCTGGCATAGTGCCTTTCAATATCATCAAAGGACTTGTCGTCAGTGCAGTCATCCTATTGGTGATGCCAAAGTTGAAACCATGGCTGGCGCATAACAAAGTTCCGTTTGCTCAGTAATAATTTGCGATTAATGATCTGAATATTTCAAATTCAAGAGGCTGCACCCGAATCAGTGATGATTCCGGGTGCAGCCTCTTTTGGATTGAACTGAAGCAAGGAGCGTTCAGAAGTTCAGGATTTCCGTTCCGTTGGAGGGAACGGTGATTCTGAGCGCAAGATGGCACCTGTTGGGCATTTGCGGTAGGCATCCAAAAACGCTTCAAATCGTTCGGGGGGTATCGGTGCGTTTCCCTCATTCGAATCCATTTTGGTGAAAGCTATCCCTTCGGAAGTGTAGTCGAAGAGATCCGGTGAAATTATTTGGCAAAGTCCACAAGCGATGCAGTTATCCTGATTTACTTTGGTATAATACATACAGTAACCTTCTTTACAAAAATTTGGTGGTGATGATATGAAAGATTTGACATACATAGAGTATCTTTTTTTGGATTGCATTTCAACCGAGCGCCCCATCAAGGAAGCGACTCTTTTCTATAACCTGATCGGCAAACGGACAGTGTCCACCATGCTCCAGTGCCGCCAATATGATCTGGAAGCCTATTTCACCGTCATGCCGGGCATGAAACCGCCAGTGTTGAAAAAAGGCCTCAAGCGTTTACTTTCGGATGGTTTGATCAGCGGCAATGATGGCGAGGGCTTTCTTCTCACCGAAGCAGGAAGCGCGAAAAAAGCTGATTTTTTAAGCGGTCACGCACACTTTTCTCTCGGGAACCAGATGGAATTTGCGCTCATTCAAGGCGTTTTACGTCGCCGGACGCTGTTTCTGATCCAAATCCTTTCCGAAATGCTGCACAAAAATAAACAGTATCATCCGATTGAGAGGGAAGCGAAGGAACAACTTTGGATGAAGCGCTTGTTGACGCAGCATTCCGGAGATAACGCCACTTTTGCGCGCGCTTATGGAGAGGAATGGGGTATCTACTTGTCACGGCTGCCTGAGAGGGATGCTGGGCTCTTTGCGCTTCAGTTTGAAGGCGCTGGCCATTTGAGGAAAACAACCGGTCAAATGGCCGGACTGTTCTCGTTGGAGGAAGCCGAAGTGAAAATACTGCTGCACCAAAATTGGCTGAGATTGTATGCTGCATTGGAAAAAGAACCGGAAAAATTCCCCGTCCTTTCTTCGGTCAGGCAGATGACGATAAAGGAAAACGGCTTGGCTTCGGCCAGTGCTGAAACGACTATGCGTTATTTCATGAACGGACATGGCATGGAGGAAATCATTTCGATGCGGGGATTGAAACAGAGCACGATCCAAGATCATTTCGCCGAAATCGCCCTGATCTATCCGGGATTTCCGACGCAAGAATTTTTGGATAAGGAAAAAATGCAGTATCTGCAACAACTCGTGGAACACAAAGTTCGTGTCGATTACCGGGAAATCCAAAAAGTATTTCCCGGAATCAACTTTTTCGAGTCCCGCTTGATACAAATAAGAAGTGAGGTTGCTGCTAAACATGGATGAAGCACAATTGAAATCGGAACTTCAGAAATATTTCGGCTACACGGCATTCAAGGAAGGGCAATTGGAGCCCGTCCAATCCGTTTTGGCAGGCAAGCACACATTGGCGACTCTGCCGACGGGAACAGGGAAATCCTTGATATACCAGTTGAGTGGCTACCTTTTGGAGGGGATTGTCGTTATCGTTTCGCCGCTGTTGTCTTTGATGGAAGATCAAGTCGCCCAACTGAAATTCATGGGTGAAAAAAGGACGGCGTCATTGAACAGCATGCTGCAGTTCGAAGAAAGGCAAAGATTATTGAGCAACCTGGATCAGATCAAGTTTTTGTTCCTTTCCCCCGAGATGCTGCAGAACCAAGTTGTATTGAACAAACTCAAGCAGATCCCGCTCGCTTTGTTTGTGGTCGATGAGGCGCATTGCATTTCCCAGTGGGGTTTGGATTTCCGTTCCGATTATTTATTTTTGGGCGCAGCAAGGCGAGCATTGGGCAATCCTCTGACATTGGCGCTCACCGCGACAGCGACGCCGGCCGTGATGGACGATATCATCGGGTCCCTGCATATCGACGGGAATGACTTGAACGTATTCGAGGGACCGGTCGACCGTGCTAATATATACTACAAAGTCGCTGCAGTGCCTCCAGAAGGGAAAAATGAGTACCTCCTGGACCTTTTGGGGAAATATCCATCTCCGGGCATCATTTACTTCTCCAGTAAGGCACAAGCTGACGCTGTAGCATTCATGATCCGCAAAAAAACAAATTTGCGCGCGGAAGCCTATCATGCCGACCGGACAAATGAAGATCGGATCACCATCCAGCATCAATTCCTTCAGGATGAATTGGACGTCATCTGCGCCACCAGCGCATTCGGAATGGGAATCAATAAGCCGAACATCCGCTACGTGATCCATTACCATATGCCTAATTCGCTTGAGGAATATGTGCAGGAAATCGGGAGAGCCGGGCGGGACGGGCAACAAAGCACGGCGGTACTGTTGTATTCGGAAACGGACTTCAATTTTAAAGTGAAGATGCTGCAAAGCGATTTTCCGAACGATTATGCGATTGAAAGTGTCCTCAAAAATAAAGCGATCAATCCGGAATATGGGAGTCCGACCGAGCACACCTTGTTGTTGCATATCCTGCGTCAAAATTTCACTAAAGCGGAAGCGAAGCATTTTATCGCGGGCCGCCACGATCTGAAGAAAAACTTGCTGAAGAGCATGAAGGGATTTGCCGAAACCGACACATGCAAACGTGACTATATCTCCGCTTATTTCGGGAAAAACAGTCTCGGCAAACCGGAACACTGCTGTGATAGCTGCGGGGACGATGATCCAACGCCAGCTGGGGACTTCAGGTCGAGAAATACGGTTCCAACAACAGAAGCGCCGCATTGGCGAAAAATCCTTTCCGACCTTTTTCTTTTATAAAATTTAACCCAAAAATTGCGAAAATGTGCTACAATTAGCATGAATCACTTATAGGAGGAACCCGAATGGATAAAAAGAATCGCAATCGCAATAATGGAGAGCCATGGTCACGTAAATTCGGCGAAGATGAAAATCTGAAGAGCCGGCAGTATTCACGTTCGGCCAGAAATACAAAAAATAAAGAAGTAGCACCTCTATTAAAAGTATTGCTGTTTCTCTTTTTGGCTATTCTGATTATTCCTTTTGCAACCATCTATTTTAACAAACAGAATCAAAATACTCCAGCACCCAAGAGTGCTGAACAAGTGATGATCAACAAGCGAGTGGCCAGCTCCAGCGTTGAAAGCAGTGAAGAAGCGTCTTCAGAAGAAGTTTCGAGCGAAGTTGTGGAGAGCACAGTGGAGCCTGAATCTTCGGTTGCGGAAACACCAAGTTCGAGCGCCGCGCCTGCAGTGGTCGAAACACCGGTTGAAACAGTTAAAGAACCGGAAACGACTACCGGGGTATACAACAATTCATACACCATCCAAGCAGGCGACAACCTTTACCGGATCGCTCTGAACCATGGGATGACATTGGATGAATTGATGCAGGCCAACGGGTTGAGCAGCACAGAAGCACAAATCGGTATGGCATTGAAAGTTAAATAACGAAAGCCGTCTGACAAGGCGGCTTTTTCGATGAAATCGTACAGAACAAAGTTGGAGGTTTATTGTGAAAAAAATGAATATTGCCATTGATGGTCCAGCATCGGCCGGAAAAAGCACCATCGCAAAGAAAGTTGCGGAAAAGTTGGGCTACATTTATCTGGACACAGGTGCGATGTACCGCGCATTGACTTATGCAGCTTTATCCACCGGAGGCGATCTCCATGATGAAGAAGCATTGCATAAGTTGCTGCAAGGAATCAGGATAACCTTTTCGACTGCTGAAAACGAAATGCAGCGTGTTTACCTGAATGAGGAGGACGTGACCGAAGCGATCAGATCGGAGCAGGTGACCCAAAACGTCTCCTTGATTTCATCGTACGCGAAAGTGCGTGAAGAGATGGTTGCCCGCCAGAAAAGTATCGCGCGGTCCGGCGGCGTCGTTATGGACGGCAGGGACATCGGTACTGTCGTATTGCCTGATGCTGAGGTTAAGATATTCATGACAGCGACAGCCGAAGAAAGAGCGCTGCGCCGCTACAAAGAGAACACAGCGAAGGGTATGACCACTTCTTTGGAAGAGCTGACGGAGGACATGAAGCGCCGCGACCATTTGGACAGCACGCGGACGATTTCACCGTTGAAAAAAGCGGATGATGCCATCGTTTTGGACTCAACACACCTGGAAATCGACGAAGTGGTGAAGAGGATTCTCGGCATTATCGAAGCGAACCTAAAACCCTTACAAACATTGGATTAACAATACTAGACGATTTTAAGCAAAGATGTTAGAATGATTGTATGCAGTATTACGCTTTCAAAAATATAGAGTCAAGGATTAATTTCTTAACCGAAAGGTGAGGGAGTTAAGGGAACTAGCCAATCGGTTGCCGCAGACTTTTAGGAGGAATAGTTACATGTCAGATTACATTGAAAACCCAGAATTAAATGAAGAAGAGTCCAATAATGTTGAGCAGACTATGCAAGATGTGTTGGATGAAGCATTATCCATTGAGGTGGGCGATACTGTCAAGGGGGAAGTTTTAAGCATCCAAGATAGACAAGCCATCGTAGGAATCATTGGGGGCGGGGTTGAAGGGGTTATTCCTTACAACGAATTATCTGCAAAACCATTCGACGAAGTTACAGAAATCCTAAACGTAGGTGACGTTGTGGATCTGGTTGTCATAAAACAAATCAAAGATAAAGAAAATGGAAGCTTTTTACTTTCGAAGCGTCGCGTTGATGCTAAAATCGTTTGGAAAGATATCCAAGATAAATTCGAAAACAACGAAATCATCGAAGCGCCAGTCAAAGACGTCGTTAAAGGCGGATTGGTCGTTGATGTCGGCGTGAGAGGTTTTGTTCCGGCTTCAATGGTAGAAGACCATTTTGTTGAAGACTTCAGTTCTTATAAAGGTAAAGTAATGACCTTCAAGATTGTTGAACTTGAACCTAGCGAAAACCGCCTGATTTTATCGCATAAAGCGGTTGTGGAAACAGAAAAAGAAGCCAATAAAGGCAAATTGATGGACGAATTGGTAGCCGGAGACATTGTCGAAGGAACTGTCGCTCGTCTGACCAACTTCGGTGCGTTCGTCGATTTAGGCGGCGTGGATGGTTTGGTCCACATCTCTCAAATTGCCCATGAGCACGTGAAGAATCCTGGTGACGTTTTGGTGATCGGCCAAGCCGTCAAAGTCAAAATTTTATCCATCGACAAAGAAAATGGCCGTGTATCGTTAAGCATCAAAGACACATTGGCTGGTCCTTGGAATGCGATCGCTGAAAAAGCACCTATCGGAGCTGTATTGACTGGTGTTGTCAAACGTTTGACAAGCTTTGGTGCATTCGTGGAAGTTTTCCCTGGCGTTGAAGGTTTGGTGCACATTTCCCAAATTTCCCATCAACACATTGCGACTCCGCATGAAGTACTGCAAGAAGGCCAAGAAATTCAAGTCAAAGTGTTGGATGCAAAAGAAGATGAGCAACGCCTATCTTTAAGCATCAAGGCTTTGGAAGAAAAAGCTGTGAATGAAGCACCTGCAGCTGAAGAGAAAAGAGAGAAAAAAGAGAAAAAAACTGAAGAATATGTTGCTGACGATTCAGACGGAAACTTCACATTAGCAGATTTATTAGGCGACAAGCTTTCAGGTTTGAAAGACGATTCTGAAGCCTAATCAGCAAGGAAAATGAACATGTGAGGGCATGGAATTCCATCCATGCCCTTTTTTTGTTGTTATTATTGACGGATGTGTGTTATAACTGACATGGACGAAAACATTGAGAAAACCATACACAGTGAGCAAATACCCAAAAAGTTTTGTGTTGTAGAGGAAAAGAAAGGCGGAGGTTAGATGCCAAATCCAGTAGTGGCCATAGTAGGCAGACCAAACGTAGGGAAATCAACAATATTCAATAGACTGGCAGGAGAGAGAATTTCCATAGTCGATGATGTATCAGGTGTCACACGCGACAGAATTTATGCAAAAGGAGAATGGTTGGGCAAAACATTCAATATCATCGATACAGGCGGGATCGATATCACGGATGAGCCTTTTATGAGCCAAATCAAATTGCAGGCGCAGGTGGCGATCGAAGAGGCCGACGTCATCATCTTTTTGACATGCGTCAGGGAAGGCGTGACGGATGCAGATGAAAACGTCGCAAGAATCCTGTACCAATCAGATAAACCTGTCATATTGGCGGTAAACAAAGTGGATAATCCGGAAATGCGCGCCGAAATATTCGATTTTTACAGTCTGGGATTAGGCGAACCCTATCCTGTATCTGGTAGCCACGGCTTAGGTCTTGGAGATCTGCTGGATGCGGTTGTAGCGAATTTCCCATCAGAAGAAGAGAATGCGGAAGAAGAAGGCATCATCAACTTCAGCTTTATAGGCCGTCCGAATGTAGGCAAATCTTCCTTGGTGAACGCCATTTTGGGAGAAGAGCGCGTAATCGTATCGAACATTGCAGGCACAACACGTGACGCTATCGATACGATGTTCGTTGATGATGAAGGTGCAAAATTCCGGATGATCGATACAGCCGGAATCCGCAAAAAAGGTAAAGTCTACGAGTCCACGGAAAAATATAGCGTCATGCGTGCCATCCGTGCCATTGAGCGTTCGGATATCGTTATGGTCGTACTGAATGCAGAAGAGGGCATCCAGGAGCAGGACAAAAAAGTTGCCGGATATGCGCATGAAGCAGGCAAAGGAATCATCATCCTCGTGAACAAATGGGATACATTGGAAAAAGACAATCATACAATGAAGGAATTCGAGGAAAAAATCCGCAAAGAGTTCCAGTATCTTTCCTATGCACCGATTATGTATGTTTCCGCTGTAACGAAACAGCGATTGTCCAATATTCCTGCTAAAATCAAGGAAATCAGCGAAAATCAAAACCGCCGTATTTCTTCATCCTTGTTGAATGATGTCCTGATGGACGCTGTCGCGCACAATCCGACGCCATCCGACAAAGGCCGTCGTTTGAAGATTTACTATATGACGCAAGTGGCCGTAAAACCGCCGACATTTGTTGTTTTTGTCAACGACCCGGAATTACTGCATTTCTCTTATGAGCGTTTCCTTGAAAACAGAATTCGGGATTCGTTTGATTTCGAAGGGACACCATTCCATTTGATTGCCCGACAAAAAAAATAAATTACCTTCCCGAAGGCATTAAATCCACTATAATCGTTGCAGTAGCACGGTTTGTGTGATATTCTTTATTAGAAATATCTTTTCAATTGGACTGCGGTATTTCAGAACTGTTTTTGGACCACTCAAAAATAGTTATTCCATGTTTTGTTGTGTTATCAAAGAAAGCATGTATTCTTCTTCTTTAAAGGAGGTGAAAGGACAACATGGCAAACAAAGCTGAATTAATCGAAAGAGTTGCTGGAAAAACAAACTTGACTAAAAAGGATGTTACAGCAAGCGTTGATGCATTATTTGAAGTGATTCAAGAAGCATTAAAAGACGGTGAAAAAGTTCAAGTCATCGGTTTTGGTAATTTTGAAGTTCGTGATCGTGCAGCTCGTAAAGGACGCAATCCTCAAACTGGGGAAGAAATCCAAATCGAAGCAAGCAAAATCCCTGCATTCAAACCAGGTAAAGCATTGAAAGATGCAGTTAAATAATCGGTAAAAATGAAGTTGAGGCCTTACGGGGCTTCAGCTTTATTTTTTTTGGGCATTGATGAGCGAGTCTTTCAGGGACGTTTGCTGTGGCCTTGACGGAGAAAAGCCTGAGGAACAAATAGATACAGATGCTGAACTTTATGATAAAATGTAAAGGAAGAGCACCAGCAAAAAGAGTGCATTTGAAGGAGCAGTAGACGAATGAATAATGACGCACATGCAATGATAGAAGCCATTCAAAAGAATGATTTGGATGCGGCTGTCCAACTGTTCAAACAATCAGTTGAGCAATCCGTCCTGGAGAACAACAGCGCTGATTTGGCCGAATTGGCGGAAACGATGCATGCCTTGGGCTTCTTGAGTGAAGCAAAAGAGGCATATGGAGCATTGAACTACCTGGCCCCCCAGATACAGGAGTGGAATATCGCCTTGGCAGAAATCGCCATCGACGAAGACGATTACGATCAAGCTTTGGATATCCTCCTAACAATCGATAAAGAAAGCGACGTATACCCGCAAGCTTTGTTGACGATGGCTGATGCTTATCAAGTGCAGGGACTCTACGAAGTCAGCGAAAAGAAAATTTTTGAAGCAATGGCGCTGTTGCCGGATGAACCCATATTGGATTATGCCTTGGCGCAACTTTACCATTCGATCGGGGAGTACAAGAAGGCGATCCCAATCTATGAGGAACTTTCATACGGAAACGGAGAAATCGCATCCGAAACGCAACTGAATTTTTTCCTGGGCGACTGCCACAATGCCATCGGCGAATTCGAGAAAGCTTTGGAGTATCTGGAAAAAATCCCGGCTGATGAACATTTCCCGGACAGTTATTTCCAACTCGGCTTCACCTATTTCCAACTCAAGGAATATGCGCGCGCCATCACCATTTTTAATAAATTGCTCGAAGCAGACAATGCTTACCTGAGCGCTTACCTGTACTTGGCGAATGCGCTTGAGGCTGAATTGGAGTTGGAAGAAGCGCTTGCTGTTTTGGAACAGGCCATCCTGCGGAATCCTTATCAACATGAATTTTACACGACAGCAGCCAGCTTGCAATTGAAGCTGAACCGGGAGCAGGATGCGGAACGTAATTTGCGCGAAGCGGCAGCACTTGAACCGGACCTTTCCAGTATCCATTTGGCCTTGGGGAATCTGTTGCTGAAACAAGGGAGATTTGAGGAATTGGTAGCTTATATTGCAGACCGGGCAGAGCAGGAAGACAACGATCCGCAATACAATTGGTTGCTGGCAGCCAGTCATAATGCCTTGGAGGAATACGATTCGGCAAACAAAGAATACATGGCGGCTTATCCGCATTTTGACGATAATGAGTCCTTTTTACTGGAGTATGCAGCATTCTTGAGAGAAGAAGGCAATTGGGAAAAATTGAGTGAGGTCATCCACCAAGGTTTGGCTCTTTATCCGGCCAACATTGAGTTGCTTCAACTCCATGATGATCTGCACGATTCAGATCAATAAGTCATCATCCCATCGGATAGGAGGTTTTAAAATGATGAATCCTACTTTGGAGGAGAAAAAAAATTTTATTTCTTGGTTTATTCAGAATTATCAATTGAAGCGCAGAGAGTCTCTTTGGATACTCAATTATCTGCTCAATCATGAGATTTTGTTGAAGAATATCCATCTGATCGAGGAAGTCCATACAACGAACAGAGGAATGGGGTTTGCTGTAGTCGGAAATCCGAAAGATGCCTTCATGTACTATAAAGACGGAAAGACATTCGAAGATCCCGAACAGGCATTCCACGATCTGCGCTTGAATTGGAAAGAGGATTTTTATCTGGAGTTGTTCTTTGATCAATCCTACCAAGTCCTTTCATTTTTTGGTGTTCTGGAGGACAATCCTTACATCCAAGACTCCGAAATTTTCGATAAGGATCTGGAAGAAATTGTAGAAAAATCATTGGAAAAGTTGGCGGTGAAGGATCGCATCCATTATCTGAAAAAACAGATCGATATCGCGCTGATCCAATACGATGAAACCAGCTTCAGGAAGTTCACGAAAGAATTAAAAGAGTTGGAAGAAAAAAATATGATCTGATACAACGCGGATACGGCGCGGAAAAAGCGTGCCGGCAGCGTTAAACGGAAGGGAACGTGCAGAATGAAAATTGTAGTTTCGGGTTTTAAAGGCAAAATGGGGACCGCGTGCACAAATATGGTCTTGCGTCAGGAAGATTTTATTTTGGCGGCTGTATACGATCCTTTCGCAGCAGAAAAGCAACTGGATGAATTACCGCAATATGCCGGACATCCTGTGAAAGTATTCAGTGACAAAGCGACCCTCGTCAAGGAAGTCGATGCTGATGTTTGGATCGATTTTTCAAGACCGGATGCAGCCTATGACAACACACGTTTCGCCCTTGAAAACGGGATGCGCCCCGTAATCGGCACTACCGGCTTTTCCAGCGAACAACTTGAGGAATTGACCAACTACTCAAAAGAGTTGGGGCTGGGCGGCTTGATTGCGCCAAATTTTGCGATCGGTGCCGTGTTGATGATGGAATTCGCAGCAAAAGCAGCGAAATATTTCCCGGATGTGGAAATCATGGAATTGCATCATGAGAACAAATTGGATGCGCCAAGCGGCACAGCCATCAAAACAGCCGAATTGATCTACGAAGTGAGAGGCGATCATCCACAAGGGCATCCGGAAGAGAAAGAATTGATTGAAGGCGCAAGAGGGGCAGATTACCATGGCATGAAAATCCACAGTGTCAGATTACCGGGCTTGGTCGCGCATCAACAAGTACAATTCGGCAGTGCGGGGGAAGGTTTGATCATCCGCCATGATTCATATGACCGCGACTCTTTCATGAATGGTGTAGCCCTTTCCTGCAGAAAAGTAATGGAAATGGATCGCCTGATCTATGGATTGGAAAACTTCCTATGATCATAAACGCACCGGAATTTCAAAAAGCGATACCAATCATCGAAGCCATCGAACGGGCTGGATATGAAGCCTACTTTGTTGGGGGAAGTGTGCGCGATACGCTGCTGCATCTGGATATTTCGGATGTCGACATCGCATCGAGCGCTATGCCTGAAGAAATTCAGCGGATTTTCCCGATCACTTTTGATGTAGGCATCCAACATGGAACGGTGATGGTTTTACATGAGCGCGAGACATACGAAATAACAACTTTCCGGACAGAATCAAAGTATGAGAAGTTCCGCAGACCAGAAAAAGTCCAGTATGTGCGCAGTCTGCAGGACGATTTGAAAAGGCGCGACTTTACGATCAATGCGATTGCAATCGACCGCCACGGGAACATCAAAGACTACTTCAACGGGCAGGAGGACTTGGCGAACAAATTGATTCGGGCAGTCGGCAATCCGGAAGAGCGCTTCAGGGAAGATGCCTTGCGCATGATGCGCGCAGCCAGATTTGTGAGCCAGTTGGATTTTGAAATCGAGCAAGCGACGAAGGAAGCCATCATCGAGTACCATCCGCTTCTTTCAAAAATCGCGGTGGAGCGCGTTCGCGAAGAGTGGAATAAGCTTCTGATCGGAAGGAACCGCAAGGGCGGAATCAAGTTTTTTGTCGAAACACGGTTATTCCAGATGTGTCCCGGCTTCCAGAATCGGGAGAAGGCATTGATCGATTTGGCCCTTTTCCCGCTGCAATTCAAAGGGACGACCATCGCTTGGACCGTATTGATCCATTTCCTTGATCTGAAGGACGAAGCGATCGAGCCGTTTTTGCGCCAATGGAAGTGTTCCCGCAAGGAAATCATGGATATACGCATAGGCGTGCAGGCACTCAACAAACGCCTGCAACAATTCTGGGACTATCCGCTCCTGTTCGAAACAGGAATCGAAATCGCCATGCAGATAGAAGCCATCATCGAAGGGTTCGGTTTGCCGAACCAGAGCGAAAATTTGATCGAATTGAATGAATCCATGCCGATCCATACACTGAAAGATTTGGCCTTGGACGGAAAAGAACTGCTTTCCTTGCTGGGCATCCAACGTGGCGGTCCTTTCGTGGGTGAGATATTCGAAGAATTGAAAACGCTGGTCCTGGCAAACAAACTGGAGAATAGTCACCCCGCAATCAGGGATTTCATTATGAAAAGAAGGATGATTTATTTGGATGAGACATTCGCAGCCGTTTATACCGTCGGGCAAAAGGATTTGGCTTCCGAAATCGGTTCAGGGACGTTGCCGGTCCTGGCAACGCCGGCATTGCTGGCCATGATCGAAAATGCCTGCATGGGAATCGTTAAGGAACATCTTTCCGAAGGCGATACGACAGTCGGGATACACTGCGATCTGCATCATAAAAAAGCATCTCCCATCCACGCAGAAATCACGGTGACGGTCAGAGTGACGGAGCACAGAGGAAACAAATATTTCTTCGAATGCGCAGCCCATTCGCAAGGTCATGAAATCGCATCGGCGAAGCACACAAGGGCTGTCGTCAACGCAAATGAATTCATGGCTAGTCTGCAGTAGCTTAACTTACTTTTTTTCTCATCATCGGAAGTGTATTGGTACCCACTTGATAAAAAATATGATAAAATAGTTACATATTCAAAAAGTAAATATATCAGGAGTGATTTCGATGAAAAAAGTAATGACAGGTTTGAGATTTATTTTTAGAAACGGCGAAACATGGACGATCAAGCGTGAATATATCGGGGATCTATGGATCAAACAAGTAACAACGAGCTACGGCCGAATCGGAAACAGTGATTTCCAAGAAATCCATCCTTGCGAATCTTTGCGTATCGAAATTAACCAAGAAGCGGATCACGTCAATACGAGCGATATCAACTTGGGCGGACTTGAACAAGGCATGTTCGAGCGCGTTGCGAGCCATCAAGACATCGAAAAAATGGATATCCTGTACCAAGATGAGGATCACCCAAAATCCGACGTCATTGTGGAAGTGGACCGCATCTACTTCCCATATAAAGCTACGGATACCGACGGATTCGACAATGAACACCAATCTTCATCCGTTTCATCCGAAAACAAATTATATATCGTAATCGATCCTGAAAAAAATGTGAAAGATATCTATCCTGACATCGTTTAATGGATCTTAAAAAATGGGCCCTTGCTGATAAAGCGAGGGCCCATTTTTGTGATGTCGGTTGGGCAACCTATCCCTGCAAGCGATCAAAAAAAACCGATAATTATCGATTTTCCAGTAACAACAGCCACGACTTAGGATATAATGAGTTCAGCTGCATACAATGCACAGTTTGATCGGAGAGGCTCCTGTTTTTATGAGATATTTTCAGGGAAAGCCTTGCAGAAAGAAATACCGGAACAGGAGAAGCTTCTGTTTATTTAGGAGATTGTTTTTATGAAGAAAACCTATGCCATTGTCGATCTAGAGACAACGGGATCCAGCTTCAAGCGAGGGGATCGGATCATTCAATTCGGGTGTACCTTGCTTCAGGCCGGCAAAATAGTTCAGGAAATCAATATAACCATCAATCCAGGCAGAAAAATCCCGGATGTCATCGAGAAGTTAACGGGAATCAGGAACAAGGACGTCAAAGAAGCGCCCTATTTTGAAGACGTCTGTGATTTCATCTATAACACGTTGGAAGGTTGCATTTTTGTAGCGCATAACGTGCATTTCGACTACCATTTTTTGGAAAACTCCTTCCATGAAGTCGGCATGCCGCCGCTTTCGCTGCGCGCGATGGACACGGTTGAGTTGACGAAAATCCTGTATCCGACCTTATCCAGTTATCGGTTGGGTGATTTATCGAATCATTTTTTGCTCACGCATGACAGTGCCCATGATGCCGCGAGCGATGCGCATGCAACTGCGGAACTTTTCCTCCAATTGAAGGAGAAGGCCAACAACTTGCCGTTGGTCACGCTTGAAAAGTTGAATTTCTTATCGGCGCATTGTCAGGTGGACAACGATTCCTTTTTCTATGAAAGCTATGAAATCGCCAAAGAGATGCGCTCGCCCCTGCCTCAGAAAATCTACGTCAAAAATGGGTTGGCGCTGAAAGAAAAGGACATACTCTTGGAACAGACCGCTTACAGGGAAAAAGAAATTTCAGATTTCTCGGAAGTGGCCAAAAGCCTGATGGAAAATCACGGGTTGGAAATCCGTTCAGAGCAGATTGAGATGATGCAATCGCTTTTTGACTTCCACCAAGCCGAAACTTCCCAAAATCTGGCAATCGAGGCTGCGCCTGGCATCGGGAAGACTTTGGCCTATCTGTTGCCTGCAGCTTATCAGGCGACTCCCGCAAATAAAGTCCTAATCAGCACCTCTACACTCCTTTTGCAGGAACAGATCATGGATAACGAGATGACCCGGTTGCGCAAAATGCTGCCGTTCGAGTTGCAGGTAAGCTCATTGAAAGGGAAGACGAACATCGTCCATCTGGAGAAATTGGCCGCATTGACCTTGGAAGCCCTCACCAAAAAAGAATCCTTGATTATGATGAGCATCTATGTCTGGTTGACTGAGACGGAAACCGGGGATATCAGCGAACTGAGCCAAGCCCAGAACTTTGATTTTCTCTGGGAAAAGCTGACCTTCGAAAGTCACGAGGCCCCTTTGAAGGGGAAATGGGCAGATGATGATTTTTTTGCCTTCAACAACAAGAAAGCGGAACAATCCAGCCTGATCGTCACGAACCATTCATTTTTGAGTCATCACATCGATGATCTGGCTATTTTTGACCATTGTGCATCAATAAACCTGATCCTTGATGAGGCGCATCAGTTCCCGCGCATCTATCAGGATGCGCACAAGAAAAGCGTGGCCCTGTCCATCCTGAAACGGCGATTGAAACGCTTCGGCTACTTCCTGCGGGATTATCGCGAGGCAATAGAGAAGTCTCCGAATGGAGATTCCCTGGACTATGATTTGTTCAACCTCGAATTTGCGATTGATCAACTGCAGCAGGAATGTGCTCATTCAGAAGAAGTATTGATGCGTTCCCTGATCCATGAGGTGGGGGAAAAGGGTGAAGTTTATCTCGATGAGAATTTCCAGATTGAAAATGGAATGAAGAAAAACTTCAAGAAAATGCACAAGTACATACAGGAGACAAGACTTGCCGCCATGCGTTGCCTGGACAAAGCCGGCTTGAGGAATGATCCGGTTATGGGTCCGCGCGCTAAGGCATTGGTGGATGACTTGGATGCGGTCCAAATCAATCTGCAGTATTTTTCTGAAGAGCGCTTAGGCACCTATCATGTCCTGCACTATTCCTGGAATAATGACCTGCTTTCGTTGGTGATCGAAATCAACCAGATCGATTTGTCGGATGAAATCCATTCCAAAATAAAAGAGCGATTCAGCAGAACCGTTTATTTGAGTTCGACGCTCAAAGTGGATGACTCGCTTGACTATTTCAAAAACAAAATCGGCGAAGTGGAATTGCAGGAAGCGTATTTTGCTTCACCCTACAAGTTGAGCGAACGCTTGCGGATTTTCCTTCCGACGGACATCGCTGCCATCACCTCATTGGACGACAAACAAGCGGCCAAACAGATTGTTGCTACGATGCAGGAAATCGTACTCCCGCAACAAGGCAAAGCTTTGGTTTTATTCACATCCAATCGCTTGCTGGAGGAAGTCCATAACCAACTCAAAAATGCTGCCTCTTCCGGATTCCCGGGAACGGAAGTACTCGCTCAAGGCTTCTCCGGCAGCCGGAGAAGGATGCACAATCGCTTCATGTCGGCCGATGCTGCCATTTTGCTGGGTTCTGCTTCTTACTGGGAAGGCATCGACTTTTCCGATCAAGCTGTTGAGATCCTAGTGATCACCAGACTGCCGTTCGATCCGCCGCATCGTCCGGAAAATGCTGCCTTGCAAGTGTATCACCAGGATAAAGGAAAGAAGGCATTCTATGAAGAGTTTCTTCCGCGAGCGATGATCCGTCTGAAACAGGGGATAGGCAGGCTCGTCCGCTCCAGAAATACGAAAGGCGTCGTCATTTGCCTGGACGACAGGTTGATCAAAAGCAACTATTCCAAACGGATGCTACAGATGCTTCCGGAGGGTGTAGGGATAAAAGTAGCCAATCAAACGGAAATAAATGCAGAAATTCAAGAATTTCTGAAAAAATAATGCGGTGGGATATTCCATCAGCATGCAGTTTAAGGTATCATTAACAATTAGGTGAGATTGCGATTAAAATTTCAACCAAGGATAAGGAAGTGGAAGATGTGAAGAAGAATGTCATTGTTGGGACGATTGTGCTTCTTTTCCTGATGATCGTCAGCTCCTACACGATATTTTACCGAAGCCAGCAGCCGATACTGCAAGCGGAGAAAGAAGCAACCGCCATTGCGGAAGCGAACGCCAATATCCAGAAAGTACAGGATTTTTATTGGTACAATGGATCGGAGACGTATTTCACACTGGCCGGCATCGATGACAACAATGAAGAATTGTATGTCATCATCAAGAAAGACGGCGGTGAAACCACTATTCTGAACACAGCGGAAGTCATCACTGAAAGCGAAGCCAAGTCAATCACTCAGGCGGACAAGAACCCTGAGCGGATTCTGGAGGCAAGACTGGGGATGGAGAACGAAGAACCGGTTTGGGAAGTCACCTACAAAAATGCAAATGATACGATTGGTTACTATTTGATATCCGCTATTTCTGGTAAATGGCTCAAAGATATAGAAAACATATAAATTGGAGTGATTGAGATGGTAAAAATTTCTGAAAGAATGAAAAAAATAAGCGAATCCCCGACATTGGCAACGTCAGCTAAAGTCAACGTCATGAAAGCGCAAGGGAAGGATATCCTGAACTTGACCGTAGGGGAGCCGGACTTCGATACGCACGTTTCAATTCTGAATGCTGCAGTAGAGGCGATCCAATCAAACAAAGCAAACCACTACACCCCGACTGCCGGTATCCTGCCATTGCGTCAAGCGATTGTGGATTATCATCAGAAGTATGACGGAGTCACTTTCGCCGTCAATCAGGTCATCGTGACTGAAGGTGCCAAAAATGCCTTGTTTGCGCTATTCCAAGTCATTCTTAATCCCGGAGATGAAGTCATCGTCCCTGCGCCGTACTGGGTAAGCTATACGGAACAGATCAAACTGGCTGGCGGCGTCAACGTTCTTGTCGAAACAGCACCTGAAAAAGGCTTTAAACTGACTGTTGAAGATCTGGAAAACCACCGCACCGAAAAAACGGTTGCTTTGCTTTTGAATTCGCCGTCGAATCCTACAGGCATGATCTATACGCCTGAAGAACTGAAGGCGATCGGCGAGTGGGCGGTTGAACACGATGTCTTGATCATCGCAGATGAAATTTACTACCGACTGACTTATAACGGAAATGAAGCCATCTCAATCGCTTCCCTATCAGAAGAAATCAAGAACCAAACGATCATCATCAACGGAATCTCCAAAACCTACGCAATGACAGGCTGGAGAATCGGATATGCCATCGGGAATGCTGAAATCATCAGTAAAATGATCGAATTGTCCAGCCATTCGACAAGCAACCCTGCCGGACCGAGCCAATATGGCGCGCTTGCTGCATTGACCGGACCGCAAGATTTTGTTGAGGAAATGCGTGCAGCATTCGAGGCACGCCTGAACTTCTTCTATCCGCTTGTTGCGAGCATTCCTGGTTTCAAAGTCACAAAACCTCAAGGAGCCTTTTATCTGTTCCCTAACGTGAGGGAAGCTGCCGAAATGTGCGGTTTTGAGGAAGTGAAAGACTTTACGCTGGCTCTGATTGAAGAGGCAAATGTCGCTTTGGTTTCAGGCGATGGTTTTGGGTACCCTGATTACGCCAGAATAAGTTATACTGTTAGAGAAGAACTACTCGCAGAAGCAGTAGATCGCATCAAAAAATTTATCGAAACCCATAAAAAATAAGCTGTTTTTTATGGGAAAAGGGGCAAACTAGATTGACACTTATCACAATGGATCAAGCGAAAGAATACCTGGGGCAAGAGATTTCCATAGGCGCTTGGGTAACCAACAAAAGAAGCAGCGGAAAAATCGCCTTTCTGCAATTGCGTGACGGCGCCCATTATTTCCAAGGCATCGTTATGAAAAATGATGTAGGCGAAGAATTGTTCGACGTCGCAAAATCGCTGACGCAAGAAACTTCTTTGATCATCAAAGGGATCATCCAAGAAGATACCCGGTCGAAGCTTGGCTACGAATT